>PAQH01000145.1 GCA_002709225.1 Planctomycetaceae bacterium
CAACGCCCGCGATCTGGCCAGAGGCCCACGGGCGTTAACAGGTTAACTCAATAGTTTCGCTAAGAATTCTAGAGCTCCCCCGGTAGGACTCGAACCTACGACCCAGCGGTTAACAGCCGCTTGCTCTACCAACTGAGCTACAGGGGAAGGGTGTTTCCGCCCCAAAGACGCGAGAGGCGTATCCTATTTGATCGGTCATCACCCCGCAAGTCATCACCGGTTGCGTTGAAAAACCCCGAACTCTCCTCGATACTGGCAGTAGCCGTGGCTCACACTCGGCGTTTGGCAGAAATCTCGGCCCTTGGCAGGAACTTGAACATGTCGTGTCGGTACCCTTGGCTGCCCGCTCCCTTGGTGCTCTGCGCGCTGGCTGCGTTGGCCGGACTCGCTGTAGCCCCCTCGGCGGCCGCCGAAGCGACGATTACGTTTGACCGCGATGTCATGGCGGTGCTCTCCAAAGCGGGCTGCAACGCGGGCAACTGCCATGGCAACCAGAATGGCAAAGGCGGCTTCAAGCTGTCGCTACGAGGACAGCACCCCACAGAGGACTACACCAGCCTGGTCCGTCAATATGGCGGACGACGGGTGGACCTCCAGGCGCCCGACGAAAGCCTGATCCTGCGGAAAGCGACCGGGCAGGTGGCCCACCTGGGCGGCACGCGCTTTCGCCCAGGCGACCTGGAGTACCGTATCCTGCGTCGGTGGCTGGCCGCGGGAGCGCCGCCCCCCCATCTCCACCCACCCCAACTCCTCTCGCTGCAAGTTTCGCCTCCGGAAGCCGTCACCTTCGGGGCCGCACCGGACCTGCAACTGCGTGTCGTCGCACGCTTCGCCGGCGAACCACCGCGCGACGTGACACGGCTGGCCTGTTACGATACGTCCAACCTGCTGGCAACCGTGGAAATCGCCGGCCGTGTCGTCCGCCAACGTTACGGACAGACGACTATCATCGTCCGCTACCTGAACCGCCAAGTAGCCGTCCCAGTCGCACTGATGGCCAACCGACCAGCGCCGACTCGGCCGCCAGCGCCAGGACAAAGTCGACTGGACGACCTCGCACTGGCCAAACTGCGGCGGCTGCGGATCGAACCCTCGCCACGCGCGAGCGATCCCGCACTGCTGCGACGCACCTACCTCGACACACTCGGAGTTCTGCCCACCAGCGAGGAGGCGCGTGCCTTCAGCCACGAGTCACGTCCGGACAAACACGCCCGTCTGGTCGACAGGCTCTTGGCGCGACCTGAATTTGCGGACTTCTGGGCCCTCAAATGGTCGGACATCCTGCGCAATGAAGAAAAGGTGCTCGACGCGCGCGGCGTAGACGTCTTTCACGACTGGATTCGAGCGCAGATCGCGGCCAGCCTCCCTTGGGATCAATTTGCCCGCGCACTACTCCGCTCCACGGGCAGCACCTACGAAAACCCACCGGCCAACTATTGGCGTGCCAACCGCACACCCGCAATCCGCGCCGAAACAACTGCCCGCCTGTTCCTGGGAACTCGCCTCCAATGCGCCCAATGTCACAACCACCCCTTTGACCGCTGGACCCAAGATGACTACTACTCCTGGGCCGCCGTCTTTGCGCTAGTCGATTACGAGATCGTCGACAACAAGCGGAGCGACAAATTCGATAAGAATGAGTTCAAAGGAGATCAGCGGGTGGTGGTCAATGGTAATCTGGGGGTCACGGACCCCCGCAGCGGTCATTTCGCCGCACCGAAATTACTGGGTGCCGAAGCTCTCGGACCGGGTAGTCATTACGACCGCCTCACCCCGTTGGCCGTGTGGCTCACGGGACCAGAAAACAGACAGTTCGCGCGCTCGCAGGCGAACTTTGTCTGGTACCACTTGCTGGGTCGCGGGCTGGTGGAACCGATCGATGACTTCAGGCTGACGAATCCCGCCAGCAACCCACCCCTGCTGGAAGAACTGGCCAGCCAGTTTATCCGTAGTGCATTCGACCTGCCGTCGCTCGTCCGGCGAATTCTGACATCCCAGATCTACCAACGGTCCGCGCAGCCTACCGAGAGCAATCGCGCCGACGACACGCATTTTTCGCACGCTGAAATTAAGCGGCTGCCAGCCGAAGTATTGCTCGACGCACAAACTCAGGTCCTGGGCGCGCCGGCCACCTTCGTGGGATATCCCGCGGGTATACGAGCGATACAGATCCCCGGTGTCCGCCGACTCCGCCGCCGGGATACCGAACCGGCCAGCGGAGACCGCTTCCTGAAAACGTTCGGCAAACCAGAACGACTCCTGGCCTGTGAATGCGAGCGGTCCAACGAAACCACACTCAAACAAGCCCTGGTCCTGGTCGGCGGTGCGGGAATTCACGGCAGGCTACGCCATCAGGACAACGCGTTGACCCATCTGCTGGAACAGTACCCCGCAGACACGGCACTGGTGACCGAACTCTACTGGCGCACCTTGAACCGCGCACCCGACAGCGTCGAAAGTGAACGCGCTGTGTCCCTGCTCGATGATGCCCAACAACTGGCCAGCACGCCGGTAGAACGCCCGGTCGAACCGGGCAGCAATCATCTACAGCGTCGGCGACGCGCACGGCGTGAAGCCCTCGAGGACATCTGCTGGGCGTTGCTAAACGCCAAAGAATTCCTCTTTCGACACTAGCCATCGTTCAGGCCACAGCACGGCTGCTGGCGGCGAAAAAGTCGGCCACGCCTGCAACCACGGCGTGTTGCTCGGCCTCACTCAACTCGGGGAAAACAGGCAGGCTGAGCACTTCTAGCGCGGCGTTCTCAGTATGTGGCAAACTCCCCGGACCATACCCCAGATCGGCAAAACAAACCTGCTGGTGCAAAGGTACCGGGTAATACACCTCCGTACCAACCCGCCGCTCTTGCAAGAAGTTCCGTAGCGCGTCGCGTCTGCCGCCCGGCACGCGCACCGTAAACTGATTCCAGACGTGAAAACCGTCCGTGTCCTCTTCAGGTAACACCAACTGCGCAGCATCAACCGCCGTGGCAAACCACTCGCGATACCGCGCCGCATTGGCCCTCCGACGCTCGGTCAAGTGATCGAGCTGAGCCTCTTTGACATTCAGTACGGCTGCCTGCAAGGTATCGAGGCGACTGTTAATACCCACGTGGCTGTGATAGTAGCGAGGCTGCATACCGTGCGCAGCTAACAATCGCAAACGCTCGGCAGTCTGCTCGTCTCCCGTCGTCAGCATCCCGCCATCTCCAAAACCACCCAGGTTCTTGGTCGGGTAAAAACTGAAACAACCAATATCGCCCCAGGCTCCCGCCGCACGGTCCCGATGAAGTGCCGCGATCGCCTGCGCCGCATCCTCTACCACCAGCACCTGATGGCACTCGGCAATCTCACTAATCGCGTGCATGTCCGCGCAACGACCAAACAAGTGGACTGGAATGACGGCCCGGGTCTGCGACGTGATCGCCGCTTCTACCAATGCGGGGTCCAGGTTATACGTCAGCGGATCAATATCGACGAAAACCGGCCGCGCGCCCAATCGCCAAACGGCGCCCGCAGTGGCGAAAAAAGTGAAGCTGGGAAGAATCACATCGTCACCCGGCCCGATTTCATGAGCCATCAACGCCAGCAACAGCGCATCGGATCCCGAGGCGCACGATACAGCGTACGGCACGCCACAACGGGCAGCGAGCACCGCCTCGAGCCGCCGCACTTCATCGCCGTGGAGAAAACATCCCTGATCACAAACACGGGCCATCGCCTGCTGGATTTCGTCCCGCACCAACCGGTTCTCCCGATTGATATCCAGCAGCGGGACAGCCGGGGGGTCTTCCGCTACATTCCTCATACTGGCCAAGCCTCCTTGCTTTTGCCGTATCGGGGTGGGCAGCATAAGTCTGAGTGGCAAACGGGTCAAGACGAAACCAAACAGCCCCCACAACAACGCCTGTCAGCTAACTTCGACGGCCAGCTCCGCTTCACGCCAATCCGCGAGCCGATCGGCATACGCCTCCGCCTGGGCCACAAAATCAAGCCCCACCTGCTCTTTCCAGGCAGCTTGTAACTGCTGGAATATCGGTCCGGGGCCCCCGTTACCTACCACCTGACCTTCGAAGGAAACAGCATGGCAGATGCAATAGGTCGTGGAGGTACAGAAGATTTCATCGGCCCGCAGGGCCTCGTAACGGCCTAGATTCGTTTCCCTGGCAGGAATGCCAAGCTGGCCAGCCAGATCCAGTACGTTGCCACGACTTACACCCAACAGGCAGTTACGTGGTTCGGGGGTTGAAATGACGCCATCTTTGACCAGGAAGACGTTCCAGCCCGGCCCCTCAGCGAGAAAACCATCCGGGTCCAACATGACAGGCCAGATTCCCTCACCCAGCCGCGCCCCCTGAAGGACCGCCATCTGATAGTGCATACGGCTGCGGGTTTTGGCTTTGGGATCGAGCAAGTGCGCTGGGATTGCCTGTTGCGCACAGACCGCTAGTCGCAAGCCATCCTGGTAATTCGCCACAAACCCAGCCATATGTGTAATCAACGGCCAGCAGTTGATGGTCACTGTCGGTTCCGGCTGTCCCCCAAACACGGTTCCGTACAGAGGCAACGGACCGCGCGAAACATTGTGCATGATCTGCCAATCAACATCCTCTGCCTCAGTCGGCTGGTTCCGCTCCAGCGTCTGGAGCGTCCGAGCCTCCATCTCCTCGAGGGTTAAGCCACAGTCGATCTCCAGCAAATCCAGCGACCCGTAGAGGCGATCAAGGTGGGCACGTAAATGAAAAGGCTGCTGGCGAAAAGTGCGCGTCATTTCAAACGCCATGTCACCGAACATCAGCGCGGAGTCAAAAATAGACACCAGGGCCGCACTTTCAGTGACGTACTCCCCATTGAGATAGACAACTCGGTCGGTCATGGCACAACCCATTATGAAAGGGAGGCGAGGAAACCAGGCACTACGACATCACAGACTGTCCGCCGGAATGCGACCATTCTAAGGAAACTCAAGTTGAGAAGGAACCGAGCGGTAACAGCCCGTGCCGGCTCCCGCCAGCACGGCTATTCGCGGGACGGCCGCAATTCCAGAATCACGCTTTCAGACTCCGTGCCGGGCATCGGATAAGAAGCCAAACGTCTCAGCTCAATACCGTGCATCAGACCGCGGTGCCGCGCTTCAGCCCGCTCCTCAACCCATCTCGGGCCCTTAATCACAACCAGCCTCCCTACCGACGCCCAGTGGGATTGAAACCAGAAAAGCATCTTCCACAATGGACCGACCGCCCGCGATACCAGCGCCGTAAACCGGAGATCCTCCAGGAGCTTCTCGGCACGCTCTGCGTGAACCGGTACAGGAAGATCGAGCTGACCGACAATCGTCTCCAGCGCGCGGGCCTTCTTGGCCACCGACTCAGCCAGCGAAATCTGCCACTGGGGCTGCAGAATCGCCAGAATGACCCCGGGCACCCCCCCCCCCGAACCCACGTCGAGAATTTCGTCATCCTCAGCTAAACACCGCGAGAGCTGCAAAGTATCGACGACGTCGCGCTGCACAAACGTCCGGTAGTTCGTGTGGCGGGTCAAGTTTAAACGCTGATTCCACTGCCACAGGAGCTGGCAGTACTGGCCAAGCCGGTCCACCGTCTCGGCAGGCAGCTCCAACTGGCACTCGCCCAGGGCCAGCGCGAGTGTGCCTGGCAGCTCCCCTGTGTCTGCATGTTCCTCGGTCACTCGGTTTGCCCATTTTTTGTAGCAGAGTTACGATTGCATCTGAGTTCGACGGTCCCCCGACGATCAGACGGTGCCTCAACGGATGATGCTTCGACGCTGGTTGGTACGCGCCTCGCCCGCCGGCCTGGCCATGCGAAATAGCCCTCGGACCGGCTGAGCACACCCGCTATTCTCCACGATTGTTGTTGTCTCCAACAGGCCTGACCATGCAATTTGCCCGTTCACGCCGACGCTTCGTCCGCGAAACACTGCTGGCCCGCGCCGCGATCGGTGTCCGCCAGCAGACTGCCGCACAACCGGGAAACACTCCCAGCGCCAAGCCCAACTTGGCGGCTATCGGCGTGTGGAGTCGTGGCCAGGAGA
Source organism: Planctomycetaceae bacterium (assembly GCA_002709225.1). Taxonomy (GTDB): domain Bacteria; phylum Planctomycetota; class Planctomycetia; order Pirellulales; family Pirellulaceae; genus UBA9264. Next base: position 6,049 of record PAQH01000145.1, read on the forward strand.
GTCTTCCCGCGGTCCGCCACGAAAATATCGTCGCGTTTCCCGCTGGCACGACGCTACCAGGACTTGCGCGAGCTGTTTGAGCGCGAAAAAGAACTCGACGAGGTGCTGGTAAACAACCAGGTTTCAGAACCATCACAACAAGGCGCTGCCGATGCTCGTGGCGACGACACTCTACTGCCTTGCCTGCATTGCCGCCGATCCCATTGACGCGGATCTCGTCATCCGCCATGCCCGCATTTACGACGGGTCCGGCCGCGATGCATTCCCAGGCGATATCGCCCTACGTGGCAAGCGGATCGTGGCGATCGGTCACTTTTCTGTCCGTGGTGAACCCCAACAACTCGACGGCACCGGACTGATTGCCGCGCCCGGCTTCATCGACCTGCATTCCCATAGCGACCGCTCAATCCTCCAGCCAGCAACACGTCAAAATGCAAACTACTTGAAACAGGGCGTGACCTCAGTGGTCACTGGCAACTGCGGCGGCGGTGCCCACAACGTCGCCGCGCTGCTGGGCGCGGTTGATCAACACGGTACTGGCACGAATGTGTTGCCTCTGCTTCCGCATGGAGCCCTGCGGCGCGAGGTGATGGGAACCGCGAATCGAGCGCCAACCCCCGGCGAACTGGCGGAACTGATGGAGCGTGTGGAGCAGGGCATGCGGGCCGGCGCCTGGGGAATCTCAACGGGGCTGATCTACATTCCCGGTACCTTTGCCAACCAAGAGGAACTGATCGCGCTCGCTCAGGTCGTGGCTCGGCACGGCGGGCTCTATGCATCCCATATGCGGAACGAAAACACACGTTTGCTGGAATCGATCCAGGAAACCCTGGCAATCGGACAACGGGCCGGCTTACCTGTCCACATCTCCCACTTCAAGGCCAGCGGCCGCCAGTCCTGGGGGCTGGCGGCCGACGCGATTGCTTTGATTCGCCAGGCCCGCGACGCGGGCCAAACGGTCACTGCCGATCAATATCCCTACACGGCCAGCAGTACCTCACTCTCTGTTCTGGCGGTACCTCGGCCCTATCGACACCGCGCGCGACTGATATCGGCGCTGCAAGATCCGGCGGAAGCGGTGAAACTCCGCCAAGGAATTGCCGCCGAACTCAAGCCGCGCAACCGAGGGGCTGACCTGCTGGTAGCAGACTATGCTGCCAACCGCAGCTGGCAAGGTAAGAACCTGGTGCAATTGGCGGAGCAAGAGGAGAGCACCGCTGTCGAAATCGTCCTCCAGATGGAACGCAACGGCGGAGCACAAATGGTCTCTTTCAGTATCAACGAAGCCGAGATCCGGCTGATCATGCAACAGCCGTTCGTCGCCACCGCGAGTGATGGAGGAGCGCAACAGCTCGACGCCGACACCCGCCCTCACCCCCGCAACTACGGTTGCTTCCCCCGTAAGATTGGTCGCTACGCACTGCGTGGCCAAACCGTCACCGTGGCACAGGCAATTCGCAGCTGCAGCGGACTGGCCGCGGATATCCTGGGTCTCACGGATCGCGGTTACCTGCGTCCGGGACAGTGGGCCGACCTGGTACTACTGGACCCCAACACCTACATCGACACAGCAACTTATCAGGCCCCCCACCAATACGCGACCGGGGTTCGCTACCTGTTTGTCAACGGTACGCTGGCCATTGCCAAAGGTCGGCTAACCGGGGTGCTGGCTGGTCGCGGACTTCGTCATCGCGTCGCTCCTCGATGATCGTCAGCGGCTACAAACTACACCGCCAACACGCTAATCCTCGTGAACAAGGTCGTCTCCATAACCAGGTGGAAATGGGTCACAGTCCGTCTCAGCCGATTTATCTGGTGAATCCCCCACCTCCGCTACCTCGTCGATATCAACGCCAAAATGTTTCAGCCAGGCCTGGATTTCGCCCTCAGTCAACACGCGGTCACGTGGCGTCTCCGGTACGGCGGCCACGTTTTGCTTCCGCCACGCCCGGCGTTCAAGTCGGGCCAGCCAATCTTCACTATCAACAGCCACGGCCCGGCGCCGGCGGGCGGCTCGCTGCAAACGATGGTCACTAGAAACAACCGTTAGGCGACGCGGAGCCGAATCCTCTCGAATGAGTACCTCGATCAGGTCGTCCGCCTCAGCAAAACCGACAGCGAAACGGACTCGGATCCCCCGGTGCGTGGCGCTTGAAACACCACCCAGCGGCGCCTGCCGTGAATCAAAAACGACAGTCGTGCGACGTACCTGCGCCGGTGACAGCGTTGCGGACAGGAAATTCAATAGGGCACTACGGGCCCGAGCCAGCCCCCCGGGCCCTCGCCGGCGCCCCAGGAAGCCACTGGCGTACAGCAGATTGTAACCATCGATCAGCAACGCCATGGGAATCCGAATGATGCGAAATGGAAGACACGTATCTGAATCGGCGCACACCCGGGACGGAGCGAACTGCTCCTCGCCCGCCAGCTGTCAGGGTAGGCCGTGACGGCACAGCAAGACAATACGAAAAAGAGCGACGCCACTGCCGTCAGTGTCTGAGAGGAGGCTTACCGTCGAGGAACAGCGCGGCTATCGATCCCTGTCAAACGCCACAGCCGCATCGCATCGGTGAGGATCTTCAACCCGGTATCCGCATCCATACCTAAATCTTCCAGCAGCTCCAACAGTCGACTCCGGCTGGCGCGACCGTCTTTGGCGACGCACGCTTCCCACCCGGCATACCCCGGGTCAACGCAACTCTTCAACCAGGAGAGTGCCTTTTCGTGCTCCGTACCGGCAATTTGGCCTGTCACATAACTCGCGTACATCGCCTCGATGCGTCGGAAGCACTCGGCCCGTGAAATGGCAGGTGGATCATTCATCGAAAGCAATTCGCGACCATTAAAAGCAATAATGACCGCTCGGCCAGTCCTGGCACCAGGATGCAGCAGCCACGCATGAGCACCGACTCCATAAACCGACTCCACAACCGACCCAGCAGCATACCAGCCGAGGGTACACTTCCTCAAACGCAATCTTTGGGTTTGCAGCTAAACTGGGCTGCCACGGCGAAGCCTGCCGGACCGGGATAGCCAGCTGCCTCAGAACCGGTGTTGCATCGGCGGCCGGTTGGTTGCGAAAATCCCCACCGAACGCAGGGTAGCACTCCAGCGCCGCCGACTGTCAGCCCATGTTTCGGAATACGGTACATGCCCGACTCACCAGAATCGACTTCCCCCAGTTCGTTTGCCTGCCCTCACTGCCAGCGCCCCTTCCGAGCTCCGCCGGAGGCGGCGGGCGGAACGGTCGCCTGTCCACACTGCCAACAGGCGGTGCAGCTACCCAGCCCAACGCCCCAGCCCACCGCCACGGCACCTGCCGCTCCCCTGATCAAGACCGGCACACCGCCAAGTGTTCCCACCACAGAAAGTGAAGTCAGTGTCACTGTTCCGACCAGCACAGCTGCGTCAGAATCTGATGGCGGCAACGTCGCAAGCCGTCGTTCTCTTGACCGAGAAGCCTCCCAACGAGAGCGTTTCGTCCGCATGCTGGGGTTCTGGGTAATTAGTATTGTCGTTCTCACAGTAACACTTGTCGTGCTCTATCTGCTCGGCCCTCTCGGCTGATATCCTCGTCCCTGACAATTTCGCCACAGCGACCACTGCAGCAGCCGCTTCCCTTGATCCACTCGTTCTACGGCACCGACGTCACCTACATCCACGACTGCGGATTCAGTCACTTCGTTGACGGCTGCTGCCCAGGTCTGCTCCAACTACTCCAACAACATGGGATCACCCGAGGGCGAATCGTCGACGTGGGATGTGGTGGCGGAATCTCTACGGCGGCACTCGCCGCAACCGGATTCGAGACGCTCGGTATCGACCAGTCGGCAGCGATGATTAAGATTGCCCGCCAGCGGTTGCCAGCTGGCCAGTTCATGCGCGGCTCCCTGGACGATCAGCCGCTTCCCGAGTGCCAAGCCGTCATCGCTGTTGGCGAGGTACTGAACTACACTCGCACCGCGCATCCCGCTCGCCGCCTCAATCAGTTTTTTTCGCGTGTGCACCGTGCACTCAGCGACAATGGTTTGTTGATCTTCGACATCCGCGAACCACTGAAACGCGACAACCTCTCCTTGAGCCACCAATGGCAGGGAGGCGACTGGATTTGCCTGGTGCAGCAGAAACTCACCCGACGAGGCCGCACACTCACTCGACAAGTGACGACTTTTCGCCAGGTTGGCAAACTATATCGACGTCAAGACGAAATTCATGTACAGAGTCTCTATTCAAACAATGCACTCGTCACCTCGTTGCGGACTCACGGGTTTCAGGTGCAGACGCGCCGCAGTTACGGCAACTACCGGTTGCATAATCACCGACTTGTCGTGGTGGCGAGAAAGGTGGCCAAGCGTCGGTCGCCGCGTGCCTTCGTCCCTCTTGCTGGATAGGAGTATCGCCCATGGCAACGAACGCGTCACTGAATTCGTTCGCTTCCCTGCTCGCGCAAGCCACAGCCGCCACCGGCGATGGCCAGGGATATGCTGCCGGCACCTGGCTGGGCATCGCGGCGGGCGTGCTGCTGTTACTCGTGCTCGGCATCGCCATCTGGGACGTCAGCCAGAAGAAACACGCCATCATCCACAACTTCCCCGTGATAGGCCATTTCCGTTACCTGCTGGAGAGTATCGGTCCGGAAATCCGCCAATACATCGTGGCCAAAAACGATGAGGAACGCCCCTTCAGTCGCGACCAACGACGGTGGGTCTACGCGTCATCCAAGAAGGAAAACAACTATTTCGGGTTCGGTACCGACAATGACCTCGAAGCCTCAGCCAACCACCTGATCATCAAACACTCCGCTTTCCCGATCACCTCACCCCGTAGAGGCGAACCTGGTTACGACCCCAACTACGCGATCCCCTGTACCAAGATTCTCGGTGAAACGCGGGGCCGCAAGAAAGCGTTTCGCCCCTCCTCGATCATCAATGTCTCGGGAATGAGTTTTGGCTCGTTAAGTGCGCCCGCCATCCAGGCCATTAATCGTGGCTGCAAGATCGCCGACTGCATGCACAACACTGGTGAGGGCGGTGTCTCCTCCTACCATGAAGAAGGGGGCGACCTGATGTGGCAATTGGGTACGGGCTACTTTGGTGCCCGCGACAGCCAAGGTCGATTTGACAAACAGAAATTCCTCGACGTGGTCGCCTCCAAACCGGCCGTCCGCGCAATCGAAATCAAGCTCAGCCAAGGTGCCAAGCCAGGCCTCGGGGGCATGCTCCCTAAATCCAAGATCACCGAGGAAATTGCGCAAACACGTGGAATCCAGATGGGAGTGGATTGCGCCAGTCCCTCCAGCCATTCGGCTTTTAGTGATATCGACAGCATGCTCGACTTTGTCGAAGACTTGGCCGAGTCAAGCGGTCTGCCAGTGGGGATCAAGTCCGCGGTGGGAGAGATGCAGTTCTGGGAACAACTGGTCCAGGCCATGTCGCAAGGAGACCGGGGGGTGGATTTCATCACCATCGATGGTGGTGAAGGCGGTACGGGAGCCGCGCCGCTGGTTTTTTCCGACTTTGTCGCGTTACCCTTCAAGCTGGCCTTGAGCCGTGTCTATCGTTTCTTTGTCGAAGCAGGCATCCACGACAAAGTCGTGTTCGTCGGGTCGGGAAAACTCGGTTTTCCACAACAGTCCCTGCTGGCCATGTCACTCGGTTGCGACCTCATTCATGTAGCCCGCGAACCGATGCTAGCCATTGGATGTATTCAAGCGCAGGCTTGCCACACAGGCCACTGCCCAACGGGTGTCGCCACGCAAAAATCGTGGTTGATGAGGGGACTTGAACCGACCGAAAAAGGAAACCGATTGGCAAATTACATCACCACGCTGCGCAAAGAAATACTTCAACTCTGCCACGCCTGTGGCGTCGCCCACCCGGCGCAGCTGAGCACCGATCAGTTCGATATTATCGACGAAAGCTACGGTATCCGTACCGCAACCGATTGCTTCAAATACCAGGCCTCCTGGAGCATGCCCAACGCGGACAGCCAGCGGTGGATATCCGACTGGCACAAGATGCAGGCATAACCCGCGACACGACTTGGCTGAAAATCGCCGTTGCAATTTCCCGACATCTGTGCACAGTTTGACACCGTGCTTGTTGACACCGTGCTTGATATTTCCCCCGGGCTGGTGCTGTGAACCTGGTACTTTCCGATGGTTGATCCTGCGCACCGATTGGTCACTGCATAAACACTTTCCCGCTTTGATGGCCCCTCTGACTGGCAGGCCCGGCACATGGCTGCTCCTCCCGCTCACCGCGATGACATCCCATCCACCGTCACTCCCTACCGTGAGTTGACGGTTGCCGGCATCGTGCTGGGAATCGCCCAAGGAGTCGTGCTCAACGTGGCGTTTGTCTAGGCCGCACTCAAGCTGGGATTTTCCATTGGAGGTTCGACGGTCGCGGCCATCATGGGGTACGCACTGCTACGCGGCGTGCTGAAGAAAGGCACACTGGTTGAAAATAACATCAACCAGACAATTGCTTCTGGGATTAACACCGCGGGCACTGGCGTTGTCTTCACGGTACCCGCGTTGTTCATGCTGGACGCCAAGTGGCGTGCCGAGGGTATGGCTGGGATCGATCTGCAACCGCTACCCTTGATCATCGCCGGGATTGCCGGCGCCGTGCTGGGAGTCGTCGTCATCATTCCCTTACGGAAACAGATGATCGAACTGGACCGACTCCGATTTCCATCCGGAGTCGCGACGGCCACCATTATTCGGGCGGGCTCTTCTGGTACGGAAAAAGCCTGGCTACTCGCCGCCGGAGTATTCATCAGCGGCCTCTGGAAACTCGTCATGCTCAGCGGCTGGCTGGAGAGTGACGCGGCCGTGGTCGCGGAGCGTGGCTGGGGCGTCTCACAGGAAGAATTCCATTTTGGTTTTGGAGTACTTCCCGAACACATCTCGCCGGTTCTCTACCTGTCGCTGATGAACATCGCCGCCGGCTTGCTCGCCGGCCGTGGCGGATTGCCGTTTTTCGCCGGCGGCCTGGTCGCCTGGTGGGCCATTTCGCCCGCCGCCGTGGGATTCGAATGGGTCACGGGCCCCACGGCAGCACAAGCCGGTTTGATCTACAGGACCATGCTGCGCCCATTGGGCATTGGCGTCTTGATTGGCGGCGCGTTGATGGGCGTGGTAACCGCGTTCCCAGCAATCCAAAGCGCGCTGAGGTCTCTCGCTGCGGCGGCCCGCACCGCGGGTGCCGGCTCCCAAGTCGGCGGTGACGAAATGAAATTGCCCACACTCATCCTTGGTACGGCAGTCGCGATCGCCCTGTTTTTTGGCGCATCTGTGCTGAGCGGCGTCTCCGTCACCGGCGCCGCGCTTTCAGCGGTTGTGGGCACGCTGTGGCTGGGATTGGCGGCACTGATTGTCGCCCAGGCTACCGGCATGACCGACATTTCACCGATGTCGGGCATGGCCTTAATCTCGGTCACGCTGATGATGTACTTGCTGGACAACAACATCACCGGCGCCATGGTTGTCGGTGTGGCCGTCTGTGTCGCAATCGGCCAAGGCGCCGACATGATGCAGGATTTGAAAACAGGATTCCTGATCGGGGCGCGCCCCGTCCGACAACAAATCGCCCAATTCGGCGCGACCTGGATGGGGCCCCTGATCGCACTTGGCGTCGTCTACCTGCTGTGGATTGGTGGCCCGGATGGGAAAAATGGATTCGGTGAAGGAACCAGTTTACCCGCGCCACAAGGCGGTGCCCTGATGGGGATCATCGAAGCGGTCAAAAGTGGTAATGTCCCCATCGATAAATACACGATGGGTGGTCTGATTGGCGCACTGCTCGGTGCCGCGCCCCGTCCGGGCCTTGGTGTCCTGGTCGGGCTGGCCATGTACCTGCCTTTTTCGATCACCCTCGGTTACGGGCTCGGTTGCCTGGCCCAGATGGGTATTCAAAAGCTGAAAGGCGCCGCATTTTGTGAACACAAGCTGGTCCCCTTCGCGGCCGGCCTGATCGTCGGTGAAGCACTGACTGGAGTCGGACACGCGGCTTATTCCATTTTGATGCCCTACCTTTGGGGCTAGGCTGTCGCGGGGCGCGCGGGCACGGCACACCGGAGAAAATTGGAACCGAGAATCAAGCATGAAACCTCTGCAAACAATCGGTTGCCCGGTCTTCTTTATCGGGTTGGTGATTTCGATCTGCGCCGCTGCAAAACAACCCGCTGAGGGAGCAACTTACCCGAGTACGTGGTTGACCTTCCTGGCCTTCTCGACACTCTCCCTGGTCGGGCTGGTACTGTGGAGATGGAAGCCACAGTTGCCGCAGGAACCGTCCCCAGCCGCCGCGACAAGTCAGCGCCCGCAGATCGACATTCAAGCCACGTTGTCGGGCCTGCTTCAGCGGGTCGACTCGATCTCGCAACAACAGGCGTTCACCAGCCTGGAAACCATCGACACACTAATGCAAGAACACGTACAACCACTCGGCGAGGCCCGCCAGCAGATCATCGACCAACTAGGCTTGAAAGCTGGAGCAGAACTACTCGTCACCATGGCGTACGGAGAACGGATGTATAACCGAACCTGGTCCGCGCTCGCGGACGGCCACCTCGATGAAGCGCAGCAGGTCTTTCACGATGGTACCGAGGCCTTTCGTGAAGCCGCGCGAAGCCTGGCTTGAGCGTGTTCCATTCGCTGTATTTGGTGACGCCTTCCGCGCCACTTTGGACTATAATTTGTCCCCATGTGCGGTCCCTGACCTACCTGTCGATGCGTCCTGCCGTTCGATTCCTTGTCGCACCAGAGGGCGACGAACCGGCCTCTGCGGAGTTTTCTCATGGTGCTATCGCCCGGTCGTTCGCGACCTGCCCACGGCCGCCGCCATTTTCTCGCCTTGGGTGCCGTAGGCCTGTCTGCCTTGGCGAGTCCTGTCTCGGCGAGAACTCGCCCGGCAGCCAAAAACGTCCTGGTGATCTTCGAACAAGGCGGGGTCTCGCAGATCGACTCGTTTGACCCCAAACCGGCGGCTGCCGCCGAGCATAAGAGTCCATTTGCCCCGATCGACACCAATGTCCCGGGAATCCAATTCACCGAACTGCTCAAACAAACTTCGCAGCACGCCGACAAACTGACACTGTTGCGGTGCATGACGCAGCCCACACCCGGGATCGGCAACTCGCACCCCAAAGGATCGCAGTACATTTTTTCCGGGGAGACCCCCGGCGGCCCGGTCACCATGCCTGACATGAGCAGCGTGGTGGCCATGCGACTGGGTAGCGCCGCCACACACCTGCCTAGTAACATACTTGTTCCCGGTACCAGCGAGCAGGCCAAGGAAACGCGTATCGGATTCCTCCCCCCCGCCTATCAAGTTTTCAAGACCGGCGGCAATTTGGCCAACCCGGGTTGGTCGGTTCCCAATCTCGGTCTGCTGGGAATCGACGACCGGCGTTTCCAGAACCGGCGTGACTTGCTGAGTCTGTTGGACGTCGGCATCCCCGGGTCCAGTCGCGCCCAGGATGCCGTGGCAATGAAATCGCTAATGCGTCGCGCCAGCGATATGTTGACCAACCCGGAAACGCGCAAAGCATTCCACATCCAGGGAGAATCTGAAGCCGTCCGTAACCGCTACGGTACCGGACACCGCGGCCAGTGCTATCTGCTGGGCCGTAAACTGATCGAAGCCGGCGTGCGTTTCGTGACCGTCGATGTGCGCGAGCCCCAGAGTTCATTCCGCGACGGTAAAGCGGTCCGCTACAACGGCGGCAGCAATATGAACTGGGACCACCACGACGCGATCTATTCTGACTCCCACACGAACATTAAAGGCGGTGGTGCAGGTGCCGGACGCTTCGGATTCCACACCTGGCCGATGATGGGCTCGACAGACCAGGCGTTGTCGGCCTTAATCGAAGACATGCACCAGCGGGGCCTGCTGGAAGAGACGCTCCTCTGCTTCGTCACTGAATTTGGCCGAACACCCAAGATCAACAACCGACAGGGACGCGATCACTGGACCCACGCATTCAGTTTTCTCTTTGCTGGTGCCGGTGTGCAAGGTGGCCAACTGGTCGGGAGCACCGACAAAGACGGTGGTTACATCACGAGTTCCCAGGCATATACGATCGACGACTTTGCGGCCACCGTGTATGCCAAACTGGGGCTGGACAGGCACACCGCGTTCTATACCCCCGATGACCGTCCCATCTATGTCGCCAAAGATGGGACGCCGATCCCGGAGCTGATGTCGTGAAATCACAACGGGCTTGTATTGTTCTCCTTCTGAACGTCCTGACACTGACCGTCCTCTGTGTCTCCGACAAAGCATTGCGGGCCGAAAACGAACGGGCCGCGTTGGCTTCCCTGCAAGTCAGCCCGGCAACAATCCAGCTCAGTTCGCGTCGCAGCGCCGTGCAACTCCTCGTCACGGGCACTCTCGTCAACGGCCGCCAGGTCGATCTCACACGTGACGCCCGGTATCAGGTTCAAGATGCCGGGTTGCTCCAGGTGACGCGGGGGCGAGTCACGGCAGTCGCCAACGGGGAAACACGACTGACCATCAACGTGGGAGACCACCTGACAACCATACCTGTCGCCATCCTTGGCACCGAACATGCCGACCCGGTCAGCTTCCAGTACGAAACCCTGGCCGTGATTACCAAGCAGGGTTGCAACGCCGGATCGTGCCATGGCTCTCCGGAAGGGAAGGGCGGCTTCTCCCTGTCGTTGTTTGCCTTCGACCCGGAAGTTGACAAGCGTGCGCTGGTGCGGGCCGGATTCAATCGGCGCACTAACGTGTACGATCCCAACCAAAGCTTGATTCTGAAAAAGCCGCTATTGCGAATCCCCCATGTCGGCGGCAAGCGATTGCGTACCGATGACGTGGCCTACCGGGTCCTCTACGACTGGATCTACGAAGGCGCGCGGGATGACGCGGCAGGTCGAGCGACCTGCACTGGGATCGCAATCCATCCAGGTCCGGCGCGCATACTGCACGCTCCCGACCTGCGACAACAGATGCGTGTCACAGCGCACTTCAGCGATGGTTCTTCCCGCGACGTCACCCGCATAGCCACCTACGCGACGTCCCATAAAGAAGTCGCCACGGTTGACGCCGATGGCCTGGTCGAGGGGCTGCAACGGGGACATTCGGCAATCACGGTCCGTTACCTGGAACATCTCGAATCAGTCGACTTTACCTTCTGCGAAACGGTCGCAGGTTTTCAGTGGCCGGCAGATGAGCAACCTCACAACTATGTGGACAAACTGGTCAATGCACGTTTGCAGTTATTACAGTACCCTCCCTCGCCCTTGTGTGACGACGCCACATTTCTGCGCCGACTGTACCTCGATCTCACCGGCCTGCTGCCGCCAGCACCCGATGTCGAAACGTTCCTCTCCGACGATGCGCTCAACAAACGCAGCCGGTGGATTGACCGCGTTCTCGACTCGGACGAATTCCCGCGTTTCCAGGCGCTCCGCATGGCGGACCTACTGCGTGTAAATCCCCAAGTACTTACCGACGGCAGAGCGCGGCTGTTTGCGGATTGGCTCGCGCGGTCGATGAAACAGAACATGCCGTTTGACAAACTGGTCGGCCAAATGTTGACTTCGACAGGCGACTCCAAACTGGTGCCCCAAACCAACTACTTTGCCGCCATTGGCACCGTTCAGGAGGTCACCGAAGCAACCGCGCAGTTATTCATGGGATCGCGAA
>PAQH01000146.1 GCA_002709225.1 Planctomycetaceae bacterium
AGGCCGAGTACGGCAATGCTCTTGGTACCCAAGCCGGCCTTGGCAGCCGTCTGCCAGCGGCCGGTGATAAAACCGTCCCACCGCCAGTCGGGCGTGTAGGTTTCCACCAGCACGAGATCTGCCACACGACAGCCGTCGATCATCTGCTGTCCGGTGACCGACAGGCAGTAGGGAGCGAGGAACATCTGCGGCATTTGCTGGCGCGTCAGTCGCAGCGCAGCGCCCAGCTGCTGGTCGATCTTATCCCCTCCACCAAACTCGTCGATCACAATACCGACACGTTCCGGGGGCATGTTCGACCAGAGTTTTGCCATTTTTTCCGGCGAGCCGTAACCACGCACCCAGTGCCATTGCCCACCCTGCCAGCCGAGTGGTCGTACACCCCTGCGTTTCCAGCGGATAGCCGCCTCCGTGGTCGCGCTATTGTCCATCACGGAAGTCACAAAACGCTGCTCAGGCGGGCACTGCCAGTAATTGAAAAACAGCCTGCGCGAGGTGACGAAGACATCCTGGGGCGCGACTTCGATGCAGGCCGCCGCACTGCCGCGAATTGTCACACTGGCCGAGATACGCACCGGGCCTGTTTGCCGAGGCGTCCACTGCACACTCGCGAGCACGTCCTGGCGTTGGTCGGCAGCGCCAGCCAGGTCGATCGGGTGCGCGCTGTGATCACCACGGGTGACGCGAAAGGTGACCGCGATCCCGTCCGTCTTCGACGCCGTGGCCGCTTGATCATGCGTGAGCCACAGCCGACACGGCTTTCCAACAACCGGCAGCGCCTGTTCCACTCCCACAGAGAAATCAGCATCTGTCGCCGCGCTCGCCGCCTGGAACGCGCGCCCGCTGATCAGCAGCGTCAGCAGCAGCAATCTTGTTGGTATCGCTCCGGCTCCAGGCATCGTAGTGTTCCCAGTCAACGAGTGAGGTGATGATATTGTGCCGTGGTGCTTGGGCACCAAGGTGGCGACCGACGGCAGGCAGCGCCGTGATGGTGGATCGCGCCACTGACCGGTGAGCGCGATGGTTTTCCAGCGCACCGGTTTACCTAAGGTACCAGACCGGTCGCGACCGTGCCGCCAATGGTTTGCAGTTGCAGCCTACAGGAAACAACAAGCTCCGGCTGTAGTGAGCAAGGACTGGCCGCAGCCTCACCATTGCGGCGAAGTTGCGCATCTGGGACCCAGTGGCTGACATGGTTTCACTAGCGGTGGTGGCAAATTTGACCGCACGTCCACGAATTGCCCCCCCAGAGAATGTTAGTTTTTCATGAATGTCAGTGAACCCTCTTGAATGGCCAACGTAGGATGGAGTAAAGTCAACGTGCCTGGTCGGGCCACCATCACTTCAATTTTGTTCTAGATGCCTCACCATGCGCGCCGCGGCTCAAAAGCTCACCGCCATAACTCTGGTCGCCCTCTTGGCGACGTTGGGCTGTTTTGAGCATCTCCTGCACGAAGTCACGTACCAGCCGGCCCAACACACCGCTGGTGGAGCACACAGCTGTTGTCATCACATACAGCAAGGCGCTTGCTCAAACGAAGAGTCCCCCACCAGGCAGCATGATCCAGGTACCTGCACTGTTTGCCGCCATCTGGCGTTGTCGCAGATGGGTGACGAAGACCAGCACGTTGTCTTCACGGTATTCTTGACGTCCGACGTCGTCATCTCAGCTTCCCCCGCAGTTACCCGCACCCGTGTCACGCTAGTGCCGATTCGCGGGCCACCTTTGAACGAACTCGCTCTCTCTTGTTGAGTTCATGTCCCTAGTGCCGCGCTCGCTGTGCGGCGGCTGCTACCTCTGACGAGGGTCGCGGATCTCGTCTGGCGGCATCATTCGTAGCGGGCATTCCACTCGTTCAGCAAGCGTGCCGGTGCGGAATCCACGCGCCATCTCGCACACCTCAGATTGCCAGGGTGACTTGTATGTTGGAAATGACGAATCGACGTGCGCTCGTGGTCATTGTGACGGCAATGGTCAGCTGCGTTTTCACTCGCGCGGCGCTTGCGCAGCAACGTCAGACCAAACCGCGACCGCTGGTCATCGTTGGTGACGGCCACGATCTGGATTGCGTTCGCAGAATTACAGGCATGGCAGTCGAAGTCAGCCCATTGTTTTCCAAGAACGTTGCACCAGGTGATTATGCCCGCTGTGCGCAATGGGCTCGACGTGTGTTAAGGTTTTCAGTTTACCTGGCGAACTCCACGTCGTACTGCCCTTATGAACGGTTCTGGCGAGAGCGTTTGGCGCGCGATAATCCTCGTGGCCAGGTTCTTTGGGTCAGCCATTGTCGCACCTCGCAAGACAACAGATTTCAGGCTGCAGCGCAAAGAGCGATTGCGCTGCATCGCGTCCTCGTGTTAGCACTGCCCAAGCATCGGCACGCGTTTGATACCAACCTGGCGATCGAACTGGATCGGTTGCGCCGGGACCAGGTGCATGCCGTGATTAGCATCGCGAGGAGCCCCAGCCGGTCGTCAAATCGGCAGTCTCATTCACAGACCACGGAGGGTTCGTGAGCGTTGCAATTCCATCTCGATGGACTCAAGGCCTTTCCATTGTTTTTGATCGCATCGTTGCCAGTGGACGTTCGCTGGCACGTGCAATTGCGTTGCCCGGCGGACGTGCGGGCGAATTCCAATCCCCAATCCTCCCCATGAGGACAAATGCAACCACCGTGGCGCGTGGCGTTCGGAGTATACGAGGTCCGACCAGTCCTGTTGTTCCGACGCGCGCGCCACGGCCTTTTGAGTCAGTAGTCAGACTCGGTTGAGATGACATCGATGTGGGAATTACCCAGGAAGAAAACATGAAGTCAATTCGGATTAATCTCGATGCGCTGGGCATGTGCGCATCAACACTTTGTCTGCTGCATTGCATCGCGTTACCACTGCTGCTTGCTGTCCTGCCCATGTGGAAGATCGGGGCCAGCGAGGCGAACAGGAATGTCATACCGCGGCTCGTAACAACCGACACGAGCGGCTCCGCATCCGGCGGTTCAGGGTACCAATGCGACGAACAGGAATGCTGTGAAACGGGTGCTGCCGTTGGCGACGGCGGAGATAACGCAGATCAGGCCGCGTGTTGTTCGACCCCGACCGACTTCTGGACCCACGTGGGCTTGCTGTCGACGGTGGCGCCGTTGGGACTCGTGGCCTGGGGCATGGGTTATCGGAAGCATCGACGGGGAGGCGTACTTTGCCTGGGGTTCACCGGCGTGCTGCTGCTTATCGGAGCGCTGTTGTTTGGAATCGATCTCTGGGGCGGTCGCGGAGAGCAGGTGATGACGGTGCTGGGCAGCGTCTGCATGGTATCGGCGCATCTGTGGAATCGGCGCCAATGCCACTGTTGCCACGCCCCCGACATCGCTGGTCTCGTCGACATGGAAACAGCACTCCCCGCGTCTCCCCAGAGTCGTTGCACGACAGGAGGTGTGTTGTGAATCGAGTCTTCCGCGGCTTTTCTAGTCGAGTGCTAACACTGGCTTGTATGGCACTCGCGGGATGCGATGGCTCCCCTGTGATCGTCTCCCCGTCCCGGGACGCACAAACGGATCCTCACAACGCAACAGATGATCCACATGGTCATCAGAAGGAACCGCCTGCCGATGGTCGCGAAGTAGCGCGGCCGGAATCCTACGGCGCGGCGTTGGAGCAACTTGACGCGCTTTGCGCGGCGACGCAAGACGCGTTCGCCAACGACGATCTACAAGAGGCGGACGGCCCGGTTCACGCGATCGGGCACTTGCTCGAAGAATTGCCGCAACTGGCAGGCCAGGAGTCGCCGTCGGAGACCGTTCAGCAGCAGGTAAAGGAGGCAGTTGACGCGTTGATGGTGAGTTTTGGCGCGCTCGATGGGCGGGTCCATGGTGGGGGTAGTGCAGGCAAGTCCTACCGAGAAGTTGCTGCCGAAATCGAGGAAGCGGTGGCAAAGCTCAAGGCGATCACGTTGTCGGGAGCCCAGCCATGAACTTCCAGCGTACAGATGTTTCAGTGTTCCAGATCCGCGAGGTTTCCCGCTTGAGAATCGGCTACGCATTGCTCCCAGTCGTGACCTTGTGTTTGTTGGGCTGTTCGATGGAGGAGCCTCGATTCCAGGCGCTTCGTCAGCAGTTTGTGCTGCCCACTGAACCGACAGCGCTAACGACGATTGCGGACGCCAGGGCACAGCTTGCAGAGAACCCTTACGTTCAGCTGATTGGCCGTATTGATACGGATGAATATCGGGCATTCACCCGCGGCAAAGCTGCGTTCCTGGTCACTGAGATTATCGCTGACGAGCATGGTCACGGCGGCTCGGATCATGCCGACAACTGTCCTTTCTGCAAACGAAAGGCCGCTGAGACGCCGCAGGCATCCGTGCAGTTTGTCGATGAGTCGGGAGACGCGCTCAATGTTGATGCCCGCAAATTGTTCGGTCTTCAACCGGGCGACAGGGTCGTGATTCGGGGCACCGGCGAGCTGGTGGCCGGGCTGAATCTACTTGTCGTGACGGCAGATGGTATTTTCTTGCCGCCCAGAGATGTCCAATGAACCGCACAGTGCTGGTTGTTGTTAAAGGTCTGCTGCTCGCGTTTTCCGCGATCGGCTGCCGGCCGATCACGTCCTCTTCACAGCGCACCGTCGTTGTCGCTCGCGCGCTGTGGCCGATTGTCTCGAGCACGGAACTCAAGTCACTAGTTCAGCAAAGTGACCGCCCCTTGCTGGTCGAGTTTGGCGTGAACGATGGTTGCTTTCGCTGCGACCGAATGAAGCCCGCAATAGCTCGCTTGGTTCAACGATTTGAAGGGCGCGCAGACGTTGTTCGCGTAGACTTCAATGCCAATCGGCAATCGGCGGCGCAGTACGGTGCGACCATCTGCCCGAGCTACATCGTGTTCAACCGGAAAACCATCGTGAGCACGCGCAGCTTTCCCACGTCCACAGACTTGGTGGCTATTGACTTGGAGTCTGTCATGGCTAGGGAGGGCGGTGGATTGTGACCAGACAACGGATCTTCGAACGGCTGCTTGCCATCAGCAACCACGACTTTTGTCCCTGGGCGAACCGGTACGTTACGTGGCTCCGCGAGCCGTTAGGTTGGTTTGCCGTGGCCGCTCTGGCGGCTGGCATGATCGGCGCTCTGGTTGCCCCACAAGGCTGGCTTGTGTGTGCTGTGGTACTGGTTGTCATGGTATTGGGAATGGTCTGGCCGTGGCTGGCGATGCGCGGACTGGAGGCGCAGGTCAGTTTTGACCGTCGGCGCTGTCATGAACTTGACGAAGTGACCGTTGTTCTGGAGGTCACAAACCGGTGGCCGTGGCCTGTCTGGGGACTGTTGGTGGAACGAGGTTTCTTTCGCTCCGCTGGTCACGATCAGGAGCCCGCCGCAACGGCGCTCTCGCGCGTCTCCGGCTGGTCCAATAGTCGATTTGAATTTACCTACCGGCCGCCGCGTCGCGGCATGTTCCCGCACGAGCCGCCCGTCCTGGCGACTGGTTTTCCGTTTGGTATCTGGCATGCGGTACGGTCGATATCCGTTGCCGAGCAACTTACCGCCTGGCCACGGATCACCAGCCTGCGTTCCCTTCCCATGCTGAGCGGCAATCGGTTGTCGGCGCTGGGTAGCTGTGTCGATCGGGCGGGCAATGATGGAGATATCATGGCTGCCCGTCCCTACATTCGGGGCGATTCGTTGCGGCGAGTTCATTGGGTCCACACCGCCAGGCGCGATACGCTCATCGTATGTGAACGACAGACGGCGGCGCGCCGCCGCATCCTTATCGTCCTTGATCAGAATGCCTTTGCCGGTAACGAAAAGGCCTTGGATTGGAGTTTGCGGGTTGTCGCCAGTTTGTGCCGAGAGTTCCATAGTCATGCTTGCGATGTGGCGTGTGAACTGAACGGTGAACGACGCTTCGTAGCACCCGGCATCGCGGATCTGCATCGCCTGTTCGATCGCCTGGCTGCGTTTCAACCCGACGTTCACTGCAACCGCGGTGTCGCTCGCACTGAATCAGATGTCGTGGATCGATTGACGATTCTAGTTACATCCGCGGAACGCTGGCAAGGTTTGGCAGGACGCCATGACCGCAGGCTACCGCGGGTGGATCTGCGCGCTGTCGTGCTCGACGAGAGGATCAACGGCGCGGCCGCAGTGCGGGAAAAAGCATGGATTGCACTCGCGCTGCGTGACGAACCCGCACGCCAGTTGCAGCAGCAATGGGAGCGACAATGCCATGACGACTGGACGAAGTAAAGAATTTGGCACGCTACTATTGGTCTCGCTATCGGCGGCATCGCTGACGGCAGCGCGTGTCGAGGCGAGCACGTCGCTGACGTGGCTGCTGGGGACTGCCGTGTTTTTCATTGCTGTCCCGTGGTTTGTTTGGGCTGGGTTACGCACCCAGCTGGCCGGCTGGCTCGAGTTTCTTTTTCCGACGATGTGTATCTTGTGGACGTCCCTCCCGCTGGCAACGGAGTTCGCCCTGCGGAAGGTTGGCATCGGCGAGGCACCGGAGATGACCAGGCTGGTTTGTCTGCAGAATGCAACGCTCCTGATCGGTGCTTTCAGTCACCATTCACGCTTCCAGCAGGTCGCCTGCCTCTTTGCCGGATTCCTGGCTCTGTTTGCGACCGCCACCGGGACGACACCTGCGGTTTATGCACTGGCAGGATTCTTTGGTGTGCTGTTGTTGTGGTGGTTGATGGCGCGGTATTGGGAGCGCGTCCAGCAGACAGTCGCTGTAGGACAGACGAATCGCTGCCTACCACTGAGATCGTCGGTAATGGGGGGTGTGGTGTTGATCTCAGCACTCATGCTGGTGTTGTTGGGGTCGACCGGCGCATCAACTTACGTGATTGGTGGCTTCATGCCGTCATCTGGAGGAGATCAGTGGAACGACGAGTTTGCCCGCGCTGGGGTCGGAGATGGGGACGCGATGGTCGCTGCCAAGGAAAAGGCGATGAGTTTTGGCCCAGTCGAAAGCGAGCTATTCCTGGATTCGGAAATGCCAACGTTGTACGACATGTTCAACGACTCCTACGGCGAACCACCGAAGCCCAAGAATAAGCAGGAACGAAACATCGGTCTGGCGCCCAGTGAAGTGCAAGAGACCCACCAGCGAATCTCAAAAACGGAGCGGAGTGGCCGTGAATTTTCAGTCCTGCGGCGGCAAGTCCAAGGCAAGCAACAGGTACTCGACGGTCGCCCTGCGGCGGCGATGATCTACGTGGCAGGGCGAACGCCCTTGCATCTAGCGCTAGAGCGGTTCGACGCATTTGATGGCGGAGATTGGACGCACTCGGGTCAGCGGGACGCGCATCCGCCGATCCGACTCGAAGAGAACAGCGGGAAACCTTGGGCCCGTTACTTGTCAATTGGTGCTTCACCGCTGCATCGGGGTTTAGAACGACACGCGGTAAAGATCATCAACCTCAAAACAAATCGGTATCCATCGCCGCCCCAATTAACGGCAGTCCATATTGACAAGGTTGATCAGTCGGATTTTTTTGGCTGGACGAACGACGCTGTAGCGTACATGGCGGCGCGCGCGCAAATACCACAGTTGACCGTGGTTCATGTGATATCCCAAGGGCTGAATCTGGAGTCACTGCGATTCCACGATTTCACGGCTCGATTTCCACGGGCCGACCAGGAAGGCAAGCCAGGAAAACAATCGGCCGTTGAGTCGCACCCGGAGAAGGTCGCCAGGTATACAGAGTCCTCCGCTAGCAACGACCTGCTTGCGCGAACGGTGGCCGAGTGGACGGACGGTGTGCCGCGAGGCTGGCGGCAGGTGGAAGCTGTGGTCCAGCGGTTGCGGCAGGACTTTGCAGTCGACCGCCAGTCGACCGCCCCTGCGAACTGTACTGATGTGATTTCTCACTTCCTTACCGAGCGTCGGGGGCCGGATTATTTGTTTGCGACGACTGCTGCGGTGGGCCTGCGTGATGTGGGTTATCCCACACGCCTGGTTACCGGCTTCTATGTCCGCAGAGACCGATTCGACCGTCGCGCGAGACAAACCCCGGTAGTGGCCGCAGACGTGCATGTCTGGGCAGAGGTTTATGTTGGCGGGAATACGTGGGTCGCGATTGAGCCGACACCCGGCTATGAACACCCGGCGGAAAGAATGACATGGCGACAATGGGCGATGGCTTGGACGGTTGGTTTCTTTAGTTGGTGCCGGCAACACGTCATCGCGCTAATGGCTGTCGCTGGCGGGCTGATGGTGGCTTTCAAGACCCGCAGCGATTGGTTGGCGTTTCTGGGTCGCGTCATTTGCGGTCTGCTGGGAATGCAGTCGGCCCAGGCCCGCTTGCGTTGGACCATCAGACTGATTCGCTGGCGCGCCTGGCTGGTTGGGTGCCAGCGACCGTCTCAAAAGACGATCACTTCCTGGTATTTGCCCCTCATGCGCACGGGGGACGTGGAAACACAGCGATGGGTACAGCGTTTCTTCTTGTGGTCGGAAAGATTGCTCTACTCGGAGAAGACCATCGATTCGGAGGACCACGCCGATGTTGTGCAGGCCTGCAGGGCTGCCGTTGCGGTCGGCCATCATCGCAGGATGCGAACTTGTTTGGGAGTCAATTCGAGTAAACCCTCATGAGCACAAGTAGCATGACCATCCAGCGTGATGTCGGTGTAGAACCAGTGAAGGATGTCACTTGCCAGTATCAATCCACCATCGACGCTTTGCGAGCGGCACTCAATCATGCACTGATCGGAAAAGACGACATCATCGAGATGGTGTTGGCCTGTCTGCTGGCGCGCGGACATTTGCTGTTTGACGATCTACCCGGATTGGGCAAGACGACGCTGGCGAAAGCGGTTGCCCATGCTGTCGGTGGACAGTTTGCCAGAGTGCAATGTACCCCCGATCTGTTGCCGACCGATATCACGGGTTTCACGATGTTCGACCAGAAGGCGCGGGAGTTCGAGTTTCATCGCGGACCCGTATTCTCCGACGTGTTGTTGGCCGACGAAATCAATCGAGCCACGCCGCGCACACAAAGCGCGCTCTTCGAGGCGATGGCTGAACGACAAGTCACAATCGACGGTCAATCCTATCCACTGAACAAGACGTTCCTCGTGATTGCCACACAGAATCCGGTTGAAAGTCACGGCGCGTACCCTTTGCCGGAAGCACAACTTGATCGCTTTGCCATGAAACTTCGCATCGGATACCCGAACCGCACGAGTGAATTGGAAATGCTGGCTGCGAATGTCGGTTCGGCTGACGGTGCCCAGACGGAAACGCCAACCGTCATCAGTCCACGTCAATTGTGCGAACTGCAGGAACACGTTTCCAAGGTTCCTTTAGCGGAAAATGTCCGTGAGTATCTGGTCGATCTGGGACAAGCGACGCGTGAGCACAGTGCGATCACACTTGGACTGAGCCCGCGTGGGCTGATCATGTGGCAACGTATGGCACAAGCCCGCGCCCATCTCCGCGGCCGAGATTTTGTGACACCCGACGACGTCCAGGAGGTTGCCGGTCCGGTGTTGGAAGTCCGCCTGTCGGGGGACTTTGATGCCGCGCCGCGAATCGTCGCAGAGATTCTGGAGTCGGTTAGTGTTCCAGTACATGAAGGAAAACTCAGAAAGTGAGAACCGTCATGAAGTGCATCAACGTTGTTATCGCTCTGTACCTGTTTGCGGTTGGGCTTCTCGTGGCTGGCTGCGAGCAGGCAACCTCCACTGTTGGTGTCGCAGGAGTTGAGTCCCTGGAAGGTCATTCTCACAAGCACGGGTCCGCTCATGCCCACGCCCACCCACACGCGCAGGGCAGTCCCCTACACGGTGGACGCATAGTCGCCATTGGTCACTCCCATCATGGTAGCGAGGAAACGCACTACCACGCTGAGATCATGCCGATTGTCGACGGCAAGATCATGTTTCATGTGTTGACAGACAACAAGGCAGGACAGTCGCAGCTGGTTCGTGTGGCGGCTACGATGATTGAGGCGTATGTGGATCCGTTGGACAAGGAAACGGCGCGGGCATACGAAGTCGTCTTCTCATCAGAGGAGCACGATCGCGGCGCAACATTCGTGGCGACGGTTCCAGAGGTCCTCCAAGATTGCCAGCGGATGTCTGTTGTTGTCCCCAAGATTGAACTTGGAGGTCAGCGACTCAGCTTTAGTTTTACAACTGCTGCCGAGGACGCACCCGCGCTGCCTAAGAAAACGACTGGGGAGACATCGACGTGAACGAATTCCTTCTGCTGGGCGATGCCGGCAGTCCAGGCTACGAAGGCATCTTCACGGACTTGAACACGACGTTTTGGAGCGCCGTGTTGAGGATTTCGCAGGCGATGGTGGCGGCGGCACCGTTCCTTGTTGCCGGCGTCTTCGCCGCGGGAATTCTCCGCGGTATGGTCGGAGCAGAGCGAACGCGGCGCATACTCGGGGTCGGTCACTGGTCCGGACCACTACGCGCCTGGGGCCTCGGTATTATGTTGCCGATTTGTTCACTGGGGGCTCTGCCGGTGGCACGCGAACTACGACGCGCCGGCGTGCCCAGCGGCACGGTGATTAGCTTTGTACTTGTTGCCCCCGTGCTCAATCCGGTATCGATCATCTACGGACTGAGCCACATTCCGCCAATCATGCTGTTGTATTTTGCGGCAGGCACATTCCTGGTCTCTGTCGGTATCGGTGTCCTCTGGAACCGGGTCGTTGCCAGGCAACACGACACGCCGCCGGAGCGACTCGAAAGTGCGCCACTAGACAGCCGTCATCGGCTGGCGGTAGTCGGACACACGTCGGCGACGGCGCTGGTCGGTCCAGCGCTGGTGGATTACGGCCTGGCGCTGCTGGCGGTTGGCTTGCTGGGGGCCTTTCTTCCGCACGGCGCATTGCAGACTGGACTGACCCGTGACAACGCATTTGCTCCGATCGTCATGGGCGTCGTAGCGATTCCCGTTTATGTGACACCTACCGAGGTCATGATGCACTTCGGTAACATCGTGCGGGACGGTTACTCGTTGGGTGCGGCCTTTGCACTGATTGTGCTCGGCGCCGGAGCGAATGTTGGTGTGGCAAACTGGTTGCGCCGTGACTACGGTGCAAAGTCCCTCGCCTTGTTCGTTTCCTTGCTGATTGGTTCAACGCTGGTGATTGGGTTGACTGCCGATCGCACCATTATTCACGGAGCTGCCAAGGAGACCGACCATACCCATGCCTTTGATCCGTTTACAAGACTGTCAACCGTATACGACCGCAACGCCAACCTGAACTGGATTTATGCGGAAGTCCAGAAGTCGATGACACCCGATCGCGTCTGGGGTTTGGGTCTGTTGTGTCTGGTGGCGACGGCAGGCATCGGTTTGCGATTGGCCGGTAAGCACTGCCGGATCGATCATTTGCTCGATCCGGCTGAGCGAGCAACGTGCTCGACTACAAGTCCCAGGTGGGACCCGACGCTTTCACCATTGCAGCTTAGCATCGCGGGCATCTTTTGCGTATTGGCTGCGGCCTGGGTTGGTCTCTATGTCTTCTATCCACCAACCGACGATCTCATCCAGGACATGAATAACATTCGTGGCAGCGTCTACGATGCGGTCAGAGAGGAGGATGCCACGGAGACCTCCCGCCGTATCGCGCAGTGGCGCGCTCATCTGAGTAAGCTCTCCATTAGCGTTCAGATCCGTTTCGGCCGTGTCGTCGATCCACAACGAGCCAGCGTGGCCGAAGTGCTGTACAGTCTCCAGACACTGGAAGAGTACGTTCTCAGGGGACAATTCCGGGAGGCCAAGGCACTGACCAGGTACGTCGAGAAGTCCTACCGAACCTGTTGTGATTTGTTTCATTAGGAACACGATTCCCCCGAAACAACTGTGCGGCAGAGTGGTTCCCTTGCGTCTCGTTTCCACAACTGGCGGGAGACCAAGAAAATACACACAGATGTCCGCTACTTGGACAGAACCCCCGGTCACATTGCAGGCGTGCCGCCGAGATCGGTTACACTGGCATGTTCGTGATACAGGCTGGCGTCCCGTAATAAAGTTGTCTGTTTCCCTACCGGTTCCAGTAATCCCCTTTGTGCCAGCGGCATGCCGCTGGGGGCTTGCACACCGGGCTCCTGATCGCAATGTGCAAAATGCCTCAGTTGATGATACGGAAAAAGTGGTCTGGCGGATCCGCCAGTCGAGTTGCGCTCGTGTGGTGGTTCGCGCTCGCAGGCTCTCTGTCCGCCCAGGATACGGGGCGATCTGCCGTCTTTGACAGGCTTCCACAATTGTGTGCACCGACACAGGTGTTCGCTTCTGAGCTGCTCAAAGTGTATGCCGTGTCGCCGGTGCGCAAGGTGTTTGCGAAAGACGAACCCGCTGCCTGGGGAATGGTTGCCAGCAAGGACAGAATTCAGTTGTCACTGGTGCGCAACGAAACGGAACCTTTTTTCCTGGTGTTACGCCCAGCGGCCGAATTGCAAAACGTGACGATTTCGTTCGCCTGGGCGTCACCGCCAGCTAACAGCGGTCCGGCGCATCCCGCGCCGACCTGGTCGTATCGGCGGGTGGCGGAAGTGCCGGTCAAAGGGATCAGCAAATGGTACGGCATGTTGGGAGCGGAAACCGGCACGATTCCCGACCCACTGCTGTCGAGTGACGCGTTTACTGCGCCGGCCGAGCTCAACAGCGTGCTGTTGGTCGCCGCCGAAACCGGTTTTGACGTTGCCGCGGGACACTTTGTTGGCACGATCCGTGTACATGCGGATGGAAAACGATTGGCATCGATCCCGGTGGAACTGGAGGTCTGGGACATCGCCTTGCCCGTGAGGCCGGCGCTGCAGACGCTGACGCATAACCTGGAGGAAGGGAGTCGCGCCTCCTGGAAATTTCTCCAGGAGGCCGGGTTTACTGCTTTGAAGTACGGTCCTCAGGCACCGGCGGTACGACTCGATGAGAACGGTGAATTGCAGATTGATTTCACGGAATACAAAGAGGGCCTGGACGTTGTCTTTGGTGAGCTTGGATACGATCACGTGTTGGTGCCACCGTCGCTGTTGGGCTCGATTTCACAATTGAGCAAGAGCTATCTGGGGCTGGGGATTACCGTCGGCAGTGAGCGATTCTGGCCGATTTTCGATCGGTACATGAAGCGCATGGGGGATTTTTATAGGTCCCACGGCTGGGAAGATAAAGTCATCTTCTACATGTTCGACGAAATCAACGAGGAGCACCATGCATTAGTCATTGAGCTGGCTCGCCGCGCGAAACTTCAGTACCCCGAGCTCAGGGTGATGATTACGACGCATGTCATGTCCGATGCATTGGCGGCGGCGTTGGATGCATGGTGCGTACCGTGGCACTTTTTTGCCACCAAGGTGGCGCATATTCCCAACTGGCAAAAGTGGCAGCGCGAGGGCCTTGAGCTGTGGGCTTACATGAATTCGTTGTATACGCTCAATGCTCAGGCGAGTCTGGGAGCCAACCGTTTTTATCCCACGGTCTTGGCAAAGTATGGATACAAGGGCAATTTCTGGTGGGGCATCGCCTACAACGCGGGGAAAGATCCGTGGACCGAGTTGCACCGCCACGGTAATCAGAAACAAGGCATGTACGGCAACGGCCTGTTGTTTTATCCACCCCGCCAAAAAGAGACGCCCGGCTTTCAGCCGTGGCACGCTTCGCTGCGCTGGGACAGCTATCGTCAGGGATTGGATGAATACGCATTGTTAACCCAGTTGGGCGATGCCATCGCACAAATCCGACGGAGCCTAGGGGAACCGGCTTCGGCAGAGGTCTTTTCGAAAGCACGTATCGTACACTGGTGGGGCTCACTGCTCTCCAGCGAATTCCGCTGGCACACTTACCGACCTGACAGGGAGTACATTCACCGTTTTCGCCAGTTGCTGGTGCATGAAATCCAAACGATCCGCCAGCAACCACCGGGCATCGTGGCGGTGGAGTACGCCGCGGGCCCCTCGATCAGCAGCGGCACCGTTAGTATCCGCGGGGTTTGCCCAGCAGGTACACGCGTGACTGTCGCGGGCCAGCGCATCAGCGATGCGCGTAGTGGCAAAGTGCGTAACAACAAAACGCAGTGGACCGCCGACCTCAAACCGTTTATCTTCGGCACGGAAGTGCCGTTGCAAGTGGGCCGAAATTTGATTCGCATTGTCTTGGATGACGGCCGGGGAAAGACAAAAACGTTCTATCGGGAAATCGACTATCAAGTGCCGCCAGCCGCAGAGGATTAACATCCCTACCAGTCACCGTCTTGGTTCAAAGAAATCACGGCTTGCCCACCAGGCTAAATCGTGGCGGTGTTATCCGCCGCCGATCGCCGCACCTGATCTGTGGGACAGATGGCCCTGCTCGCAGTGCTGTTGAATGCCGGTCAGATAAGTGAACTCGACCACGTTCTCGCTGGAGTTATCCATGCTTACTGGAATGCCTCGTCGCCTGTTTGCGGTCGTGGCTCTGGCAGGTGCTGCCTGCGGATTCACTACCGACCTGTGCGGCGATGAACGACTGGTACTCCCCTTCGCGGTAGTCGAATCGGGGCAGATGACAATGGGTGAAAACCATCAGGGCGGCTTTGACGAGAAGCCCGCACATACGGTGCGCATTAGCCAGCCATTCGAAATCACTTCACGGGTGGTAACGAACGCCGAGTACGAGCGATTCGATCCCGCGCACAAAAAATGGCGAGGTGTCACACGAATTTCGCAGCGAGATGACGATCCTGCTGTCTATGTTAGCTGGCATGATGCGGTCGCCTTCTGCCGCTGGCTTGGCCAGCAGGCGGGCGTCCCCTGTCGCCTGCCCACCGAGGCGGAATGGGAGTTTGCCCGCCGCTCGCAGCCACAGCTCTTCGCGCAGGATGGCGCGGTCGTGGAGAACTGGTGCCGCGACGGGTACGGACCCTACACAGCCGACGCGCTGACCGACCCGTCGGGGTACGCCGACAGTCCGATCAAGGTTACCCGTGGCGGACCGTGGAAATCGAGCGACCAGCTGCCCCACATCACCAACCGGCTAGGAAATGTTCCGGGCGACCGAAATCGTGTGGTGGGTATTCGTGTTGTCCGCGGCCACCCACCGGAGCCTTCACCCAGCAAGGTTGTACCGAGTCGCCGCTGGCAGCGGGAGGTGCTGCAGTCGCCGCACCAGTGGAAATCGCCGGTACCCGCGGACCAGCCCTGGTTCGCCGAACCCATTCCATTTGCCAAGATACCGGCGCAGCTCGCTGGTGGTCCGCTGTACACACAACACAACCACTGCCCGGGGATCGCCTGGTGCCCCAACGGTGACCTGCTGGCAGTCTGGTACACGACAATCGAGGAGTGGGGCCGTGAGCATGCAATTGCTGCCAGTCGTCTGCGACAGGGTCGAGATGCCTGGGACGCGGCCGATCTGTTCTGGGACGTTCCCGATCGCAACGATCATACGTCCACCATCTGGAGTGATCACCAGGGGCGACTCTATCACTTTAATGGGCTGGCGGTTGAAGGAGGCTGGCATGATCTGGCCCTGCTGGTGCGCGAAAGTGATGACAACGGTGCCAGCTGGACGAAACCTCGCATCATTGCCCCGCAGCACGGTTTTGGAAACATGCCCATTTCCAGTATTTTTCGTCGCGCCGACGGTGCGATCTGCGTGCCGTGCGACGCGGTGCCCGGCGCCAACGGCGGCTCGATTTTGCACATCAGCAAAGACGGCGGCAGGCGCTGGTTGCTGCCTTCCCGCGGCCAACCGGCGTCCCAATTCACGGCGGGTAACACCGGTGCCAGGATGGCCGGCATCCACGCTGCGGTCGATCAGTGGACCGACGGCAGTATTGTGGCGGTGGGTCGCGGGGATGCAATCCGCGATCGGATGCCCCTCAGTATCTCACGCGATGGGGGTGTCAGCTGGACCTACGCGCCCAGTCCGTTTCCGCCGATCGCGGGGGGACAGCGGGCGGTGCTGCGGCGGCTGCGCGAGAATGTATTGATGCTGGTGTCATTCACCTCAGGATCGACCTTTACCAGCGACACGGGCGCACCATTTACGGGACGGGGCATGTTCGCCGCGCTGAGCGAGGACGGCGGCAAAACATGGCCGCTGCGGAAACTGCTGACCGATGGCAAACAGCGCACACTGGATGGTCATGCCTGGACGGATCGATTTACCATGGACGCCACGCACGCCGAGCCGAAGGGATACCTGGCGGCCACACAGACACCTGACGGGATTATTCACCTCATCAGTAGTGGGATTCACTACCGCTTCAACCTCGCCTGGCTACGTCTGGCGAACCGGGATCCCTGAGCAGGCGACAGCGGTGGCAGTAACGCGCCGTCACCTCTGCCGCAGAATTTCTCGCACGGCGTCTGTCCCTAGGGCCCCGTGGTAGAGCCTCAAGTCGGCGATGGCCCCGGTGAAATAGTGCTGCCCGCCAAAGCCGACGAGCAGTGGCCTGTCATTGGTCAAATTGAACAGCGGTCCGGCGCGCAGCTGGCTCGTCGCGACCCGCATGCCATTGATGTACAACTTCAATGTGCGGCCGTGTCGAATGGCCGCGACGTGCGTCCACGCCCCGCCGATGTCGCGCTCGGAGCTGACAACCTGGCCCGCTTGATAAGCAAACACGCGGCCCAGCGATGGATCGACGGGTGAGTCCAACGCCCGCCCCTGACACGCTCCGGTGGCGGCGAAGAGTCTGCCCTGAAATGTCGTTAGACACGTCAGCCGCAGCCATGTGGCGATCTTGTCGGCGGCCCAATCCGACCGGTTGGCGAGACTTCCCAGCAACGTCCACTCACCGTCTTGTTCGTAACGGTACAACTCCGCTTTGGGAATCACGCCCGCATAGAGTTTCCCGTTGTACACGGTCAGGTCGTTGATTTCATTACACTGCGGCTGGCCCGGTGGCAGTCCGAGCCGTCCGATTTTCGCCCATGTATCTTGTCCGTCATAACGCAGGACGTAGCCTTGGGGCCAAGTTCCCAGCAGCATCTTACCGCCGGCCACCTGCATGGAATGGATTTGCGTGATTCCATGGGGTTCGGCGCCGATCGATCGCCACGACGTGCCGCCCTCGTACTCGAAGACATTACCGTGCGTTGCCGCGTAGAGCTTCCCACCAAATGGCAGAAAGCACTCGAAGTTTCTGCCGTCTGGTGCGCCGCAGTTGATCCACTCCGTACCGTTGAACTTGTACGCATGCCCCTTGCCAATCACGTCCAAGCCAGCAAAGAGTTCGCCCTGGAAGCTACCCATGCAGAGGACCCGCGAGCCGAATCCCACTTGCCCCAGATCGCGCCACTTGGTTCCTCCGGCGTAGACAAACACGCGGGTCGGCGCGGCGGGTGGCTTACCAGGTAACTGATCCATGGCCTGAACCCAATCATAGATTCCGGTGCCGGCATAGAGCTTGCCGTCGTGGACGACCATCGCTTGCACAGAATGGTGGTTCGGATCGTTGCCAAGCCGCCCACAGTCGACCCAACGCTGGCCGCCGGCGTAGCGAAATACGCGTGCTTTGTCTTCCGTCCGATCCGCATCCGCGATGCCGCAGTACAATTCGCCCTCAAACACAATCAGACACGTAATCAGCGAATTGGACGGCCATGGCTTGCCGCAGTCTTCCGGTTGACCCAGGTAGCCGTCGTCGATGCCGAAATGCACGTGCCGCGTATCGGACATGGAACTATAGGCGGGCGAGCTGCCGGAAAGAGAGAGGTTGAAACCGCGTCGGGCGCCCGGGTCAAATTGACTCACCAGATCACCCAGCGTGTTGCGCAGCGGCAGTGTGGGCTTCACCCACGCGGTCAGGGAGAAATCAGCGGTGCCCAGTTTGAGGGCCTCACCCGCCGGGATGGTGATCACGCTATCCCGCCCGTTGAAGATCGCTGCCGATCTTCTGGAACCGGTGGGGCGACCAAATTCGATGTTCGTCGCTTGGCCCGGCAGCCTTCCCGCCAAGTCGCGCGCGTCGAGTGAGAGCGGCCAATGGCCGACCAGCCTGGCCGCCGGAGCGGGAGGTTCGGTGGCCCCAATGGCAATCTTATCCGTTGCCTTGAGGCGAGCGGTTCCCAGGCCGAGCAGACCCACGGCAAACCCGAGAACCGCTACTAGCAGAGGCCTGCGTCTGTCGCCGTACAGCGGAGTCCGATCATCTGTTGGCCAGCCAGCTTGTACTTTCATTTTCGATCTCCAGTCTGTGCGGCGCGGATGTTGCGTTCGTCGCGCAGTACCAGCCCGCACGGCATCCTCGGCGCGTGGGGAAGGAACCGCTGACGTTAGGTAGGATGTTGTCGAACCGGATAGCGACCAGCCGGAAAGGTCACCCGGAGACTTCCCAAGATTGCCGCGCTGCGGCAGCGCCCGAAAATCAACCTGCCTGCCTACGACGATCCTGCGCCTGCGGTTCTTAGCCGAGCGCAAGCCTGTTTCCGAGTCAGCTCCCTGGCTGGCGCAGACCGGCCTACTCGGCCACAGCGAAGAGCGAAGTGTCGTGCCACGCATATCCGGTTTACTTTCGATGGACGCTCTGGTTTCTATTCCCGGTGAGCCAAGCATTCTAACCCAGGTTTGTCCTGCCGAAACACCAAGCCGCAGGGACCGGTAGGCGATGTCGTACCCGTTTACGATGTGGGCGGTCGCAGCACGCTTGTCCCCTGGCAGTATTGAGTAGGCCCAAACGAGAAGGAACACGACGACGCGCCGGCAATAGGATTCGTGGTGAGGTCGGTTTACACTAACAGTGTCACCTGCAGTGCCGTGCACGGTTCGACTTGCTGGAACCACTTCCGCGCTGGGATTTACGAGAGACAGCACCATGAATTGCGAGCACTTGATACGGCAGCTCAAGGCCAGCGGTTATTGCGTGCTCCCCGAGCTGATCCCCTCCAGCGCAGTCCAGCCCGTGCGGGAGAGTGTACTGACAGCGGCCCGCCAACATGCCGTCAGAAGCAACTTTGCTCCGCAGGGAACGAGCCAGATCGCCAGCTTGATCCGCTACGATCATTCCTTCGCGGAATACCTCGTGGAGGAACGATTGACGACCATCGTGACCGCGTTGTTGGGGGAACACTACCGCGTTTCCTTCACGACTGCGCTGGTTAATCACCCCGGTAACGATCGCGGGCAGTGGCACGCCGATTGGCCGTACATCCAGTCACTCGGGGCACGGTTCCCGGCTCCCTACCCCGACCTGGTCATGCATCTGACGATGCTGTTCATGCTGTCCGACTTTACTGTCGAAACAGGCGCGACCATCGCTTTGCCCGGCAGCCATCGTCGCGGTACCAACCCCACAGCTGATTCGGTTGACGACCGATTCTCGCCGCTTCCCGGTGAGCTTCAAATTACGGGAAAAGCGGGCAGTGCTTTGTTGCTGGACAGCCGCTGCTGGCATGCCGCGGCACCGAACCGTTCTGCAGAGGATCGCGTGGCGGTGGCGGTCCGCTTTGCCCCCTGGTGGCTTAATCTGGAGGTTTTGCGCCCCAACTCGTTCTTGCGGAAACAGATGGTTGAACGTGCAAACAAGCCCGACGCGCCGGCCCCAACAATACCGCCGGAGGTGTTTGCGCAACTGCCCGAGAAAGTCCAGCCGCTATTCCACCATTGGATCGACGCCTGCGCGGGTCAGGGTAACGGGTAAATCTGCCACCGGAGGTGGGTGTCGAGTTCACCCACGGATCTACTGTGGGGCGCTCCAGAAGTTTGGTGACCAGTCCAGAGCCTGTTGGCGGACCTGATCACTGATGGTTTTGTCGCCGCGGATTTCCGTCTGCAGGTCCTCCAGAGAGTCGACGTGATCCCGTTTTGACAGGAGCAGTCCCCGGGCTTGCAATTGCGCCCGTAGTTCTGGTGTTGGTGCGCGGGCATCCCGTACCTGTACGGTGTTGTCCCTACTCGCGGAGGCCAGCCGTGTCCCGTCCGGGCTGAAACAGACGGACCAGATATCGTCGGCCTTTACCTTCAAGGAGAGCGTTTCCTGCCCGGTGGTGGCGCACCCGTTAGCAAGCGGAACAGGATCGCACCCAGCAGGTAGACGTCACTGCAAGCATTCACACGATACGGGGGTTAATCATTTCGGGCGCCATGTAATTAGGTGTGCCACCAGGGGAGGTTGTTACGTTTTCGCCGGGGACCACCAGGATCGCCATCCCCCAGTCCAATACCAGTACCTCAGCAAAACCGCCTGTCATCATGTTCTGGGGCTTCAGGTCCCGATGAATCACCCCTCCTGCATGCGCAAACGCCATCGCGTCACAGACATCGATGAGGATCTCCAGGTTCTCGTTGAGCGACAAATCATCGATCGTGTCATCCCATGTGCGACCTTTCATATTCTTCATCGTATAGAACAGGTCACCGTCGGGAGATTCTCCGACCTCATAAATCGGTACGATGTTCGGGTGCTCCAGATTTCCGGTCAGTACCGCCTCCGTGAGGAACTCGTCCCGGGTTGATTGTTTGCGGCTGGACCGGTGGTGAATTTGTTTCAGAGCCGCTTCACGTTCGAGTGCCACCTGGTGAACCAGATGCACGGTCCCCATGCCACCTTCATCCAGCTTGTCCAGCGTCACGTAGTCCAGGCTGCTGTCAGAAGATTTCGCCATCTCCCGCTGGCGCACGTGCGGGGTTGCCGCTTGTCGTGTCGGTCGGCTGAATGCTCCGCGGACGAACGGACGATGCCTGCGAGCAGGTCTGAAGCTGCCGCGCTACATCCAATACTGCTTTGAGACTGGTTTGCGGAAGTTCTTGGTTCAGGTCCTGTTGCTCGGGACTCAGAGTTTGAGCAAACTCTCCCAGGATGGCTTCCAGATCCTGTTCCAAGGTCAGTTCCGGATCGGCGGCGTTGGCCGTGTCCCATGAAGCATCCAAAACTGCGCCTGGTGCCGCCATGGTGGCTTCCGTATCGAGTTCCGCTGCTGGGGATGACTGCGCTGCGGGTGACTCGGCCGACGTATTGTTCCCCTCCCTTGCAGGCCCGTTTGGTTCCGACTTGGGATGACTGGTCATGCAGCGAGCCTCGAGCGTCGTGGCGGAAGTCGAGATTGAACTTCCCTATGATTACCACGGCGGGCGCGTGTGATCACCCGGTCGTGGCACCAGCGGCGGCGGTCAACGTCGCAGCACCTGTCCGCCCCGACGTCCGGTCATTTCTCCATCACGCAGCGTGATCACTCCGTTGACCACAACGTGCCGCATTCCCGTGGCAACTTGATTTGGTTCAAACAGAGTGCCGCATTCGGCGAACAACTCCGGCTCAAAAATCGCGAGATCGGCCCGCGCTGTTTCGCGAATAACGCCGCGATCGCGCAGCCCCAACCGCTCTGCCGGCAGCGAAGTCAGTCGCCGTACGGCTTCCTGCGGCGTGAGCATCTGCTGTTCCCGGACAAAATGCCGGTAGAACCAGCCTGCCCACGTATACGCTCCATGAAACGAAGTCCCGCTCAGCGGCCCGTCGGGTGCCAATGCCGTGGCGTCCGAGCCGATCATACAATCCGGCTGTTCGAACGCCAAACGGAGGTCGGGTTCCCGGTACGTCAAGGCCAACACCATGACTTCGTGCAGCCGGTCGACTTCCGCCAACAGCAGGTCGTAAATGGCATCGAACGGATCGCCGCCGCGCTGCTCAGCGATTTCCGCAATGCTGCGCCGCGACCACTCGGGTTGCGCAGCACAATGGAAGACCAGGATACGGCTCCAGTCGTTGCCGGCGAGCGCCGTGACAATGCTTTCGTACGCTTTCATCTCGCGCCGCGTGGAGTGCGAACGGAGCCGACGGGCGATCTGGTTCTTGTTCCCTTGCAGAGCCCAGGGCGGCAACGCGGCACTCAGGTGCGTGGTCCCGAACAAACGGGTGTGCATGTCGAAACCGACGTCCAAACCCGACCTCCGGGCCGCGACAACCTGTTCAATGGCCTGCTGGACGGCTCTCCGTCCGTCGTCGATCAGTCGGGCGACCACCGAAATGTGCGAAATCTGTAACGGAACGTCGGCGGCTGCCGCAGTGCGAATCGCTTCGTCGATTGTTTCCTGCGCTTCGCCCGCCCGATTGCGGGTGTGCGTTGCGTAGAACCCGCCTGCGCGGGCCGTCAGTTTGCAAAGCTGAACGATTTCCGCCTCCGAGCAGCCCCGTTCCGGGCCGTATTCCAGACCAGTCGAAAACCCCCAGGCCCCTTCCTCGAGTGCGCGGCAGAGCATGTGTTTCATTTGTGCCAGTTCGCCGGCCGTCGCCGGCCGATCAACCAGGCCAGCCGTCGCCAGCCGCAAGTTGCCGTTGGGAACCAGGGTCACCACGTTGACCGCCGGGGTTTGCCGCTGGAGCGTGTCAAGGTACTCGCTCACGCTCCGCCAGGGAATCTCGTGATTGGATTGACAACCGTAGATGTTTGAGCGGGTCAATTCCGGATCACCGAGCGGCGCGCAACCGTGCCCACAGTTTCCCACGACTTCCAGGGTGACCCCCTGGGAGATCGAACTGACGGCGCGCGGATCGACGACGAGCGTGAAATCGGAGTGGCTATGAATGTCGATGAAACCGGGCGTTACCACGCATTGGGCGGCATCCAGGATCTCAGCCGCTGCAGCGGTCGGAAGGTTTCCCACGGCGGCAATCCGACCATCGCAAATCGCGACATCGGCAACCTGCGGCGGGGCCCCGCTGCCGTCGAGAATCGTGCCGCCTTGGATTAACAGGTCGATGTTCATGTGTCAGGAGTCGCGACAGGACGGGGCCCGCATCAGTCGGGCTATTGGCCGCCGGCGGGCGACCTTGGTAACGCCAGAGTCTGCCGTAGTGCGGCGGTTGCCGCGACGTCGACTTCACACGAGTCGTTCTGCAGCACGACTCCATACTCCTCGCGGGCGGCGGCGCGGGAGACCTTTTCGTTGCGGACATCGTCGGCGACCCGCTGCGCGTCGCGCAGCAGTGGATCGCCGAAGCCACCTCCTCCCGGTTGCCGATGGTAGAGCGTCTCATGGGCACGCATGGTCGACGAGATCATCACCGGTAAGATCTCGTTCCCGTCCGATCGTTGGAGACGATTCAATGATCCGGTTGCCGGTTTGCCGCCGAACAGTCCATACGGCAAGTGATCTCGCCGGTCGGACCGAATCGCGAGATGGGCGTCACCTTCCAGCAACGTCCATTCGCGTTGGATGGCCAGTCCGCCGCGGAATTCGCCCGGACCGCCGCTATCCGGCAACAGGCCGTACCGCTCAATGCGAATCGGGTAGTTCGACTCCGCTTCTTCGATGGGAATATTGGAGGCGACGTTGGCCGGATTGCACAGTCCGTCGTTGCCATCACGGTCGGGTCGCGCTCCCCAGGTTCCCGACAACAGTTCGTAGAATACGTAGGGCGATCGATCCGGGCGCTCACCGCCAAGAATAACCAGCGTATTCCCTCCCTCACCGGCGGCGAGAATCCGCTCGGGCAATAACTGCGCCAAAGCCCCGAAGACGGTATCGGTCAGCCGAAATCCGGTTACCCCACGCATCGAGGAAGCTGCCGGCATGGCGCCGTTGACGACCGTACCCTCTGGCGCAATGACGGTAATCGGCTTGAACATCCCGGCCGTGTTGGGGACTTCGGTTTGCATCGCGGCCCGTACGCAGAGGTAGACGACTGACGCCGTGAAAGAGAGGGTGTTATTCAACGCGCCCTGAACTTGCGGATCGCAGCCCGTAAAATCGGCGATCAGCGAATCCCCTTCGATGGTGATCGTCGCTTGTAGTTTCACCGGACGGACAGCGACGCCGTCGCTGTCCATGTAATCGACAAAGGTCGCCGTTCCGTCGGGCCAGCCGCCAATTTCCGCGCGGACGAGCCGCTCTGTGTAATCGATCAGGTCCGTGGTGAGCGCTTGCAACGTGTCGGCGCCGTAGCGCTGGACCAAATTCAAGGTGGCGCGTTCGCCGATGTGACAGGCCGAGATTTGTGAACGCAAGTCACCCATCGTCATCTCAGGTACCCGGACATTGGCGCGCAACAACGTCAAGATCGCATCGTTCGGCACACCGCGGTTGTAGAGCTTGAGCCAGGGAATTCGGAAACCGTCCTGAAAAATCTCCACGTTGTCGCAGGCGGAACTTCCCGGCAGGCGTCCACCCAAGTCGAGGTGATGGGCCGTACAGACCGCAAACGCCATCCGCCGTCCTTCCCAAAAGATCGGCTTGACGATGAAGATGTCCGGAATGTGCATGCCACCGTCGAACGGATCATTGAGGATAAACAGGTCGCCGGGATGCATGTCTTCGTCGAATTTGGCCAGCAACGCTTCCATGGCGAACGGCACCGATCCCAGGTGAAACGGGATGGTGACACCCTGGGCGATCATCTCGCCGCGCGCGTCGCACAGCGACGTGGAGTAGTCCAGGCAATCCCGGACAATCGTTGAATACGCGGTGCGATAGACGGTGTTCGCCATCTCATCCGCCGCAGCGGATAGTCCGCTTTGCACAATTTCTCGAGTGATCGGGTCGATCATGGGGGGGTCCATCTGGATAAGGCCACACCGCTTGTGTTACCTGGTTTCGCCACAGTGCATCACAATACTTCCCTGCTCGTCACAATAGACTCGGACCTTGGGGGGCACGACGATGGTCGTATCGTATTCGTCGATTAACAGTGGACCTTCGGCCGGTTTTACCAGGTCGCTACGACTGACTAACGGTGTCGGTAATCGCCCCTGTTGCTTGCCGAACCAGGCTTCCCGGTCGCCCGTCGATCGAACGGCGCTGCCGACCGAATGCGACGCCCGGGGCTGCTCGGCATCACCCGCTCGCCCGATTAACCGGATTGTCACGATTTCCATCGGGTTATCCGGGTCCGAACGGTGCCCGTAGAGTCGTTCGTGTTCGTTCTCAAAGTCGGTTGTGAGTTGTCCCAGCGTCTGGGGATGGATTGCATCCGCCGAAAAATCGATACGGATCTCCGAGGTTTGGCCGCGGAATCGCAAGTCGGCGGCGGCGTGCAGGTCGACCGCGTCCGCGGCGAATCCTTCGGCGGAAAACTGCCGCAGCATCTCCAGCCGCAGCTCCTGCAAAACCGTGTTGATGGCGTCCACCGTGATCTGGTTTCCCACCAGCCGACAACTCCGCGCCGCGTGGTGTTCGATCCCGGAAAACAACAGACCCAAGGCGCTGAACAGACCTGGTAGCGGCGGGACCAGCACGTTCGGCGACTGGAGTTCCGCGGCCAAGCCGGCGGCGTGGATAGGACCGGAACCGCCGAATGCCAGTAGCCCGAATTCGCGGGGATCGCGGCCCCGTTCGGTGGAGACGGCGCGCAAGGCTCGCATCGTGCGTGCATTCGCGATGCGATGGATCCCGGCGGCAGCCTCTTCCACACTCAATCCCAACGGCGCGGCAATTTGATCGTGGATGACCCGGCGGGCCGCTTCCGCATCGATGACCACCTGGCCATCGGCCAATCTGCCTGACCGAATGTAACCGAGTACGACGTTGGCATCGGTGAGCGTGGCCCTGGTCCCGCCACACCCGTAGCAGACGGGGCCGGGAACGGCCCCCGCGCTCTGTGGCCCCACATGCAGTCCACCGGCCGCATCGAGAAACGCCAGGCTGCCGCCACCGGCGCCGACTTCGGCGATGTCGATGGTCGGCGCGCGGATCAACTCTCCGCCGCCGCCGACGAGCCGGTTGCCCGCGGAGAGCGAAGCTCCCACTTCGTACTCCGGGCTGTAATTCCACTTGCCGTTTTCGATCAAAGCGGCTTTGGCCGTCGTGCCGCCCATGTCGAACGTAATCAGATTGTCGATGCCGCTCTGTTTTGCCAGGCAGGACGCCGCCAGCACGCCGGCCGCCGGACCCGATTCGAGCACGTACACCGGCCGCAGGCGGGCGTCGCGTTCGGGCGTCAGGCCGCCGGCGGATTGCATGATCAGCAACGGTGCGGCGATTTCCTGCCGCTGCAACCCCTGGCGAAGGTTCGCCAGGTAACCTTCCATGACCGGCCGGACGTATGCGTTGACGACGGTGGTCGCGGTGCGCTCGTACTCGCGCCGTTCGCGCAGTACCTCACAGGAAAGCGACACGGGGACGTTCGGTAACTGCGCGCGGAGAAACTGGCCAACGGTTTGTTCGTGTTCCGGATAGGCATACGAATGCAGCAAACAGACGGCCACCGATTCGACGTTCGCTGATTTTAGTTGCTGCACCAGGTCCGCCAGATCCACCTGTTGCGGCGCTGCGAGCTGCTCCCCCGCCGCCGAAACCCGTTCGTCAATTTCCAGTCGCAAGTACCGTGGCACCAGCGGAGCGGGTTTATCGAAGAACAAGTCGTATAGTTGGGGTGCGCGGATCCGTCGCAGCTCCAGCACGTCGCGAAATCCGGCCGTGGTGATCAGTGCGGTCCGCGCGCCGCGGTGCTCCAGCACTGCGTTGGTGCCGACGGTGGTCCCGTGCGCCACTGCCGTGACCTGATACTCGTCCTGCTGGGTTGCCAGGAGGTTTCCAATGGCAGCCAGCACGGCGGTTTCAAAATCGGGTGGCGTGGAGGGAATCTTGCGCCGCGCCAGTTTCCCGTGCGCGTCGATGACCACAACGTCGGTGAAGGTGCCGCCGACATC
Organism: Planctomycetaceae bacterium; assembly: GCA_002709225.1. GTDB lineage: Bacteria > Planctomycetota > Planctomycetia > Pirellulales > Pirellulaceae > UBA9264. The sequence continues at coordinate 26,525 of PAQH01000146.1, forward strand.
CGCGCCGATGCGCAGGGTGCCGGGAGAGGAGGAGAGGGACATTCCGCGTCTTGAAAGGCCTGCTGTTATCAGAAAGAACCCAGGGGGGGAAAGGAGGGGTAAAGAAACTGTGCGCATCCTACGAGTGGCACTACCCGCTGTCAAAGCGTGCAATCCTCCCATTGTCATGAGCCGGCCGCGCATTGCCAACCGTTCACCGTCGATCGGGTGATCCGCCACGCCTGTCGCTGTGGGAAATGGCCAAGCCAATCGAACTCTCCCCGCAGGCGGGTGCAACCTCAAACCAGGAATCCATCGGGTTTGAGGGTTCCAGCATTGCGCTGCCGCCGTGAGACGGGTGTCTTCTCCCCTCCGGTGTCAATCTCGTTCAGGGAGGGAGGTGGTCCGATTTCCCGTGTCATGGGCCGACGGTCACCAAGCGCGCTGACTGGTTCATCACGTGGATTTCAATACGTGATTCGCCCAGAGTCATTCGTCTTTGATCCGCTCCACAAGAACATGCGCCCATCACCGCGCTCGCACATCATCAGACTGCTAAACTGTGACGCAGACAGACTGTGACGCAGACGAAACTGTGGAGCGGAAGCGTACTCATGATCACAAGAAAGCGCATCGCCACTCTGTTCATCCTGGCCACCTGCGGTGCGGCGACGGTCGCGGCAGAGCCGGTGGTAGACGGATTATCCCGCGCTGACTGGGCCAACCGGCTGCCGGCCGGCCCGCTGAAGGTCGTATTCCTGGCGCCCTATGGCGCGCAGCAGGACAGCTTCGAACTGCTGCAACGTTTTGATATCGACGGCACCGTGGTCACGATGGCAGCGCAGGATGCGCGAGGCTATCAGAACGGGCTGCAGGTCAATGGACACTACTGGCCGCAGCTTTGGCCCAATCTGAAACAGGCCCGTGACACCATCCGCCAGGCGGTCGCCGGAGAATGGGAAGCGCTCGTCATGAGCTGGATCCCTGTATGGTCCGAATACCCGGAGGATATTCGGCGGGCTATCCTCGCCAGAGTCTCCGCCGGCCGGACTCTGATGATCGGCAGCCTACAGACGTCGCTGACCAACGACCTCGCAAAGTTGGGACTCAAGCTGGAGCCGACGGCGCTGGGTGCCGACCGCTTCGCTTATTCCGACAGCGACGCTGGCGGGCTGCGCTCGGAACCACCCGTCGCCATTGCCCAGCCCGCCCGCGTGTACCGCTGCGGCGGGGGCCGCGTTGTGCATTTCCACGTGCCGAACTATGCCGGTCATGGTTATCTGCTCAGCGACTCTCCCCGACAGTCGGACTTCGAATACTCCACCGG
>PAQH01000147.1 GCA_002709225.1 Planctomycetaceae bacterium
GCGGGCAAGGGAGTCTCGGCAGCTTTGTTGATGGCCAAACTCGCCAGTGAAATGAGAGTCCACCTGGCTGGGGGACTGGCACCGCTGGAGATCTTTCAAAAACTCAACGCAAGTTACAATTCGCAAACTGCGCATTGGCGTTTCGTAACGCTTGTGTTGGCGATTGTCGACCCCCAGCGACATTCGCTCCAGATTGTCAACGCAGGACACATGCGGCCTATTTTGCGGGACCGGCAAGGAACCTTGCACGAACTCGCCAATGACGAAACAGGACTGCCGCTCGGCGTCGTTAACGACTACGCCTACCAGGTCTTTGAACTCGATCTGGAAGTAGGCGATCTGGTGGCGATGTATAGTGATGGTGTCAGTGATGCCTTAAGCGAAAGCGGCGAGCAGTTCGGCATTCGCGGGCTACAAAACAGCTTGTTGGAGGCTGCCGACTCCGTCAGTGAATATGGACAAAACGCGATCGATGCGTTGCAGGCGTTTGTTAAAACACAGAGTCAAACCGACGATATTTGCCTGCTTTGCCTGCAACGCACGTCCTGATGCGTATCGGCCGGCTGCGTCTGCCGCCGACCGCTGCCTCACCCGCCCATTACGATGCCCGCAACTTGACGACTTCTTCCGTCAGTTGATCGATTTCTTGTTGCAACTTCTCGACTTCCCCCGGTTCGTCCGCCTGTTTTTTGGCACCGGCAAGTTGCAGACGTAACTTCTGCAAGCGTTGATTAATCACCTCTACCCGCTTTTTGGATTTCTTATCCATTCAGCCAACCTCCCGGGACTTGAGCATCATCCTTGCACCAGCAGTAAACCGTTGCGCCGGCCTGGCCGTGGTCTGTCACGATGCTATTTTCGCCAAGCTCCCCAATTCGTCAACGGACACGGTTTGCCGCCAGCCCCACAAGCTTCAGGATACAGACCTGATCGCAGACTTGTTCCGCCAGATCTTCTCAACCAGTTGCAGCGCCGATTCCCGGTCGTGAACCTGATTTTCTAGTTGCGCGTCCCGAGCAGAGGTCAGTAAGTGCGAGTAGATCGGTCCCGGCGGAATGCCCAGATCCGTCAGATCCGCCCCCGAAATCAACGGCGGAGGATTGAGATGCCCTGGCTCCTGAGCAAGCGCCTCCTGAGAGTACGCAATGGCCGCCTGCAACTCCGGACAGCTGCCCGCCAACCCCCTGGCGAAAACCATGAGTTCTTGAATCTGCGGGTGAATCAACACCCGTTGCAGCTGCGGCCAGCGCGCCGTACTCCCCTGGAGAATCAACCCTGCATTCTGCAGTACCCACAAAACCGTCACCGACTCCGCATTGGAAAGACGCCAACGGCGCGACAATGTCGCCACGAAATCTCCCGCAAGTTCCACCTGTTGCGGTTCCCAAAGCAAAGCCGCCAACGCAACCGAAAAACTGGGCCGCTGCAAGACCTCCAGCAGCCGCAGAATTTGCGCCCAACGCTCCAACGGTTCCTCTGGCGGTCGGGATTCCGGCAGGATCGCATCCAGCAACCCACACTGTCGCAACAAATCCGCTGCCCGCGCCCTGGTCGGGTGCACCAGCATCCGTCGCATTTCCTCTGCAATTCTCTCACCACTAACCGCGTCAATCCGAGGTGCCCAACGGGTTACCGCAGCAGCGGTCTCCGGATCAAGGTCTGCTGCCAGCCCGGCAGTAAAACGGATTGCTCGTAGCAAACGCAGCTGGTCTTCGGCAAATCTTGCCGCCGGGTCGCCAATCGCCCGAATGCGGCGTTGCCGCAGGTCCTCCTCGCCGCCCACGTAGTCAATCACGCGGTCCTCAAGCGGGTCGTAGAACATCCCGTTAATCGTAAAATCACGGCGTTTAGCGTCCTCTTCAGGGGAACTGAAAGTCACCTGGTCCGGGTGGCGACCATCACTGTAGCCATGGTCCGACCGGAAGGTTGCCACCTCGACCTGGCCTTCCACCTTGCGCCCCAGCACAGTAATCACGCCAAATGCCGCCCCCAGTGCCAGCGTCCGACGCTTTCCGAAGAGAGCGCGAATCTCGTCTGGCCTAGCTCCAGTCGCGACATCGTAATCGTGTGGCACAACCCCCAAGAGATGATCGCGCACACAGCCACCCGCCCAAAACGCCTGGTACCCCTCCTCGCGCAGACGCCTGACGACTTGGATCGCGAATTTTCTGGCCGCTGCTGGGTCACAATGGGTCATAGCGCCATCGTATCCGAAATCACGTTTTCGCGCAGGCATCTATATCCGTCGTCAACGACGATCCGCAGTTATTTGAACCAAGGTCAACCTGGCTCCAAGGCGACTGGGGATAAGGGTGGTTGGTTTTTGAGACTGCGTGTGTTAATCTCGCGGCTTGGAACCCAGCAACTGCGGCCTCACCAGCCTGCAACTGCACCTTGATGGATGTCTTGAGATGGAGAACGAACATGTCGATGTACATTGGCGAAGCGTTGGACGGAGAGGGTAACGAGATCGCTCATATTGATCTCTTGATTGGAAGTAAGGACGGCCCAGTGGGCACGGCGTTTGCCAATGCACTGGCGCGCCAGAGCGAAGGCCACTCGAATCTCCTCGCCGTGGTGACTCCTAACCTGGCGGTCAAACCTGCCACGGTGATGATTACCAAAGTGACAATCAAAGGCGCCAAACAGGCGGTACAAATGTTTGGCCCTGCCCAGGCAGCTGTTGCCAAAGCAGTCGCTGAGTCGGTAGCCGAAGGTGTGATCCCCAAGGATCAGTGTGAAGATCTGGTCATCGTTTGTGGTGTGTTCATTCACTGGGAAGCCAGCGATGATCGTAAGATCTACGACTACAACTTCTCCGCCACCAAGATGGCAATCGCCAACGCGATGGGTGGGAAACCGACCGCCGACGAGATGATCGCCGGCAAGGACCAGGCGCATCCGTTCCAAGGGTTCGACGCCAGCTAGGTCGCTTCCTCGGAATTCCATTCGCAGTTCAAACACACGCAGTCCGAAGAAGTACGCCACAGCTGTCGTGCGTGCTCTTCTTAGACACATCCCGCCCATTGCTTCGGCAATGGGCTTTTTTTCTAGCTGTCAACGAACGATGACCAAACCGCACCTATTGATCCAGCTCGACCCCGACCAGCACGCCAGTGTATTTGATGCCGTCGTTGCCGCCGACAGCGGAGTCGATCACCTACTGCAATACCACGGTGTCCAGATTGAACAAGTCGAATCGTTGGTACACGGTGCCATATTCACGCGAGGCCCCGCGGATCTGCATCAAACCGCGATCTTCATAGGCGGCACGGACGTGACGGCGGGCGAAGCAATCCTCGATGCGGTCACCGCCAGTTTCTTTGGGCCGATGCGGGTTTCGGTGTTGATGGACTCCAACGGTGCCAATACCACTGCGGCCGCCGCGGTATTGGCCGCCGCGGAACATCTCGCACTCCAGGACACACGCGCCGTGGTGCTCGCGGCTACTGGGCCCGTAGGTAGCCGCGTGGCGCGGCTCTTAGCGCGACAGGGAAGCCACGTAACCGTCGCATCCCGTCGACTGGACCGCGCCCAAGAGGTCTGTGACGACGTTACCCAACGGGTAGAGGGTGCGCAACTATCTCCTTTGGCAACCTCGGTTGAAGGAGCGGTTGAAGCGGCATTGGAACGCGCCGATCTGTTGATTGCCGCTGGAGCCGCCGGAATCCAACTCGTGAAACTTGACAACTGGTCTCACCAACCGCAACTCCGCGTGGCCATTGATCTAAACGCCGTACCACCGGCCGGTATCGAAGGTATCGATGCGACCGCTCGAAACGTGATGCTGAATCAGGTCGCTTGCTACGGTGCCATCGGTGTGGGAAATACCAAGATGAAAATCCACAAAGCGGCCTTGCGATACCTTTTTCAAACAAATGACCAGGTGCTGAACGCCGAAGAAGTCTACGCCATCGGTCAAGACATCCTCAGCTCCTGAACCACAATGAACGGCTACCGCTGGAACGCTGTTACCGCGGCAACCGGATACCACGAAGTAGCCGCGATCATTCACCCACGGTATCAAGAACTCCAGGATGGTATCCTCGCACAGTTACCTGCAAGCGCGACAGCGTCCTTTACGGTACTCGACGAGGGAGGAGGTTCCCGGCGGCTATTGGAACGGATCCTCAAGCGGTACCCTCATGCATACGGTATCAACCTGGACCAGTCAGCAGCCATTCTTGCGCTGGCCGAACGTCGACTCCACCCGTTCGGCGCGCGCATTCACTACCGCCGAGCACGGCTGCAGGAAAATTGGAAAACGAGGCTGCCAATCCGCCCCGACTCTATCGTGAGCGTGTCGGCCATTCACCATCTCGATCGCGCCGAAAAAGAAGCATGCTGCCAGCGCTGGTTTGCCACGTTTGAACCGAGGGGAATATTCATCAACAGAGACGAGGTCAGGCCGACCAGTGACCAAGACTACCTGGGAGGGCTCCGCACATCCGTCGGGTGTTGGCGTCTGGCGAAGTTTCCGCAACCATGCGGCCAACTCTGGAAGACTGGGTCCAGCGCAATGTGAACGATTTCGGCACCCCCAAGAAAAGTGGTGACGACTGCCACGAAACAGCCGCAGAGCAACTCCAACCCTCAAAAACTCCGGTTTTTCCAGCGGCAAACAACTCTGGGCACAAGAGATGTGGGCGGTCTTCATGGGCATAAAACCCGCTGACCGTTCCTGCGTCTGACCTGTCAGCCCGCTAGTGTTTACTGGCCAATGCCACGGGCTTCGCCCAGGGTACTACTGCTCCCCATCCACTGCGTCCCAGGTCATCTCGACCAGCACATCGTTCACGTGTTTGAATGACACGTGTGGACCTGGCACGAGCTGATACCGCTAGTCTCGCAACTGATCGTTGTAGGTAATTCGATCAGAAGGGTGCCACAAAGGCAGGCCACGGCGGACTCGTTCCGCCAGAATCGTCAGCTTCTCATCCGTTCCGGGTAGTGCGTCGGTCGGATCGTAATCATCGGACAGTTGTTGCTCAGGTTCAAAGTCCCAAATACCACTCTTGATTGCATCGAGCACTGAATTCAGCACGGTTCGCTCCGGTCGGATATTGTGCAAAAAGAAATGGCGAGCCAGCAGCCGTGTGCCCAACAAGCACACACGCTGTGTACCCGTTACTGTGAGACAGCCAAGAGCGTCTCGCAGACGGCCATTGAGCACTCAGTATCAGAGCGCAAATGTGGGCTGTCAAGCGTCACACAGTAAACGCTCGGACAACTTGTTCCGGCCCTATTGACTGTCACTTTTTTTACGCTAACTGCCCGTCACTGCGCGCTGCGCGGCTACTCGCCCTCCACCGGCACCACCTCTTGCGAACGCGCATCCGGATTTTCTACCTCGGCAATACGGCGTTTCAACTGACGCACGCGTTCGCCATCGATCCGGGCGGTCCTCTCTGTCGCACAGGCAGCCCCACGCACAGCGACATAGCCCGGTTGCAATGCCAACGCCGCATCGTAGGACCTGCCGCGCAAAGACCCTGCGAGAACCGTCACCAATCGCTGACGCCGTGCCTGTTCGACCAGATTCCGCAAGAAACGATTCCCCAGACTAGAAAATAGATCGCCTGACTTTTTCTGGTAAGTATCGACGAGTAATGCGGCACAACCAAATTCCACAGCAAAGCCCAGGACGTCGTCAGGATGCGGTGAACCGGCCGCGCGCCAGTCGGCATAAGCGACCGCAACCCGATCTGTAGCTGGATCGAGCGACTGCATGCGGCGCATCCATTTACTTTGCCATCCCTGGAGTCGCTGGCAACCGGCCAACCCAATTTTTGCAAAAGCGAATGGACGCGCCGGGCACGACAGGTGATCTTCCCGCAATTCCCCGAGCGCGATGCTCACTGGAACCCGTTGGTCGATCGTGTCGTAAACCTCACTCCACACTTTCGCCGTGGCTGCCCCCAACGACCCTAAATGAGGCTCCTTGACGTCAATAATATCCGCGCCACCTTGATACGCGAGCCGAGCTTCGAACGCCGAACGTACACTCACCAACAGTCCTGTCATCACCTTGCTCCCGCGGCCTCATTTTTTGCGGCCCGGTGAACCTCAGCCAAACGGTGGTTCATTTTTTTCACCAGCGTCGCATCAATCGGTTCACACCACGCGCCGCGAATCGTGATATATCCGTCAGACCATTTCCCTAAATTCGCTTGCACGTGAATTTCCTTCCAGGGGTGCGACGATTCGGCTAATCGCACGATCACATTCGCCGCAGTCGGCTCATCTTTTCCCGGTGCAAGATGACTAGGGCCCTGGCCCAGAAAAAAGCACTCTACCAATTCCACCGGTACGCGAAACGGGCCAGTTGCCGTGAGAAACACCAGTAACTCTCCCTGTTGGTAAGCCAACCTGGGATGCCGCATGACAACCAGTAACCAAACGCCCCACAAGAATGTCAGGCACGCCACCCCGGCAGCCAGCCAGGTCACGACTCCTCCCGAAGCGCGAATAGCCAACCACACTGACACCGACATCCCACTACTCAGCAACAGCCACGCCGGTAGCATGGCAATCAATAGAGCTCGTCGATTTGAAGCCAACCAAACTTCACGCATGACACCGCCGCTTCTCTCCGTTTCCTTCTTCTGTATCCCTGAGTCCGGTCGCCCAGCATAAAGCGGACACATCGGCATCAGCTATCGCGCACCCGCTGAACACCTTCCACTAAACTGGCCAGTTTTTTCCTCGCGGCCCAGCGCGCCGTCTGGCCCAAACCGCAATCGGGAGCCAAAGCGAGCTTTTCCGCCGGCACATACTGAAGACAGCGCCGCGTACGCTCGACAACGTCCTCAGGCGTCTCTATGTAATAACTCTTGACATCAATGATCCCCACCGCGACATCCTTATCGCGGGCAATCGTCTCGACAATTTCAAGTTCGGCAAACTCCCGATTGGCCATTTCCACATGAATTTCGTCGACGGCCAGTTGTGTGAATTCCGGAAACAGGGCCGCATAGGAACGTCGTCCGACCGGATGGCCTTTGTAATTCCCAAAACAGAGATGTGTCGACAGTCGGCAACGACCGGTGACCGTCTCAACCGTTCGATTGAAAATATCCACCAACCTAGCAACGTCCTCAGTCGCCCCGTAACAGCTCATGGATGGCTCGTCCACCGCGAGCTCTTCGCAACCCGCATCCACCAAGTGCTCGAGTTCACGACGAACGATTGGCAGGAGCGCTTCGGTCAGCGCATATCGATCCGGATACTGCTGATTGGGGATCAGTCGTCCGCTTAGCGTATAGGGCCCAGGGACGCTCGCCTTGACGACCGGACCCACTGGGGCCACTTTGCGCAGCCGCCGAAACTCGTCCACGGCACCTAACCCTCGAGGAGCTTCCAGTTCAGAGAGCACCGCATGCCGACCACGCTGGTCATGTGCCGGTGGCCCAAACCGCCGCGGCGGAGTCGCTTCCAGGCAAATTCCGTCCAGGTACCCGTAGAACGAGAGATTGAAATCGAAACGTGACTGTTCTCCATCGGTGATCACATCCAAGCCGGCGGCGCACTGGTCGTGAACAGCCACGACGACCGCATCCTCGCGAAGCTCTGTAAGGTCGGCCGCGCCAAAACGATCCAACTGCGTGGTGGCACATTCAAGCCAACACGGCATCGGATAGCTGCCAATGACCGTCGTGCGAAGTGGGCGAGGTTGCATAAGAATGCGATCCTAGAGATAGCGAACCGATTCTGGAGATCAACAACAACCCGTGACCAAGGGCTGACAACCCTTCTTTTACCCCGCACAGGCGGACCGTCAACCGGCGGTCACGTGACTGCCCATGAAGAAATTAATACGGGGCGACGGTTGGTAGCCAGCAAGAGCCGCGACACCGAAAAGCAGTGTGAGGACAGGCCTGGAGGACCTCAAGGGCCATTGCCAACCCTGGCGACAGGGGCAATCGTCGCAAACGCTCGGAACGCCGTGTTGGCGCCACCTTCCAGGTCAGACTCAATCTGGATCTCCTCACTAACACGGCCAGCTTGCTCGCGCGCCTGGAAGGTCACACGTACCAGATGCAACCGTTTTTTTTGGCTGGAATAGGCAAAGGCAAAGCCGTCGTGCGGACAGTGGATACGCTTGATGGAAAAGGGCTCTTTTCCTCGCACCACCAATTTGGCGGAAGTCATCGCGCGCGGTTCGAGATCGCCCAGAAAAAGCGTTCCGGGACTAACCACAAGGGGAGACAACACTTTTCCCTCGACGAGTAAAGGAATACCCCGTTGCTCGCGATCGTTCGTCTCCAAGATCAAGGTATCACGGAGATAGCCAGACGGGGCAGACGGCTGCAGTTCGACCGCCAATTCGTAAGCCACTCGACCTGAACGCCGCATCGTCTCGTTAATCGCGACTTTCAGGTAGGGATTCCCGGTGCGTACCTTGGTAATTTCCCAGCTCTTTCTTCCCGCGTAGAGAATTTCCACGGCACGACGCGCGGAAGTTCCCTGGTCCACCTCACCAAAATCGACCACTCCCGGTTGCAATACGACATCACCACGAATAAATCCTGTGACTTGCAGCTGAACTTCCGCGCGATAAGGCCGATCAATCAACACTGTAATTGTCGCCGACCTGGCGCCGGAAAAACTGCGGGTGTTGTAACTCGCAATAATCGCGCCTTGCTCGAGTGATTTCAGAGTCTTGGTCGTAATTCGCGGCGTCGTACAGCCACATGTCGTACGGACTCCGGCGATGTGGACTTCTTCCTGGTAATGATTCGTCAAGACAAACGCAAACTCCGCTTTGGCGCCACGGGCCACGACGCCAAAATCATGCGTATTGGTTACAAACATTTTTCGTGCCCACGATTGCCCATACGACGGCACCGTCACCCAGCCAAGGCAAAGCAGTGCCACCACCGCAGTATGGAGGCCCACCGACCGAGTTCCCGGAACACCACACAACAATCTGCGAAATCTGAGGTACATGCGGATCCTGCACACTTTAAGTAGCCAACACCGCGGCCTGCCAAGTCACCCTGGCCGGTCGCTAGATTCCCAGGATCTTCTTTCGGCTGCGCACCGCTTCGAGGCCAGAACTTTTTACGCGATCCCCAAGAGTCTCTGGCCTCCACCCCGGAAACTGTTGCCGGCCGGTCTCTCAGCTATGATGGTCCGGACTTTCACCGGTCTCCCGAGCTGGGCAATCCCGGTCTAGCTGACCGTTTTCTCGCTGCTCGTTTTACGACGGCGCCGTTCTGGGCTACGATGTGGCACGCGGTTGTGCGTCCATTTCGCCGGTCAGGAGAATCTGATGATGGTTTCCCGTGTTTGCCTGGTTACCCTCTGCTTCGCTTCACTCCTGGTGCTACCCGGTCTGGCTGGGTGTTCGAACGCACCTAGCGGTGGACAACCGATCGCTTTCGAACCGGAGAAAGACAACGTGCCGACTACCGGCACGCCAGCCCCGGCCACGGAAACCGTGGAAAACCTCAGCAAACCCGTCTCGGCGGCCGCGGACGCCACGCCTGACGAGCCAGACAGCACGTCCACTGCCGCGGCCGTCCCCGTAAATTCCGAAGCAGAAGCTGCGGCTCCCAAATCCGGCGAGGCGGTAACCCCAAACAACGAGGCAACTTCTCCAAAACCGGAACCCGCGCCAGCCGAACAAGAGCCGTCCACAGAAGAAAGTCTCGGAGCTGCGGACCCCGAGAACGCGACCCCACCAGCTACGCCAGCTGAATCCGCCACGCCAGAGGAAACTAATACGTCAGACGAAGCCAATACGTCAGACGGAAGCACGGACAATACCGTCGCGGCACGCAACGCCCGGGAAGAAGAACACCCCTTCCCCGAGCGACTGCCGGCACCTGACTTTCCCAAGGATGCGGAATGGCTAAATACAAACGGCCCGCTCCGGCTACGCGACCTGCGCGGAAAGTTTGTGCTCCTCGACTTTTGGACTTACTGCTGTATCAACTGCATGCACATCCTGCCTGAGCTAAAAAAACTGGAACACGCCTATCCCAACGAGCTCGTTGTGATTGGAGTACACGCTGCCAAATTTGAAACAGAGAAAAACGCCAAGAATATTGAAGAAGCAATTCTCCGTTACGAAATTGAACACCCGGTTGTAAACGACCCCAACCACCTCATCTGGAATAGTTTCGGAGCAAGGTCCTGGCCAACGATTGCCGTGATCGATCCCGAGGGCGCATTCATCGGTCGTTCGGGCGGTGAGTTTGTGTTTGAGCAGCTCGATGGGTTCTTCAAGCGCGCACTGCCCTACTACAAGAAACACGGTTTGCTCGACCCCTCGCCGGTCCGGTTCGAGCTAGCCGCGTTACACCAACAAAACACACCACTGCGTTTCCCGGGCAAAGTACTCGCCGACGAAGCCGGGCAACGGCTGTTCATTACCGACAGCAATCATAACCGGCTCGTGATCACCGACCTCTCCGGGAAATTACTGGACATCATCGGCACCGGTTCGATGGGACGAAAAGACGGCGGTTACCAAGAGGCCAGCTTCGACCATCCACAAGGCGTCGCGTTGCATGGCGAAGTGCTCTACGTGGCAGATACCGAAAATCACCTGCTGCGCAAGATCGATTTGAAAGCCAAGCAGGTAGCGACTATCGCGGGGGTCGGTTCTCAAGCTAGGGGACCGTGGCCCGGTATCGACCAACTGGCGCCTGGACAGGGCGCTCCCGAGCGTTACGTGGGAAAACCGGAGACCACTCCGATCAACAGCCCCTGGGCGCTCTGGGTACACGAAGACGCACTCTACATCGCCATGGCTGGCCCCCATCAGATCTGGAAAATGACACTGGATGAATCCGAGCTCGGCCCCTTCGCCGGAAATGGCCGAGAAGACATCGTCGACGGGCTGCATTTACCCGAGCGGCCTTACGATACGGAGCGTCCCATCGTAGTCGACGGCCGTCCCGTCGCTCGACCGGTTTCGTCGTTTGCGCAACCCAGCGGACTGGTGTCGGACGGCCAGGCTTTGTACATCGCCGATAGTGAAGGCAGCTCGATTCGAGCCATGCCTTTTGATCTAAAACAAGAAGTACGCACGCTGGTCGGTACTCCCAAGCTCCCTTACGGACGCCTGTTCAAGTTTGGCGACCGAGATGGATCTGGGCTGCTTCGCTTCGCCGACACACCCGAAGACGCCCAGAACCCGCTCGGCGGGCTCACCGAAGAACCTGAATTAGATGGCCCGCTCCTGCAACATCCCCTTGGTGTGACCTACCACGAAGGGGTGATTTATCTGACAGACACCTACAACAACAAGATCAAATCGCTGGACACCAAGTCGGCCACATTGAAGACGATTGCAGGTACGGGAGAACCCGGACTAGCCGACACGCCAGCTCAATTCGACGAACCCGCCGGTATCACCTACGCTGCTGGCAAGCTCTATATCGCGGACACCAACAATCACGCGATTCGCGTACTTGAATTAGCCAATGGCAAAGTCACCACGCTCCAAATCGACGGTCTTCAAGCGCCCACTACAAACACGACTGCCAAGGCCCCCGACTTCTCAGCGGCCAAACAAGTCGCGGTTGCATCCACATCGCTTAAACCCAAGGATGGCAAGATCACCTTGCAGGTCGACCTCCAGCTCCCCGAGGGATGGAAAATCAACGAACAGGCACCGCTGATCTACTACCTCAAGGCAGCGGCTGACGCGGGCCCAGTCGATCGCAGCGCTCTCGGCAAGCAGCAGGTAGAAAAACCAGCCGCATCGTTCACGGTCACGTTACCTGTGACAGCAAGTGGAGACGAGCAGGTATCGCTCTCAATGAACTATTTTTATTGTCAGACTGGTGGTGAGGGACTCTGTCGCGTGGGAAGTGTGGTGTTTACGGTTCCGCTGCAAATCTCCGACAGTGGCAGCGAGGCAGCTGCCAAACTATCTCTGACCGTACCCGCGCCGCTTTCGCCAGAAAGTCTGCCCGACTTCAAACCTTGACACCTGCCACAGTAGTTACAACTGGCCCAACGGGCGCAGCGTCGTGATCTTGCCCGCGGCCATTGAGGCAGGCACAACAGACAAGGCCAAGACGGCCATGCTCACTCAGTTGTACCAGCGTCAGCCCAGCTCTCGACCAGTTGGACGACGCCGATATCAACGGGCTCAGCTGTCCGAGCCTGCGGCATGGTCGCCGTGTTCACCGCGCGGCGGCACTTTGCGGCGGCAGATCCGAGAGAGCCCAGAAACCACCGCCGCACCTAAAAACGCTCCGATTACGCTGCCCCCTATCATTCCAAACGGGGCGGCAAAATCTTGCGGTGGCAACTGGGGGTTGAATACGGCGATCATCAGCCGGCCAAACTCGGACTGCCTTGCGACCATTCCCCCCGCCACGGCGCCTGCCAGCGCGCCACCCAGACCGGCGTAATCCGTGACGCCTTCTTTTGAGCGCAAGGTCCGTTCGATGCCGCGGACGAAGACGCCTCCCACGAGGCCCAACAAGCCACCGAGGCCACCCATCACGACCGGCGCGCCCCAATCCGATTTGCCAAACGAAACGCCCAACGCCCCCCCCAGCACCACTCCCAAGGCAATCCAGTAAACCAATTGACGATTCATCCAGCTTCCCTTCGATCGCAGGAACACGGCGCATCATGCCGCGGGGCTGCGGCACTCGCAACGCGGTCAAGGATCTCACCAGTTTACCAGCCACCGTAATCAGCGCTGTTTCGCCGGGCGCCCGAGCCAGGTTTGAATTGGTCTGGCCGGGTTTCCGCAGAAGCGATATTCTGCATTTTGTCCGTGTACGCTGTCCAGGGAGGGTCGTTGTGGACAACACCAAATACTGGCTGATCCTGGCTCTCCTGACGGGGGGAGGCTGGCTGTTTCACCAGAACTATCAGATCGCCCGATTCGATGGTGGTTTACAGATCATCCGTAGAACGGTTTCGGACAATACATCTGCCGACGCGCCCCCTGCCTCCGCCAGTCGCCAGACGATTCGCATCGCCTCCCTGAATGCCCACGTTCTGGGCCGATCCAAGCTGGAAAAATCCCAGGCCATCAATATCCTCTGCCGGCTGATCCGCCGCTACGACATCATCGCCATCCAGGACATCCGCGCGCGCACCGACGACGTCATTCCGCGGCTCATCGAAATGGTCAACCTCGATAACCGAGAATTCGATTACGTGATCGGACCCCGTGTCGGACGCTCTCCCGACCTGCAACAGTTTGCCTTTTTGTTTGATCGCAACACTGTGGAAGTCGATCGCCATCAATTGTACGTCGTCAATGATCCAGATGACCTGCTGCAATACGAGCCACTCGTCGCTTGGTTTCGTGTACGCGGACCGCCCAGTGACGAAGCCTTTACCTTTAGTCTCGTAAATACACGAGTCGACCCCTCCCGACCGCAACCCGAATTGGACAAGCTGGACGACGTGTACCGCGCCGTCCTTCGCGATGGGCGGCAGGAAGATGACGTGCTCTTGCTGGGGGATTTTGGAGCCGATGACAAGAATCTCGGCGAACTCGGCGCGATGGCTGATATTTACGCGGTCATCTCACAGATTCCCTCGAACACAGAAAGAACGCAACAACTCGACAATGTGTTGTTTGAACACCGATCCACGCGAGAGTTTACCGGCCAGGGTGGCTGCTTTGATTTTCTCCGTGAGTACAATCTCTCGATGCAAGAAGCACTAGAAGTATCGACTCATTTGCCAGTGTGGGCCGAATTCAGTATTTACGAAGGTGGCACCCCCGGGAAAGTCGCCGGAACAAAACAGGACTTGCGTTAACGCCGTCTGTCAAGCGAACCGCACAACTGGCGTTACACCTGACACCCTTGGCCAACCTGATACAAAGGCAACCATCAGGTCCTCAAGAACCTGCGATCCAACTCTTCGCAGGTGAAAACCAACGCCGTGGGCCGCCCATGGGGGCAATGGTGTGTGTCTTGAAATAGATGGCGTTGCTCGAGCAATGCGGCGATCTCCTCAGCCGCTAACGGGTCGCCTGCCTTGACTGCCGCTTTGCAGGAAATCATATGAAGCAATTCATCAAGTAGGTCACGTGGTTGTGGCTGCCGCTGCCCCTCCACAAGCTCATCCGCAACCTGACGAAGTAATTCAGCGGGGTCTGGCCGGGTCACCATCGCGGGATGTGATGACAGCAGTACCGTATCACCCCCAAAAGGTTCAATGGACATTCCCAGGCGTTCCAGGGTCTCTCGCTGCTCCAGAACTGCCGCCGCTTCCGCCGGCGAAAGGGAAACCGATTGGGGGATCAAGAGTTTCTGCACTTCCAGGCTTCCCGCCAGTACCCGCTCCCTGATCTGCTCGTAAAGGACCCGTTCGTGCAAGGCGTGTTGATCAATCACAACCACCCCGTCCTCGCTCTCTGTGATCAAATAGCGGTTGTGTACCTGCACACCTGGCAAGGGCAAAGCGGCTTCGGACAAAGCGGGCAACGATACCGCGGTCGACAAATCTTCCGCGGCACGCCCGGACCCCTGCGAGTTCAGCACCTCATTGCAGGTGGGGCTGAGATCGTCGCCAAATGGACGAAACGGGGGCACAGCAGAAGTGCGCGACCGCTCAACCACAGGAGGCTCCGCTGGGTGCGGGGAATGCGTTAGCTGGCCGGTCGCCCAATCACGCAACTCCTGTTGATGATGTGCGGCTTTGACTGGGTCGTGAGCGCCCGTCTCTTCGCCCTCCGATGCGGCACGTGGTGTCAGATCGAGTGTCAGGAATTTGTTCCGAATGGCACTCAAAAGCTGACGATACAAACGAGCGCCATCCTGAAATCGCACCTCCAGCTTGGTGGGATGCACATTGACGTCAACAATGTCTGGAGGTACCTCCAGCTGCAAAAACGCAATCGGAAAACGTCCACTCAATAGCAACCCACGATACGCTTCGCCTAACGCATACTGCAATGACCGGTCGCGAATGTAACGCCCGTTAAGCAGCAAGTACTGCAGACGATTATTACCACGATTCACAGTCGGATCCGCCACGTAGCCGAAAAATCGCGTCGCCTCATCACAACTTTCCACCTCGATCAAACTCTCAGCCAGCTCACGGCCAAACAAGGCCGCAATACGCTCGTCCCAATTCGATACCGGCGCGAGGTCATGAACCACACGTTGATTATGTCGCAAAGAAAAATGTCTTTCCGGATGCGCCAGCGCGATACGGTTAAACGTCTCGGAAATGTGCCCCATTTCCGTCTGAGTGGTCTTCATAAACTTTCGCCGCACCGGCGTATTGAAAAACAGGTTGCGGATTTCCAGTGTCGTGCCAACAGGACACCCCACCGGAGCCTGCTCCCTCCGTGCTCCGCCGTGTACTTCCAGTTCGACACCGGAACTGGCTGTGGCAACGCGGCTACGTAACACGAGGTGACTGATTTCAGCAATCGACGCCAGAGCTTCTCCACGAAACCCAAGTGTGGTCACGCGAAACAGGTCCTCAGCGTCGTGGATCTTGCTGGTGGCATGACTTTCGATCGCCAACTGCAGTTGATCCGCGGAAATACCAGAGCCGTCATCCGCAACACGAATCAGGTCTGCCCCACCCTTTTCGACACTGACATCGATACGTCGCGCGCCGGCGTCGACCGCATTCTCCATCAACTCCTTGACAACACTTGCGGGACGCTCGATCACTTCGCCGGCAGCGATCTTATTCACGACGCTCGGCGGAAGTTTCTGAATAGTGGCCATCCGTGACTCCTGTCTCGCTTCACTCCGAATCCTGTGCCGCGTATTCATCGAGCCGACGGTAGAGCGTCCGCACGCCGATACCCAGAATCCGTGCAGCCTCCTCGCGAGCTCCGTTCGTCATCTTCAACGTCTCTTCAATTGCCCATCGCTCCACGTCTTTCAATGGGCGACCGACCAATTCCGCTGGACCTTCAACAGATGATTCCGCGCTATCCGTGATGTCAAGCACTTCGGGCGGTAGATCGTCCGAATCCAACACGCCGTCCTGATCGAGTACGATCATGTTCTCAACAGCATTGCGCAACTGCCGTACATTACCGGGCCAATCAAAAGAAAAGAGCGCACGTGTCACCGCGGGAGAAATACTCTTGATCGTCTTATGGTGGCGTTTGGCAAACTGCTTACGAAAGTGATCCGTCAGAGGGACAATATCTTCGCGACGCTGACGCAAGGGAGGCAGCGCAACTGTCACAACTTTGAGCCGAAAATAGAGGTCACTGCGGAATTTACCTTCCTCGACGGCCTGCTCGAGACTGCGGTTCGTCGCGGACACGACGCGGACATTCACATGTTTGGCCTTATTATCGCCTACAGATGTAATCTCACGCTCTTCCAGCACCCGCAACAGCTTAATCTGCGTGGCCATCGGCATATCACCGACTTCGTCAAAAAACAACGTGCCTCCGTTGGCGTACTCAAAAGCACCCACACGGTCCGTTACCGCATCGGTAAACGCCCCTTTCACATGGCCAAACAACTCGCTCTCCACCAGATTATCCGCCACAGCCGCTACGTTTAACGCCACCATGCGTTTTCCTTTACGTGGGCTATTCTGATGAATCGCCTGCGCGATGAGCTCCTTCCCTGTCCCGTTTTCACCGGTGATCAATACGGTTGCGTCGGTTGGCGCGATGCGTTTAAGCCGGTCGATCACCGCCTTCATTTTCACGCTGTTGTTGACGATTCCCTCAAAACCGAATCGTTCGTCGAGTCGCTGATTGAGCTGCAAATTGTCGCGCCGCAGGGCTACCGCTTCGGCAGCTTTTCCGGCCACGGCCCGCAAACGCTTCGGCGTAATCGGTTTTTCCAGGAAACTAAACGCTCCCTGCTGCATCGCCTCCACCGCCTTCGGGACCGAAGCGTGACCGGTGACGACGATCACCTCTGCATCCGGCAAGGCCTCTTTGCATCGCGATAACAACTCCATCCCGTCGACATCGTTCATCACCAGGTCGGTGATCACAACATCAAACATCTCCTGGGCAATGTGGCGAGCGCCTTCCGGTCCGGACGTGGCAAGCTGGCAGGAGTAGCCAACACGCTCCAGACTCTCCATCATCGCCTTTGCGTGGGCAGGATCGTTATCTACCACAAGCACTCGAATCGACGCATTAATCGTTTCGGCTTCGTTGCCGTTGCTCTCTGTCATAGGCACGATCATAACGAATCGCGAAAAAACCCGGTAGATAGTCGATTCGTGTAGATCGTGCCGGAAGCAGGTGTAACAACCCAGCTCTACTACCCGTGCTTCAACAGCAGCACGGCAGGGTGGGCGAGTTCCGCAGGATCCCACGCGCGATTCGCTGGGGGACTACGAAACAAGTGTTCACCAGGAAGCCTGGCAACCTCTCCCTTTCCGGAAAAAAACAGCCGCGCTATAATCTCTGCACCATGTCAATCATTCAGATCGAACGACTCGTCAAGACCTACCAGGTTTACCAGAAGAAAGAGGGGCTGCGTGCATCCTTACGTGGTCTGTTCCGCCGCGAATATCGCTATGTGGAAGCAGTCCGCGGTATTGATTTGCAAGTCGAAAAGGGCGAGTTCGTTGCTTTCCTGGGCCCCAACGGCGCCGGCAAAACAACCACCTTGAAACTGCTCTCTGGCGTGATCAACCCGAGCAGCGGCAAAGCTCTCGTGATGGGGCACACTCCCTGGAAACGAGACAACGCCTACCGGCGCAGATTCGCCCTGGTAATGGGTCAAAAAAACCAACTTTGGTGGGACCTACCGGCACAGGAATCCTTCCGCCTGCACCAACAGATCTACCGAATCCCTCAGAGCGCATTTCAGCAGACACTGGACGAACTCACAGGTCTGCTCGAACTGAGAGATCTGCTAAAACAGCCGGTTCGAGAACTGTCTCTCGGCGAACGTATGAAGATGGAGTTGACGGCCGCACTACTCCACTCGCCGGAAGTTCTCTTCCTTGACGAACCAACCATCGGACTGGATGTCGTCGCCCAGCACAACATTCAGCAATTTCTCCGTTTCTATCAGGAACAGCGAAACATAACGATTCTACTGACCAGTCACTACATGAAAGATGTGGGAGCTCTCTGCAAACGAGTGGTCATCATCAATCGCGGTAACATCCAATACGACGGTTCACTCACCGGCATCCTCGATCAATTCAGTGGTCACAAGATCGTGACCTTGCAATTCGCCAAGGGTGAAGTGCCCGAGAATCTGGAAAAGTTCGGCGAAGTCCTGGAAGTCCAACCGCCACGTGTTCAATGGCAAATGCCCCGTGCCCAAGTCACCGAAACACTGGCGGCGATCTTATCGCGACACACGATTGAAGACATGGCCGTGGAAGAACCTCCCCTGGAAAAGGTAATTGCGGATGTGTTTGCACAAAACGACCTGGATGCAGCTCGCGAATCGTTTGCGGGCCCATCCAACCAAGACAACGGATCTGCTCGCGGCAATTCCTGAAAACGTACTCCGGCTTCATGTTTCGCGCTGGCCTATTAATCAACCGCACCGTGGCGGGAAATCAACCGCACCGTGGCGGGTAATCAACCGCACCGTGGTGGGTAACTCGCACACAATTCCCCGAATACGCGACGCTGCAATGCTGACTCGTACGCTGACCTGGTGGACCATACTGCGAATTTCGCTCGAAGAGCGTCTCGTCTATCGTGGTGACTTTGCGTTGGGCACGTTGATGCGTTTCCTACCGATCATCACGCAGATCTTTCTTTGGTACGCCATCTTCGAGGGGGAACGCGTCGGGTCAGGTAAAACTCTCGACCAAATCGAAGTTGTCGGCTATCGATACCAGGACTTTGTCGCGTACTACTTGCTCACTATGCTCAGCCGCGCCTTCTCCAGCATGCCTGGCTTGGCCTCCGGAATCGCCCTGCAAATTCGTGACGGTGAGATCAAGAAATTCCTTGTGCAGCCAATTGGCCTGATGGAGTTCCTGTTGCTTACGCGAGTTGCTCATAAACTGGTGTACTACGTCATCGCCGCAGCGCCTTTTGCCCTGGTTTTCTTTCTCTGCCGCGGTTACTTCGTACCCGGCTGGCCCGCGCCCGAAGTGCTGGCTTGTTTCGCGGCATCATTGATCATGGGTTTCCTGCTGGGATTCTTCCTGGAAGCATCCATTGGGCTGATTGGTTTCTGGTGGCTGGAAGTCAGTTCACTCTTATTTGTCTACATGCTGCTGAGTTTTTTCCTCTCTGGGCACATGTTTCCCCTCGATCTGCTTGGTGAACCGTGGGGTCAAATCGTGGATCTTCTGCCACTGAAATATCTCGCCTACTTTCCGTCAGCGATCTTCCTCGGCAAGGTAACGGGCCAGGAACTTGTGCGGGGACTGTGGATTGAAGCGGCCTGGCTGCTATTCTTGATCGGCCTATCACGGGTTCTCTTATGGCGTGGAGTAAAGCGTTACAGTGGCTTTGGCGGCTGACCAGCGGATACAAGCCAAACCCGCCCCAACTCTCATACACGACTGCCAGTCGTGTTGTGACGACGGACTCTGCCCAGTTCGTTCTCTGACGTGTATGATGAGGGATCTTCTGGAACTCCCATATGATTCTGATCATCGACAACTTCGACTCGTTTACCTACAACCTGGTCCAGCGTCTGGGTGAAATCAAGCCCGACCTGGACATCCAGGTCTTTCGCAACAACCGGATTACACCCTCGCAGATCCTGGAGAAAAAACCCAGCCATTTGATCATCTCACCGGGCCCCTGTACGCCACACGAAGCAGGCGTGTCGCTTGAATCCGTAGCCCAGTTAACCGGCAAACTGCCCATCCTGGGCGTCTGTTTGGGACATCAATCGGTCGCCCAATCGAATGGTGCGAACATCGTCAGAGCGCCACGATTAATGCACGGCAAAACAGACCAGATCCATCACGATAATCAAGGATTCTTCGCCGGCCTGCCCAACCCGTTTATCGCGACGCGTTACCACAGCCTGATCATTGAGCCTGGTTCACTCGACGACCAATTCACCCTGTCTGCATGGTGCGAAGCCCCGGATGGCTCACGAGAAATCATGGGAATTCGACATCGCCAATATCAGCTCGAAGGATGGCAATTTCATCCAGAGAGTTTTCTGACCGAATGCGGCCACGAGTTGTTGAAGCGTTTCATCCAACTCGACCAGCATGTACCGCCCACCCCCTGACTGGCTCGGTAAACTCGATCATGTTCAGCGTCGAAGAAGCCAGCGCCGCAATCTTACAACGCGCCGAGACACGTGCTGCGACGCGGCGTGGCATTGTGGAAGCCTGCGGACTCGTCCTGGCTGAAGACGTCGTCAGTGACGTGGATTCTCCCCCCCACGATAAGGCAATGGTTGATGGTTACGCACTCATGGCCGCCGACCTTCGGGGTGAAATAGCGAACCTGCGTGTGCTCGAAGAGGTAACCGCCGGCAGCGTCCCCACACAAACGGTTATCGCTGGAACGGCAATCCGGATCATGACTGGCGCGCCAATACCCTCTGGCGCGAATGCGGTTGTGATGGTGGAAGAGACCCGATCTACCACCAATGCGGGCCAGGACGTCGTAACAATCGAGTCAACCGGGATAGCGGCCGGTGCCAACATTCTTCCCCGGGCCACCTCGCTGCGTAAAAACGACACGGTCCTCACCTCGGGACATCTACTCCGCCCGATGGAAATTGGACTGCTCGCCGAAGTGGGCCGTGCCGAAGTCGACGTGGTGCCAGCGCCACGTGTGGCTGTACTCGCCACTGGTGACGAATTGGTGCCCGCATCTGAGTCCCCAGCCGATGGCCAAATTCGCAATAGTAACGGCCCTCTTCTGCAGGCTTTGGTCACACGCGCTGGTGGAATTCCTCGGAGCCTCGGCATTGCACGTGATCAGCCCGATGCACTACTCGAGAAAATCAAACTCGGTCTTCATGAAGATATTCTGCTACTTTCCGGTGGCGTCTCCGCGGGCGTCCTCGATCTGGTACCCGCGGCGCTCGCAGCCGCCGGAGTCGAACAGGTTTTCCACAAAGTCGAGCTCAAGCCTGGCAAACCTCTGTGGTTTGGCTGTCTGATTGAGAACCATCACCCTCGGCTGGTTTTTGGGCTTCCCGGAAACCCCGTCAGCAGTTTGGTCTGCTTTGAATTGTTTGTTCGACCCGCGATTGCCAGAATGTCAGGCCGGCGCGCTGGCGCGCCACACCACCGCACGGGATTGCTGACTCGGGGCCACAGTCAACGCGGCAATCGCCCCACCTATTTTCCGTCCATCCTGTCAGAAGAAGAAGACCGACTCACCGTCAGCCCGATCGATTGGAGAGGTTCCGCCGACCAACGATCACTGGTGAGAGCGAACGGACTCGCTCTTTTCCCAGCAGGCGATCACGACTACGCCGCTGGTGACGCGGTGCTTACTATTCCACTCTAAAGCACACGAATCAAAAAAACTCCGCAGTGGTCCGAGACCACCGCGGAGTTTTTGGTGCTTCAGAGGTTGCCTACCGTGCGACTACTCAATAGCCAATCGTCGGAGGATTGGGAGCGAGAAAATCGCGTGGGCTGCGATTCGTGTAATAGGGATAGGCGTAACTGCCGGTGGGCGGACCCGCGGGGCCCGTCTCGTGGTAAGCTCCGCGTGGGAGCCGTGGCACATGGCCCTCCCGATAGCGGTGCCCAATGTCTCCTAACAAGCCGCCACCACCCAACAAACCGCCGCCACCCAATCCCTTACCGTTCACTCCAGTGCCCTTACCGGGCGTGAGATTGTGCTGGCAACCGGTCAAGGCAATCGACGACAACATGATAGCGAAAGCCAAACCGATGTATTTCATGTCCAGTCCA
>PAQH01000148.1 GCA_002709225.1 Planctomycetaceae bacterium
GATCCTGAGGACGTTGATCCTGAGGACGTTGATCCTGAGGACGTTGTGCGACGTTGACTGCTGTCAGCAGTCCGAGGAGGCTAAATACACCGATAGTGGTAAAGACTCGACGCATCTTGCTGCTCCTGAAACATGAAGTGTCAGATCCCATCATCGTAGTCGGATTTTGGCGGATCTGCCTAGTCCAAGACGTTTTTCCCCGTCAGAACCAGGCTCATCCCAACACGTGGCGGTGTTAGGGGAGTTTCCTGCGAGTTTCAACCCGTTCGATGCCGGAAAGTACCGGTCACGGGCCCTTTTTTCTGCCCAGTCGGTAATTCTTGCCAGCTGACGACAAATCGCCATTTCGCAAGGTGTGAAGGCGGATTTCTCCGTAGCAGATTCGTGCTGCGTTGGGGGGGCAATTGGGTATAATCACAGAAGTTCCGCTGCTGAAATCTCATCGAGTGAGATCGTTCGAGAAAGCCGGCCCCGGCGACGAGGGCTGGTCGTCTCTGAGAGGACTGGTCGTCTCTGAGAGGAAAGGCTCTCCAATGAATCAAGAATCCAATCGCGCCGAGCCAACGAATGCGGGACCCAACGTGCCCGTCGATGCGCCGCAGGGTGGTTTTGGGAATTATCTGCGCGAACACATCGCGGTGACGCGCGGGTCAATTCTCTACGGTTTGGTGGTGTCGATCGTGCTGGCACCGCCGCTCAGTTTGCTACAGCCCCAAGGCTGGATAGTGACTGTTGCGTTGGTAGTCCTCGGTGGCCTCGGGTTGCTGTTTGGGGGCCTTTACTTAGGCGGGCGTTTTTTCGCCTATTTCGTTGGTGGTCGCCGCTCGGCATCTCCCGAAGAGACAAGCTTTTCGCTGGCGGTTGCCTTCACGCTGGCGGTTGGTTTGATCTGCCTCTCCATCTCAGCGACTGTTGATGCAATGACACCGCGGGGCTGGTTCGTGGCGGCAGTTCCAATACTTGGCCAGGCACAAAGCAGTTTGTTTGATGCGTTGCCGGGTGAAAATCCGGTTGCTGACAGCGAGTTGGCCATCGCGCAGGCTGATACGAGCGCTGTTGCGGAGCCAGCTGAGACAACTTCAGCAGGGGGCACTGTTGAGGAAGCGGTACCAGCAGTTGAGCGGGATCCACCTGGCGGCCGGCGGCAGGACGCAACCGCGACAGTCCCGGATTCCTCTGACGGCAAGTCGACCTCCACGAATCCATTTGAGTCGACAGATGAGACGGCCGCGGCAACCCCCGCACCCGCTGCTGAGGCAGAAAGTCCCTCTGCGGTGGAACCCCTATCCGTTCCTGAACCGACTGCCCCTACGGAACCGGAACCGGAACCGGAACCGGAACCGGAAACAAAGGAACCTGCCCGGGCTGCTGATGCGTTCTCACCTGACGAACCAGCAGGCAAAACGGCAGACGAGGTGGTTGTTGCCGTGGCCGATACGGAGGCCAAGGAGGAAGTCCGGGGTGCCTCTGAAGCGCCGCGTTTTCACCGCGGTGGCGAAAAACTGGTCGCGGTGAAGTTTAAGTTGCCAGCTGACGCTCCGGGGGAAAAACAAGCGAAGCGTAGTTATGGCGCACCGATTCGACTTGCGAACCTGTATCAACCCACGGCTCGTACACAGTTAATGCGTTCAGGAGAGTGCCTGCTGATTGAAGAAAGTCGCAGTTCACGAGGCTTGCGTGCCAGGGACCTGTTTTCGAACCGGGTCGTGTTACTCCCCGCGAGTACTGTTACAGCGATTCGTCCAGTGAAGGTTGTCAAAGAGGTTCCGTTTGCCCATCAAATGCGATTCTTGACGTACCAAATACTATCGGTAACCCTCCCGCAGGCGGGACGGGTTGTGGGGGTGAAAGGGGACGCCGCCGAGATCACCGTGGGCGTAGAGGACGGTTTAGAAGAAGGAGATGAGCTGGCCGCTTTTGAAATCCAAGCCAATGGCACATTAAAGCGCCGCGACGCGGAACTGTCAGTAAACTTCTTTGAGGAAACCGGTTCTCAGGTGGATATCACCAGCGGTGCTGATGTGGTTCAAAAGGGTGACCTGGTTGTTTCGGTTGGGAAGTCACCAGCGAAACTAGTGGTGTTCCCCTTTCGCATGAGCTTTGAAGGCGTGGAGCAACAATTTAGTTTTCAGAGCAAAACGCTACAACGTCGGGCACGAGGCTTGAACGTGGCACAACGGAAACGGCTCATCGATTATTGTCATGATCGTGGCAAGGACTTTGCGGACAAGATCCGTCTCGCGATTGCGACGCTTGGTGTCGCTCACGCGGACGACAAGACGACCAATGACACCATGGAACAGGGGTTTTCCGGGTCAGGTGGAGGGTGGAACGCCCAAAAGGCTTTTGTTCTCGGCGAGCTTTCCCAGTCGAACTACGCGGTGTTCGGTGATATTGAGCCTCGTCGCGTACCGCCTCCAGCAGATTGCGTCATCCGTTTGTCGGTGATGGATCTGATCAAGAATGAGCTGGTCTATGAGTCCAAATTTACGTTGAACATCCGGCAGCTCAATAATCTAAGACGTTGGAAACCGTAAACGCGATTGCGGCACCTGCAGTGGTGCTAGCCTAACGCCACAAAGATTTCATCGCCCTCAACCTTTACGGCCAATGAGTCGTGTTTTAGTGCAGTGTTGATCTGGTGTTGGCCGGTCGTCACGTCGAATTGCCAGCCATGCCAAGGGCATGTGACGATGCAATTCGTCAAGGTTCCCTTGGCGAGTGGGCCGCCCTGGTGCGGGCAAATACCGTCGAGGGCATGGAATGTTCCATCGAGATTAAATAGCGCGATGATGCGATCGCCGGCGACGCATTCGATGGATTGTCCTGGCGGGCAGTCGGCCACATGGCCGACCAGGGTCCAGTGATTCATGGCGTCTTTCCTGAGAGCAATGTTGTACTTGATTGTACCAGCCCCTGAGCGGGAAAAACCGCTCCCCATCCTGGACGCTTACTGCAGGTTGCGCGAAACGATTAACTAGGCTGCCTGTCTGCGCGCACGAGCTGAACGTGGTTTTCCCTTCCAGCGTCGATGCACCCACCAGTATTGGTCGGGTGTTTCCCGGATCACTTGCTCAAGCCGTTGATTGTACCATTGCGTCAGAGCCTGGATGTCGGCGAGCGAATCGGGCAGGTCGGCGGGATCGACACTACCTGCGCAACCTACCTCAAACCGCATCGGCTGTTGGGAACGTCGATTGTAGAGCACCATTTGTGGCGCACCGCTGCTGAGCGAAAACAACGCGAGGGCTTTGTGGCATGAAGCGGGGCGTCCCATGAACTCGACCCAACAACCGCGGGATCCGGCATATTGATCTCCCAGGATGCCCAGTTTTTCTCCCCTTTCGAGGAGCTGATTGACCATTTGGGCGCTGCCGTCTTTAGAGAGAATGTACTGGCCTTTAACCTGGCGAAAGCGATTGACGTAGTTGTTTAGGAATCGGTTATCCAACGGACGGGCGATTGTATAGGTCGGAAAACCGAGTAACCCTAGCACAAATCCCCCCAGCTCAAAATTTCCATAATGACCGGTGACCAATACCAATGGACGGGGATCTAGCATGGCGTTGAGAAGTTGGCGCTGGTCCCGAAAGGTGAAAAATTCACGATAATTCGTGTCGTGGATTTTTCGTTCGGCCCGCGCGCTCTCACAGACCATCAGGATGAGGTGTTCCCACATCCCTCTACCAATACGAGCGCGGTCGAGAGCACTTGCTTGAGGGAACGCATAAAGCAGGTTCTCTTCAATGACATTCCTCCGAAATCGGAGAACACGCCAAATCAGGAAGCTGAGCCCTTTGGACAAAGCCATACAGGACTCAAGACTGATCATTTGGAGCCAGCAAATCGTGATGCGTACCAGCAGGTACACGCACCAATCGAGAAACCACTTGAGCCGTATCAACGATTCCATCCTCAATTTTGCTCAGTAGCAGTGCATCGTACGTCGCGGGTATCAGGCGAACAAGGTCATTTTCCGCTGCCCCGGAGTTGCCAACGGTCAGTTTGTACACTTTGCTTTCGGTTCTGGACGTTGCCAATCGAGAGCGAGCTGATTTTCGCTCCAGGCTGCCGCAGCCAACACACGTTCGTCTTGCCCTGCCGCACCCACGAATTGAAGACTGCAGGGCATTCCCTGGGGGTCCTTCCCAGCGGGAATACTGACCACTGGTAACCCGGCATAACTCCAGGGAGACTGAAAGCGGGCGTCGCCCGTTGTTGTCAGTTCGGGGGGGGCTGCGGTATTCGTTGCTGGCATTACCAGTACGGTGGCCGCGTCGAGCTGCTGCCCCATCGCTTGCCGAAACAGGGCGCGGTGCTCGAGTGCTGCGGCGAATTCGACCGCCGGCATTTCCAGCCCCTCCTTGATTAACTCTGTGATGCGGGGTGCGAATTGTCCGGCTGCTGATTCGAATTCGTCGCGATGAACCTGGGCTGCTTCCGCTGCCATAATCCTGCGATGCATGCGGTGCAGTGTTTGAAATGAACGAGGTAGGCGAAACGGGTTGTCTGTGCGAATTGCCGCGTGCAGACGTGCCAAGGCGGGCTCGAGTGCGGAGATGACATTGGCGGCAGCTTCATCCATGAAAAAGTCTTCGACAATGCGCAGCAGCGGGGTGGCGTCTATCGCTGGAGCACTACGTTGGCGTTGGCTGCGCTGTTTCAGAACCTGGAACAAGATTGCCAGGTCGGAGACATGCCGCGCTATTGGGCCGGGGTGGTCGAGTGTTCGGCTGAGGGGTACCACTCCGGAAGTATCAATGGCCTGGTAAGTTGGCTTCAGCCCCGCGACCCCACAGTAACTAGCGGGTCGCACGATGGACCCACCTGTTTGAGTGCCAATGGCCGCCTGGCACATTTGAGCAGCGACTGCGGCGGCCGAACCGCTGCTGGATCCTCCCGGCGTATGGCCCAGGTTCCATGGATTTCGGGTGGGTGGGGGATCGAAGCCGGCAAATTGCGTTGTCACGGTCTTGCCAAGAATAATCGCACCCGCACGCCTCAGTTGGGAGACTAATGGCGCATCGCGCGCGGCGATGTGATGGGCACGCCGTGGTGAACCAGCTACGGTTGGCATGCCGGCCACGTCAATGATGTCCTTGACGCCAATTGGAATTCCATGCAGTGGTCCCAGGATCTTGCCGCGGAGCGCCATTTGTTCCAGCCGGTCTGCTTCGGCCAACGCAGAATGTTCATCGAGCCTCACCCAAGCCCGCAGCACCACGTCATGTCGGCTGATGCGGTCGAGACAGAACTGGACCAGGTGGCGGGGAGCGATCGTACCACTAGCGATGTTTCTTACCGTTTGGTTAATTGGCTCTAGTCTGTCTATCATGCCAGTGAGTTGTTTGCCTTTCACTGCGTCACCTGTCTCTGCACGAGTGAGGCGAGGCTTGACCAGCTTCGTGAGTTCGTCGCTGCGGTGGGTATTCGCGACCTCGCCAGACTAACATAGGGACTAGTATTTTGGACAGGACTCGATTTGCATCTGACCTTGTTGACTCCTCGGTGTTCATTGCCGGTAATGCGGTCGTCCTGGGGGATGTCACACTCGCCGCTCGGGCGAGTGTCTGGTTTGGTGCGGTGGTCCGCGGCGATGCGGAGAGGATTTGCGTTGGACGCGAAACCAACATTCAAGATCTCTGCGTATTGCATGCTGATCCGGGCTTTCCTTGTCTGATTGGAGCCCAAGTCACTGTCGGGCACGCGGCGATCGTGCATGGTGCTGAAGTCGAAGACGAAGTCATGATTGGCATGCGCTCGGTTGTTATGAATGGCGCACGTATTGGTACCGGATCGATCATCGGTGCGGGGGCAATTGTCCCGGAAGGCAAACAGATTCCCCCCGGCAGCGTTGTGTTAGGTGTACCCGGTCGGATTGTGCGCGCATCCACCGCTGAGGATTCATCGCGCATTCAGAAAGCAGCTCTTCACTACGCGAAACTGGCGAGTCATTTTCGCGAGAACGAAGACTACGCGTCTTCCGCTAACTGATTTCTCAGACGCGGCAGGGGGCGTCTGCGAAGCATGGCTACAGCAGTTGTGTAATCGGCTCGGCGCCTTCGACCCCCACAAGTTTGTGGTCCAGGCCCGCGTAAAAATAGGTCAAGCCGTTGGGGTCTATTCCCATCTTGTGGAGGATGGTGGCGTGCAAATGCTTGACATGCAGTGGTTCGGTGATCGCCGCGCTGCCGAGCTCATCGGTTTCGCCGATACTAGTGCCCCCTGGCAGACCACCGCCGGCCATCCACATTGTGAATCCATAGGAATTGTGGTCGCGGCCCGTTCCCCGGGCGTATTCAGCCGTTGGCTGGCGACCAAATTCCCCGCCCCACACCACCAACGTTTCGTCGAGTAATCCTCGTCGCTTAAGGTCTTTCAGGAGCGCAGCAATGGGCTGGTCGGTTTCTGCCGCATGCATGTCATGATTGGTTTTCAAGTCCGCGTGGGCATCCCAGTTTGAGTCGCCGTGGTTGCCGCCGGAATAGACTTGCACAAAACGAACGCCACGTTCTACGAGCCTACGAGCCAGCAGACATTGGCGTGCGACTATGGATGTTTTAGGTTGATCCAATCCGTACAGACGCCTGGTCTCCGCGGTCTCGCTCGCTAAATCAACTGCTTCGGGCGCATGTTCTTGCATTTTGTACGCCAGTTCATAACTAGCAATACGAGCAGCAAGGTTGCTGTTTTCAATGCGTTGCAAGCGGTGTTTAACGTTGTATTCACGAAGCGTGTCGAGTAACTTTCGCTGTACGGAGATCGACATGCCTTGGGGAGGTGCCAGGTTCAAAATGGCGTTTCCCTTCGAACGCATCACCGTGGCTTGATAAACCGCTGGCATATAGCCACTGGACCAGTTTTTGGCACCGCTGATCGGTCCACCGCGAGGATCTAGCATGACGACGAATCCAGGCAGGTTCTGGTTTACGGTTCCCAGCCCATAGTTCACCCAGGAGCCGAGACAGGGGCTGCCGCTGATGATCTTGCCAGAGTTCATCATCAGCATGGCTGATCCGTGAATTGGCGAATCCGCGGTCATTGAATGCAGGAATGTGATGTCGTCCACGCAGGTGGACAAGTGTGGGAAAAGGTCGGAAACCCATTTGCCGCAGTCACCATATTGTTGGAAATTCCAGCGAGGTTCTACGATTCTACCCTGGTTGCGACGTCCCCCACGCCCAAACGTCTTGACTGAGACAGTCTTGTTGTCCATGCCCTTCATGGTTGGCTTGTAGTCAAACGTATCGATGTGACTGGGGCCGCCGTACATGAACAGAAAGATCACGCTCTTGGCTTGCGCTACGCGTTGTGGAGGGCGGGGAGCGAGCGGGTTAACAAATGGCGTTTTACCGTCTGCGGCGGTCGCTTGTCGCGTCAGGAAGCCGTCCGTTTCCAGCATTCCCGCCAACGCCGTGCCTGTAAATCCGCCGCCTGTTTGCCACAGGAACTCGCGGCGCGTTCGGCCGCAGAAAGACTGTGTTGAGGGAAGCTTTTCGCGATTCATGCTTGGCTCCTACGATCAGAAACGACAGGTGGGTGTTCTTGGTATCGGCCCGATGGGCAGCCGCCATTCGTGTTCAGCCATACCGCAGGCTGGTTTCCGTGGCGGTGGTATTCCACTACCGAGTTGGTTGTCCCAAGAATACGCATCTGCAAGATGTGTCGTTGAGGCTTGTGGGTGTCAGTCCAGATAGACAAATTCGTTCATGTTTAGCACTAACAAACAGAAATACTCGAGGGCCTTGTCAGCGCTGAGTTCGTATTGCTTGGATAATGTTTGCAGAAGCCTTACACCCCGTTGCACTTCGTCCAGTTGTGGTGGTCGTTGCAGTCCACGCCAAAGAGCGAATTGGACCTGCTCTTGTGCTTGTTTGCCCTGTTTTCGAACCGTGTTGGCAAATGTCGCGGCTTGCCTGTTCAGGAACTGGCCATTCAAAGTTTCCAGCGCTTGTGTTGGTTGCGTCGTGGCAAAACGAAGCGGGCAAGAGTTGTCGGTTTCGGCGCCATCGAAAGCCGCGATCAGGGGAACGATCAAGGAACGCTTGGTATGGATGTAAATGCTGCGGCGCGCCTGTTCTTTCGCGGTTGAAGGTCGCCAGTGGCTTCCCGGTACGGACTGCCCCGCCAGGACCTCCTGGTCGATGAGCGGAAAAATACTTGGACCATATTTTTTCAGGTTTAGGTTGCCAGCAACTGAGAGGATGGAGTCGCGAAGTTCTTCAGCGGACAGTCGTCGCATTTCAAACCGCCAGAGGAGGTTGTTGCCGGGGTCTTGCGCGCGATGTGCGGGCGTGTCCCGTGATGACATCTGGTATGTGCGGGAGAGCAGAATCAGCTTGTGAAGGCGTTTCAGGCGCCACTTACCAGCGACCAGTTCTGCTGCCAACCAATCGAGAAGTTGTGGGTGGGTGGGACGTGATCCACTATACCCAAAGTCATTGGGACTGCGGACGAGTCCGCGACCAAAGTGGTGCTGCCAGATTCGGTTGGCCATAACACGGGCGGTCAGTGGGTTGTCTTTACGGATGATCCATCGCGCTAGTGCCAAACGCCGCCCACTTGTTTTTGCGTTCTTGGTCGTTTCGGGAATTGTGGGGTCGTCAAAGGAGAGAACTTCGGGGAAACCAGGTTCCACCGTATCCCCGGGTGCATGTGCGTTTCCTCGCATCAAGACGTGCATTTGCCGAGGTTGATTGCCAATCTCGGTAATGCAGAGCGCTTGGTCGAGAGCCGGAGGCTTGAATCGTTTCAGCTTCTTTTGCTGCTCCTTGTAGTCGGAATATTGCTGGAACTGAGCTTTGGTTATCTGCTTGCCGGTACGCTTCTTGACGATTTGAAGCTTGAGGCTTTCATCTCGAAAATTCTCTTTTTCGACCGGTGAAAAGTCGTCGTACACCAATTTTTCGAGGTCACTGATTTGCCGGTTAACCTGTTGGACTTCCTTTGCGTGCGCGGCAATTGCCACTTGCTGTTGTTTTCGTTGTTCGTCGCTGGCAATGTCGCGCAGCGAAAACCTCGCTACGGTGTCGGCGCCGCGAATCCCATAGCGGTTAATTCCGGAGAAGAATGCTGCGAAGCGGTAGTAATCGCGTTGCGGGATCGGGTCCAGCTTGTGGTCATGACACCGGGCACAGCCGATGCGTAGGCCCAGGAACACTTCGCTCGTTGTTCGCACCAGGTCGTCGATGTCTTCGTAGAGTTCTTGCTTGCGATCGACGGGTTCGTCTTGCCAGATTCCTAGCCGATGGTAACCCGTCGCGATCAATTGATCCGCCGTACGGCCCGGTAGTTCGTCGCCGGCCAATTGTTCGAGAATGAACTGGTCATATGGCATGTCCTGGTTGAATGCCCGGATGACGTAATCTCGAAATCGCCAGACGTTTGGCTTGGGGCCGTCACGCTCATAACTGTTTGATTCAGCGTAACGTACCAGGTCGAGCCAGTGTCGCGCCCAGCGTTCGCCGTAATGTTCCGAAGCTAATAGCTCGTCGATGACCCCTTCGTATGCTTTCGGGGAAGGCGCGGCCAGAAAACGTTCTACCTGTTCTGGTGAAGGAGGGAGTCCGGTTAGGTCGTAATGGATCCGCCGCAGTAGCGTTGCCGGGTCCGCGGGTGGCGCGGGTGTGAGACCTGCCGCCGTGAGGCGCGCCATTACATACCGATCGATGGGGTTTTCGGACCAGGGTGTGGAGGCAAGCTTGG
The DNA here is from genome assembly GCA_002709225.1 of Planctomycetaceae bacterium. Lineage (GTDB taxonomy): Bacteria > Planctomycetota > Planctomycetia > Pirellulales > Pirellulaceae > UBA9264. The sequence continues at coordinate 9,706 of PAQH01000148.1, forward strand.
GCAAGGCGGGGCGTTGCACGGGTTGGAAGGACCAGAATTGCCGCGCCAACGCGTCGACCGGTGGTGAATCGGGCTGCACGCTGGCCGCGTCGACGGCGCTCTGATCCCAGGCGAGCCCGGTGCTTAGCCAGCGTCGAAGTATCGCCAGTTCTCCCGCGGTCAGTTTTCCAGCGGGAGGCATTTCCAGTTCCTGATAGGTGACCGCATTCCAGAGAAGACTTTCCTGGAAATGCTCGAGATTAACGCTCGGCCCGCTCTCCCCCCCTTTGAGAATGGCTGCGCGATTGGTCAGTCTCAGACCACCTTTAACCTGTTTTCCGCCATGGCATTTGAAACAACGTTTCGCAAGCAAAGGCACAACTTCTTTACGGAAGAAGGCCTGTTCCGCTGCTTGTGTCGCGGCAGCGAGCTGCGTTGTGTCGCAGCAGGCCAACAGGGCGAAGAGTGCGAGTAGTCTCAAGCTGTGGAAGGGTGCGGTCACGGGTGGTTCTATCCGAAAAAATGTTGGGGTTGTTGTAGCCGGTGCCGAACCCCCAGGTAGCGATCGAGAGGGATGTTGAGGCTCGCAGTTGAACCCATTATAGGCCAGTGAGCGTGATTTGTCCTGGTTTGCTGACGCGCTACTTCCCGCGCTGACAGGGCCCATTCACGAAGATGACGCACTGGCCTTTCCATGCCGCTCGCGCGTCCGTGGTCCTCTACGTGCTTTCCTCCGCGTGTACCAGTGCACCGTGTACATAGGTGCGGATGACTTTTGATTCTGGGTCAAACAACAGTTCGTGCGGGTCCTTGGCTGGGCGGTCGGGCAGCCGGATGACGATCAGGTTTGCCAGCATACCGGGTTTGAGGGCGCCCATTTCGTGGTGTTGCCCCAGTGCGCGAGCGCCGTTCCTGGTGCCCAGCTGTAGAACTTGCTGCGGAGAAGGACTGGAAGTTTGTCCAAGCAGGAATTGCATCTCTGCGAGCAGGTTGAGGTCTGGATTCGAGGCGCGGGAATCCGTGCCCAAGGCGAGTGGAATTCCACGCGCCAAGACTGATTCCCAGGGGTACCTCGTGTGCTGAAAAAAAGCGTGTGTGCGAGGACAGAAAATGATCGAGACGTGGTCGCGATGTTGCGCGAGAAGATCGAGTTCTCGTTGGTTCAGGTAGTTGCCGTGAATTACTAACAGACGTGGAGTGTTTGCCAGACGCAGGAGATAATCGTAAGGTGAGCGTTCCGTGTGGGGGCTGGCGGGATCCCTGGCTCCGAGTCGATCCAGCATTGCGGCCAACGCCCCTCTACCAGTTCTGAGCAACTCGACCTCTTCCGGCGACTCTGCCAAATGCATTGCTACGGGACTGTCTGACTTTCTAGACAAGCTGCAAAGCGACTCCAGTAAAGGGATGTCCACCGTGTATGGAGCGTGGGGACTGAGGCCCGGATAACGTGGCCCGGCCGTTGGGCCCGGAGCCTGCTGTGAACATCGTGTGGCGAACTCTGTAAGCCATTGGTCGGCCGAACGCAAGCTGGCCCGAGAACGTTCGGGCGAAAGCCCGATCTGTTCGCGAAAGAGCGTACAGCTGGCCGGGGATGCTGGGAACGCGGAGTCCTGCCAGTCGGTTGTGCAGATTTCACCAAGACCAGTGACTCCATGTCGTAGAGATTCGCACAACCCTTGTTGGACGGCATGGTCCGGTGACACTGGTGTGGCCGTATCACCGGCGGCGCGCCGCCAGCGGACAACCCGTTCAATCCACTCTGGGAGTGGCATGCCGGGCTCACCTAGTGGCGCGGTTAGCGCGCTGAATTCCAGATGCGTATGCGCGTTGATCAGGCCTGGGAGGATGGCCACATTTCCCAGGTCGCGAGCACGTGCATTGGTGGCTTCACGTTCAATAGCGGTTATCTTCGCGCCGTGCATCGTGATCGTGCCACGTTCGATTACCGATCCCTCGATCGGAAACAGAAAGCGTGCTGCCAGGGTTTGAGGTGTGAACGTGTCCATGTTAGCGCTCCGGCACCATGGTGGGCTTCCAGTTGTCCGCTGTTGGGTAGGAGCCAGTTGGTTGTGGTTGTGGGGTTGCCAAGGAAACGCGTGCATCTCCCACGGTCTGTGGTAGCTGCAATGGAATCATCGGATTAGTCCCTCCATCGTGCCAGTATTTTGGTTGTGCAACAAAGGATGCCTCGGGTGAATCGCAAGTGAATGACGAGCGGTGATAACTCGCCTTGTCCAATGGTGAGCGGTTTGGAGCTGTTTACGCTGGTGTCGTGTCGAACAGACGGGCAGATCCAGACCGGTGTAAAGACCGGGCTGATATGTTCGGTGTAATATGTTCGGCTAATATGTTCGGCTAATATGTTCGGTGTAATATGTTCGGTGTAATATGTTCGGTGTAATGGGGTAATACGGTGCACGCTGCAAATCGGTTGGGATAGGACACGGAAGTCTGGTTTGGGGAAGTGATAGCAGGGTGTAGACGGCCGTCTACCGCTGGGCGACGAGAACTCGAACTCCGCCCGGATTGGTTGGGTCTGTTGGTATCGAAGGGAGTGTGGCAATTTGACATTAAACAGTGGCAGCGGCCCTCTATTTTCAGACCCTGATTGCGATGTGGCCCGAGAACGATTTGGGCAGAAGTCGAAGGCGATGACCGATAAATGTCGACCAGTTGCCGAGGCGGTTCGTGAGTTGATTGACGATGGAGACTATTTGGCGACTGGCGGATTCGGGGCAAATCGGATTGCCACGGCAGTGATCCATGAAATCGTCCGCCAGAGAAAACAACACCTGGGATTGGCTGGCCACACAACGACGCACGACTTCCAGTTGCTCTGTAGCGGAAATTTGACGGGTCGGGGCCAGTTGCTGAACCGAGTCGACGCTGCCTACATTATCGGATTGGAAGCTCGTGGACTCTCTCCCCATGCGCGTCGTGTCATGGAGAGCGGGGAAGTCAAGATCTGCGAATGGACCAATTATACGTTGGCGTTGCGGTTTCAAGCAGCCTCTATGGGGGTTCCTTTTCTACCTGTCCGCAGTGTGGCGGGGACCGACACGTTCCAGCACAGCGCTGCGCGGGCAGTTGAGTGCCCGTTCACAGGGCAGCGGTTAACGGCGGTGCCTGCTCTGTTTCCCGATGTTGCGGCGATTCATGTACACCAGGCCGACCGTTATGGGAACTGCCGGATCCGCGGCACTGCGGTGAGCGACGGGCTTGTCGCGCGCGCAGCGCACAAGGTTATCGTGACGTGTGAGGAATTGGTCGCGGATGATGTCATTCGTGAAGATCCGACATCAACGGTGATTCCGTTCTATTGTGTTGACGCGGTCTGCGAAGTTCCCGGCGGCAGTTATCCAGGCAACATGCCCTACGCATATTTTTCAGACGAAGAGCATTTGCGCGGTTGGTTGCATGCGGAACGCGAGCCAGAACGCTACCAGCAGTGGCTTTCCAACTACTTGTTCGAGGTCGCCAGTTTTGACGAGTATCTGGAAAAGTGCGGCGGGCGGAAGCGTCTTCAGGAGCTGCGACAGGAAGAGCTGCTGGACGCCTGAGCTGGCGGGCGTAAGTACGTTCAGGGAAGCAGTACGTTCAGAGAAGCAGTTTCGAGACACCCTTTAGTTGGTTTCGGGGGCGCCAACACCGAATGGCGTGGGCTCCTGGTAATTGACTGACTTACTGGCGTTTTGCGATCGCTGTTCCTGAAGTGAACGAAATCCTCGGATTCGACCACGGGGTGTCGCACTACGAACGTCAACCGGGCTGCGGGTTTGATCCATGGCATGGTTGCCGGCCGCGTCGCGGGCTTCAATTTGGACATGGATTTGACGAGCGATGGTGGCGGGGGGACGCCAGGCGTATTTCGATACGTTTTGCAGGCCCTCGGCGATGATTGTCCATGGTCCATTGGCAGATTCCGCGACACGAAGCGTAACAGGACGTTCTGACAAATGGCGATCCGAAGCATCCCAGTGAATTACTAAGTGGCCAGCCTGGGCGCCCTTTCCAGTTTGAACCGCCAGTAGCTTGACTTCAGGCGGCGTCTGGTCGACGGTCACCCACACATCAGCCTCTGCACCTGGGCTGGGCGTGTTACCAGCGACTCCATTGCGGCCGACGATGACGATACGAAATCCGTAAGTTCCCGGGTCGTTGACCTCCACCTCAAGTGGACTTTGACGGTCTTCGTCGTGACCCCATTTTTGCCATCGACGCCCCTGATCCGTGGTTGCCCACAACTCGACCTGAGAAATGTTAGCGAACGCAATGGCGTCAATGTCATAGTCGAGTTGGAAACGCCGGGAGTGTGTCATGTACGGTTGCCGATCATTATTCAAGAAGGGCTCCGGGGTGCTGGTCGTGGCGGAGTTTTTGGATTGCTGATAGCGACGATTGGAGTCAAGTGAACCGGGGCGGTAGTTTGCGTTGTTCGTATTTTTCGGAGACCCTGCCGGTGACCGTTTTGCGTCTGGGGAAGATGCCGGGGACGAGGCCTGCCATTCGTTGTTGCGGTCTGCATTGCCCTGGTCGAGCGGCGCGGGTTCCCAGTTCTGGGTGCCCATTGCGTTTCGCTTCAGATCTGTGCGTGTTTCGGCGGTTTGGTCGCTACCGCGTTGGTAGGGGCTTTCCGGTGTGGTTTCCCAGCTGCGTTTGTCGGTCGTATTGAGGGTGGGGCTGGGGGCCGTTTCGGCGGTTTCGTGGCGTTGGTCGCTACCGCGTTGGTAGGGGCTTCCCGGTGTGGTTTCCCAGCTGCGTTTGTCGGTCGTATCGAGGGTGGGGCTGGGGAGCGTTTCGGCGGTTTCGTGGCGTTGGTCGC
>PAQH01000149.1 GCA_002709225.1 Planctomycetaceae bacterium
GGCGGGGGTCCTCCAGCGGTACGCGTTTGAACGACTGGACGTTGACCTGGTGGTCACCCTTGGAGTGTCCCGCATAATTCGCGCGGAGCATGTTGCTCTCCCAGGTGAAATCCGGGTCGAGCAGGTCCATTACCGAGAGGTTCTCAACGTAAACCGTTTCAAAGAGCAGCAGTGGTTCCGACAGCATATGCATACTGGTCCGATATCCAGAGTAGTAGAAGTAGGGGAACTTCTGGGGATCGGGGATCGAGGTGATCAACCGGTCCAGCTGCAGCCACTGGGCGGGGAAATTGTCGCAGAACCGACTCGATCGCGAATCATTCATCATGCGTTCGATTTGTGCGCCGAGGATTTGCGGGTCGCTGAGGCGGCCCGCTGCCGCCAGGTCCAGCAAGGGGTCATCGGGGATACTGCTCCACAAGAACTGGGCCAGTCGTGAAGCCAGTTCAAAATCGGTGACACGCTGGCGGCCTGGATTGGTAAGCGAGGTCTTCTGGGTCGTGTCGGATTCGTAGAAATAGAGGAAGTCGGGCATTCCCAGAATCGCTCCGACGAGCGTCCGCATGGTTTGCTCAAAGTCCGCTCCCGCATGGAACTGCTGCTGCGCGAATTGTGTAAAACGCTCAAGTGTTGGCGGATCGACTGGCCGGCGAAACGCCCGCCGCAACAGGCTTTTCAGACGGCTTCGTACCGCATCGATCTCAGGGGTTTCGTCCGCGGAACGGCCTTCAGCGGGCGTACCTTCTGCTTTGTTCGGTGGCGCGAACAATCGATCCCAGCTACGGCATTCTTTGGGGTTGAGATCGGCGCTCTCGACGATCGTCTGGCTCAAGCGGAGAAAGGATTCCATCAGCAGAGGTGACAGTGTCAAGTGGTCGGCGCGGTTGTCGAAACCGTGTTCGGCTCGTTTGTCCTGCGGAAAGGCGGCCACACCGCGAAAACCTTCGGGACGCTGGTTATCGATATCCTTGGAGAGCGGGCGACTGGAGACTTTCACTTCCGGAGGCATCTTTCCGGTTGCCGGTTGAAAGTAGTCGTCCCGTCGCCGCAGCAGCCGTTCGTTGAGCCGGAACAGATCCCGATCCAGTTCGAGGAGATCCACCACGGCGTTGTTGTATTGGAATCGGTTCATCCGCCTGATGGGGGTCGGAATGAACGGTTGACTGGCGCGGACCCGCTGGATCATGACGTGCAAGCTGGAGACGATTTGTTGTCTTTGCCGCTTGGGGAGAGGAGTCGCATCCGGGGGCGGCATGTCACCGTTCTTCAACACCTGGATCAGTTTTTCCAGTAGTTGTGGCTGGGCCTCAAGATCCTTGTCGGACTTGATCTTCAGCAGGTTGGTTTCACCCTCAACCTGATTTTCCTGGCCGTGGCACTTGATGCAGTGTGCCTGAAAGGCAGCTGGCAGGCTGGACGCAGCATCTTTGGCAGACAACGCGCCGCCTGGCGCGACAGCCAGGACCAGGACGGCAGCAAACGTGGACCAGGTATGCATGGCGTTTCATTCTGTTCTGGTCGGGTGGAGCGAAAAGCACTCTGTCACTGCTACTCTAGCCGAACCTGCCACCGGGCAGGGAGCGAGCCAAACCATACTATGCTTTTTTCCAGCAGCGACCGCAACAGCGAGTGGGAACTTCACCACTGAACGCAGTGCGTCACACCTGTCAGTCTCCTTCGCAGCAAAAGTTGCAAACGTCGCTGGTATCGGTGAAACTTTGGCCCATCTGCAGCCCGTACCACCAGGTGCTGGCCGACGGCACAGATAGGTGGCCTGTCGCGGACACGTCAAGCGGACAAGTCATTGCGGTGCGGCAGACCACGTTGCTTGACACTCGTTTCCGAAATCCGGGCAACCTTGGAGGGCCACTGATGAAATTCGCAAGTTGGTTCCTAGGCGTCTTGTTGTGTAACGCGACTTTAATGGCCTCTGAGGAAGCTGCGGACGAACCTGCTGAGAGAGGTTTCGTGCCGCCCGAGTCCTGGGAGGAGTTTGTCGTTTACCAGCAACAAAGTGGTGCAATTGGCACCTGGGAAACGCATGGTAAGACTGTGGCTATGTGGGAGGGAGTTCCGGCTGGCCTCGATTACACCGCCCGCTATGGGGTTCAACTGGCGCACGAGGGCAAGATGGTTCTCTACACACATTACATGGCCACTGCGACAGGGCAAGTCATTTCGACTGGGTCGGGGACCGCTTATTGGGATGCCGAATCGAAGACGGTGAAATCGAGTTCTTCTGGTTTTGATCTGGGGCGGTTATACACGGGGCACTCGACACTTATCGGAATCGACAAGAAGCAGCAGATGATCAAGTGGCACTACACCGAGACGAGTCGCGGTAAGACCACGGAGTACTTTCAGACGCGCCGGCGGGTGAGTGCAGACCGCCGCGTGCAAACCGCTCAGAAGGTGTCGGGCGGTGACTCTTGGAATGAAGAGACGACGCGCGTTGGCGGTAAGACCAGCGAGGCCGGCGTCGGTCGCGGTCTACTGCAGCGTTTACGCCGAGTTCTGCGGCTCAACCGATGAGGCCTGGCCATTCGCCTGGCGGTGTGGCTGTCACGCCAGTATGTTGTCGACGACGCTACCGTGGACATCGGTCAGGCGGTAGTCACGGCCCTGAAAACGGAATGTCAGTCGTTCGTGATCAAATCCGAGCAGGTGCAGGATCGTGGCCTGCAGATCATGAACATGCACACGGTCGCGCGCGATGCGGAAGCCGAACTCATCCGATTCGCCGTGCATCATCCCGCCTTTCACGCCACCGCCGGCCAGTACGGTCGAATAGCAGTCCGGGTAGTGATCGCGTCCAAGCACCTTACTCTTGGCGGTGCGCCCCTCGCGGAATGGGGTGCGTCCAAATTCTCCACTTAGCACGATGAGTGTTTCCTCAAACATCCCGCGCTGTTTGAGATCGTTGATCAAGGCGGTCACCGGTTTGTCCATTGTGGCACACTTGTTGGTGAGCCCGGAGGTCAGGCCGGTGCCTTCGCCGGTGCCGTGGAAATCCCATCCCCAATCGAATAGCTGGACATAGCGGACGCCGTTTTCAACAAGGCGCCGCGCCAACAGGCAATTGTTGGCAAAACTCGATGCCCCGGGCTTGGCGCCGTATTTGTCGATCACATGTTGGGGCTCATCATTGATGTCCATGACTTCGGGGACCGACATCTGCATGCGGAAAGCGAGCTCGTATTGTGCGATTCGGGTCAAGGTTTCGGGATGGCCAAGTTCTTTGGCTTGCAGTTGATTCAGATCACGGAGTGCGTCCAGGCTGAGTCGGCGCAAATCCCGATTCATCCCCGCTGGATCGGACGCATAGAGCACCGGATCCCCCTGGGAGCGGCATTGCACGCCCTGGTAGACCGAAGGCAGGAAACCGCTGCCAAACGACTTGCTGCCACCGTTGGGCTGCACGCCGCTGGAAATGAGCACGACGAATCCCGGCAGGTTGGCGTTTTCTGTTCCCAGCCCGTAGGTCACCCAGGTGCCAAGCGACGGTCGGCCGGAGCGAGGTGAACCGGTGTAGAGCAGCAACTCGGCCGGCGCGTGGTTGAACTGGTCCGTGGTCATCGAACGAATGACACACAGTTCATCGGCAACGGTTTGCAGATGCGGAATCGCATCCGAGAGCCATACGCCCCCGTCGCCACACTGCTTGAATTTACGAGGCGTTCCCATCAGCTTCGGTACACCGGAGGTGAAGGCAAATCGCTGGCCGTCCAGAAATTCGTTTGGACAGTCCTGGTCGGAGTATTTGACGAGTTGGGGTTTGTAGTCGAAGAGATCGAGGTGCGGTGGCGAACCCGTCAAGTGGAGGTAGATGACTTGTTTTGCCTGCGCCGGAAAGTGCGGCTTTTTGGCCGCCAGTGGATCGACAAGCCGGGGAGCGGCCACGACGTTTTCACCTAACAGCGCCGCGAGCGCCGCACCACCGATTCCGGCGGTCGATTGCCGCAGGAAGTGCCTGCGCGTGGCGGTTTGAATCTGTTCCAGGCGAGGATGCATTGTCATCTCCTTGTCGCGCCCAAGCGCGGCACACTATTTTCGAGGTTCGCGGGCAAAAGAGCCCAGGCAGTTAGCCCAGGCAGCTAGCCCAGTCAGTTAGCTGAGGTTAACGGTCCGTCTGGGGGTTGCCGGTTATCGTTTCAAAAACATTTCATCCAGGTTGAGTAGTACATTTCCAACGACGGTCCACGCCGCGAGTTCGGTCAGATCGCTTCCGTCAGGCGCATCGCCCAGGGGTTCGCTCGCCATTTGTTTGGCCGCCTTGGGATGCTCTTTGAAGTGCGCGTGGGCACGCTGGTAGAGGTTGGTTAAATGGGATAACTCGGTTTGGTTGGGGGTACGCGCCAAGCAACGCCGGAAACCGTAGGTTGCTTTGGCCTGGACCGTTTCCCCGGCCTTCGTCACATGGCGGGCTAGCGACTGTGCTGCTTCGATGTAGACGGGGTCATTCAGTGTGACCAGCGCTTGGAGGGGCGTGTTGGTGCGGTTTCGACGGATTGTACAGACCTCTCGGTTGGGCGCATCAAAGGCTGCCATCGAGGGGTATGGGTTGGAGCGCCGCCAGGTCGTGTACACGCCGCGCCGGTAGCGATCGTCTCCGTCACTCGTTTTCCAATCGATTCCACTACCAAATGCAGCGGTCAGACCAATATTTGGTTGAGGTGGCTTGACTGGCGGTCCGTACATTTTTGTGCTCAGCAGACCGCTCACGAAGAGCGCCTGGTCGCGGATGGTTTCCGCCGGCAGACGAAACCGGGGGCCCCGGCCCAGGAACCGGTTTTCGGGGTCGTGTGCCACTAACGCGGCGGATACCGCTGAGGACTGGCGATACGTGGCTGAGGTGACCAGGTGTTTCAAGAACGCCTTGGTGTTCCATTCGACTCGTACGAGTTCCGTCGCCAGCCAGTCGAGCAGTTCGGGGTGGGAAGGGAGTTCACCTTGGGTGCCAAATTCTTCACTGGTGCGCACAATGCCGGTGCCAAAGATGGCTTCCCAGTAACGGTTGGCGATCACGCGCGCGGTGAGGGGGTTCTGTTTATCGACGAGCCACCGCGCCAGTGTGAGTCGATTCAGTGGTTTCCCGGCGGGCAGGGAGGGGAAGACGGCTGGTATTCCCTCGGAGACAGCGTCTCCCGTAGCGAGGAAGTTTCCGCGCTGCTGGATCCGGGTTACGCGTCGCTTATCGTCGGCGAGCTGCCGCATGACCGGTACTGTGGTAATGGGCTTGGCGTCGGCGAGCTGTTTTTCTAGTTGGGCCAGTTGTGCACGGGCTTCTTTCAAGGTCGGCGCGATCGAGCGGTAGTAGTCACGGAGCAGCTGTTGCTGTTTCTCAGTGCGTTCGGCCACGGCTGTCTTGACTGCGGCGAGGACCTCGGCGGGTACGCCGTCGATCTGCAGCTCAAGCTGCGGTGCGGGGGGGGCGGCAATGTCGGTTTTCCAGACGGGCTGCTGCTCGCTGTCCAGTATGGTGACCCGAAAACCTCTGAGCCGCGTGCCGACGCTGCCGTCGGTTCGATTCCAGATGACGATCTTCTGAATCGCGACAGGTTCTGCGAGTTCCACTTGCCACCACGGGTTCTTGTCCTTCTTGGTGTGGGTCGTCGACTTGGCTTGGTTGTAGTCACCGTCTGTGTTGCCGTCGATGGCGAGTTTCGCCGGGCCGTTGTAATCGACACTGGATTGGGTGGCTTTACCTTGGCGGGCAAGATTCTCCTGGCCGTGGAAAACTTGGACTTCCGCCAGTGACAGGAACTCTGCGCGATCGACAATCTCGACGCGTACAAATTGGCCGGAGGCCGCCTCGGTATCCGCGGTCGCGACTTTCTTTTCCCAGCGGAGCTGCCCCTCACGCAATTCGGGTGTGTCGGCGGTCAACTGGACTTTTAATTCCGCGATGGTTTTTCGCCAGGCGGTCTTTTGCCTTTCTTGTTCTGGATTCCAGACTTCGACCAGCGGGCTCTCATCACGACGGTCGGCGTCCTGGCTATTGTTGAAGAAGGCGAAGAAACGGAAGTACTCTTGCTGTGTGATCGGGTCGTATTTGTGGTTGTGGCATTGGGCACAGCGGATGGTGGTTCCCATCCATACGGACATGGTGGTATTGACGCGATCGACGATGGCCACGTTGCGGAACTCCTCGTCGTTCGTGCCTCCCTCATTGTTCGTGAGTGTGTTGCGGTGAAATGCTGTAGCGATGAGTTGTTCTTGTGTCGCCTGGGGTAACAGGTCGCCCGCGATTTGCTCGACGGTGAATTGGTCAAATGGTTTGTTGGTGTTCAATGAACGGATCACGTAGTCGCGAAACCCCCAGATGGTGCGTGGGGGATCGTCGGCGTAGCCAGCCGAGTCGGCATAGCGGGCCAGATCGAGCCACATCCGGGCCCAGTGTTCTCCGTAGGATTCCTTTTCGAGAAGGCGGTCGACCAGGCGTTCATAGGCGCCCGGCTGCTGGTCGTTGAGGAATGCGTCCACCTCTTTCAGGCTGGGAGGCAAACCCGTCAGGTCCAGCGACACGCGGCGGATGAGTGCCGCGCGGTCGGCTTGCGGTGCGGGACTGAGGCCCGTTTGAATCAGACGACGAAGAATGAAATGGTCTGTTTCATTCCGTACCCAATCGGTGTGCCGAGTTGGCTTGGGTGGCGCATGGCGTACAGGTTGCGTGTAAGACCAGTGTGTCGCGAACTTCGCACCCTGCGCGATCCAGTTCGTGAGCAGCTCGATGTCCCGCGATGAGAGGGTTTTGCCGGATTCCGCAGGTGGCATTCGCTGGCTTGCGTCAGCGCTGCGGATTCGTACCAGCAATTGACTGGCCGCGACATTGCCGGGTACGACAGCAGCTTGTCCTGAATCGGCTGCCGTGGTCGCCCCCTGGGGTGTGTCCAGCCGCAGCCCAGCTTGGCGTTCACCCGCGTCCGGTCCATGGCAGGCAAAGCACGTGTTGGCGAGAATCGGTCGAATGTCGCGGTTGAAGTCGATCGGCTCTGCGGCCTGCGCGCGCACAGTCAGACAACCGATTAGCAGCAAAACCGACTGGGCATAAAGCTTCATCTTCCCTTGTCCCTCTCCTGATTCTGGTAGTCGCCAGGAGCCAACGTTGGCAGCTCACATTTCGAAAGTCTTGTGCGCGGGCCTGTGCGCGGGCCTGTGCGCGGGAAAGTCCGTGCGCAGGTGGTACTGTCACCCGGGTACGTCGTGGTGGCGTCCGGCTGGGGTTATTCTAACATGCTGGCGGCTGGCGCGAATTTGAGACCTGATCAAAGAAGATCGATTTATTGGCCAGAGAATGAGTATCCGAGTTCGGAATACGGAGCCCAGGAATTCAATTTCCAGGGTGGATCATGCTATGATGGGGCCTTCGATTCCGACGGGAGCAGCCGATGGCAACATCTACCGAGACCAAGCAGTCGACTACTGTTGAGCAGACCGAATGGGATTTGCGCGTGCAACTGGCGGCCGCGTACCGAATTTTCGACCATCTGGGCTGGTGTGAGTTGATTTACGCACATATTTCGGTGCGCGTGCCCGGCCCGGACCATCACTTCCTGATCAACCCGTATGGATTGCGTTACGACGAGGTGACGGCTTCGAACCTGGTCAAGATCGATGTAGACGGCAACCTGGTCGAACCGACCGAGTACACCTTCAATCCGGCCGGTTTTACGATCCACAGCGCGGTTCACATGTACCGTGAGAACGCTGCTTGCGTGATGCACACCCATACCCGGGCCGGGATGGCGGTCGCGGCCCTGGAGTGCGGCTTGCTGCCGATCAGCATGAATGCCACGAGTTTCTACCACAACCTTGCCTACCATGAATACGAAGGTTCCACCATTCTCCGCGAGGAACGAGAGAAACTGGTAGCGGACCTGGGCGATGCCAACGCCATGATTCTGCGGAATCATGGTTTGCTCACCGTGGGGCAGACGATTCCCGAGACCTTTTTGTATCTCCATCGACTGGAGCGAGCGTGTCAGGTTCAGCTCGACGCGCTGGCTTGCGGTCGCCCGTTGGTGACCCCGTCACAGGACGTCATCGAGCGTTCAGCTGCCCAGATGGTTGCGTTTGATCGCCACGTGCTGGATGTCGGGCAGCTCGAGTTTAATGCGCTAGTTCGGCTGCTGGATGCGAAAGACCCGTCGTTCCGCGAGTAGAAGTCTCCCGAGACTGGCACTCCGAGATTGGCACTCCGAGATTGGCCGCAGACTAGTGTGGGCAGATTCCCAGGCGCATGCGCGGGGCGTTCCGCTGCGAAATGGGTCCCGCCCGTTAAACGTCGGCTCTGTGGCGACGTTGCCGGTTCAGGCATCCGCGGCAGCCGTCTCGGCTTGCTCCAATAACTGGTCGATCAGTTTGTCGAGTGTTTCGCCACCCGGCGAGCCGGTGAATTTGTGGCGGATCACACCGTTGTGGTCGATCAGGTACATCGTCGGCCAGCCACGGACATTCCACTGCTTGGAGATGGGACCGCCAGTTCCCGCGGGGCCATTCCAGAAACTTCGCCAGGTGATCCGCTCTTGCTTCATCGTCTGCTTGAGTTGTTCGCGATCGCGATCACTGTTCACACCGATCAACGCGAAAGATTTCCCTGCCAACCGTTTGACGAGCGACCGCTCGTGTGGGTACATCGCCCGGCAGGGACCTCACCAGTGGCCCCAGAAATCAAGCATCACAACCTTGCCGCGGTAGTCGCTCAGCTTGAAGTTGACCCCAGCGATGTCCTCGGCCGCGATTTCTGGTGCGACTTTTCCGACGCTGAGGTGTTTCATTTCAAATAACGCGGGGGCAGCCTGTTCACCGAGGGTCCCACGCGGAAGCGTACGACCGTTGAGGACTAGGTCCCCGTTGACGTCGGCGAATTCATTGACGACTCGTTGAAAAAGTCCTTCGGCCGCAGATAGCAGTTCCGCCGGATCCGCTTGTTGAAGGCGGGCGACATAATCGGCACCATAGGCATTCTCGTACAACTTCAAACGCGCGGGTGGTAATTGTTTAAATTGGTTGGCCCGGTCGGCCTGACTTTTTTTGATGTTGGCCAAGGCCAGTACGGCAGCTCCCTCAATCTCCCGCCCCAGTTGGGATTTTTGCAGGATCCCTAGCAGTGTTTCGATTGCCGGTGAAGTACCTCCGCGAAGTGCGAAGGACTTGATGCGTGACCCAAACTGTTCCGTTTCCGAATGATCCCGCAGCAACATGTTCAGGGCGGTTAACTGGCTCGCGCCCGTACTGGTTTGTAGCACGGTAAACAAGGTCTCGGTGTCACCGAATTCACGTACAGCGCGGGCATAGAGTTTCTCTGCCTCGGCTTGCAGTTCGGCCACATCGGCAGTCTTGAGACGGGTGACCAGCGTTTCGCCATAGAGGTCCACAAAGCGCGCACTGTCTTGTTTCACTCGTGGCGCCATCCGCGCCTCGGTGCCGATGAGTTGAGCCAGCGTCAAACAGACTGCTTGTTGCACACGTTTGTGGGGGCTGTTGTCGAGGACTTGCTGAAGTAAGACGCGGCGCTGGGCCGAGGGCATAAACTTTGCCGAACCATGGGTGATTGCGATCAGTCCTTCTTCAGCGATGTAACGGGATGCCAGTAGCTGCGCGGCGGCTGCGAGCGGCTTGCCGTGGCGGACATTCGTGGCAATCCAAACGAGCGCTGGCAGAGCTTGTGGGCTGTCGGGTTGCGATTTGGCAAATGTGAGAAAGCGGTCGGCATAGTCGACCGCCCGGGGTGCGCTGGCGAGCGCTTGCTGACGCGCTTCCGGGGATTTGGCCTTACGCAGTGCCTGTCGGTATTCGTCTTGAGCCGTCTGGTACTCCGCCACCAGCGCAGCGTAGGCATCGTTGGTAGCTTTTTGCGGGAGGTCTTGCTGCACTTGGGATCGTCCTGCCGTGGGCACCAGCCCGATGAGGTAGCCAGCCAGTGTCGTCATCATGATGCGTTGCATGTCTTGATTCTCCCTGCAAAACGGATCTGTCTCGAATCGCACCCGATCTCAGGCTACCAGTTGACGACATGGAAAGCTACGAGCGCGACTCGAGCTGCGGCCCCGTTTGGTGCTTCTCTGGTCTCTCGAGCGGGCAACCATTGACTCGGCTTGACGACTTTCGACAATGAAACACAGCTGCGATGCGGCACTGTGTTCCTCGAGTTCCGTGAGAACCAGGGAGAGAGGCATGTTTCTTCCGCAAAACGGACCCGCTCGGTCGCGACGTCAATTTCTGACGGTCGGGACGCTGGGTGGGTTAGGACTTTCCCTGGCGGATGTCTTGCGGTGGCAAGCGCGTGGTGAAGCCAAGCAGGCAGACCACTCCGAGGGAGCTGCCCATTCCGTAATTCATGTCTTTTTACCCGGCGGGATGGCGCATCAGGAGTCGTTCGATCCCAAGCCCTTGTCGCCGGTAGCCTACCGTGGCACCACGCAATCGATTGACACTAAACTGCCGGGTATCCAGTATTCCCACCACTTGCCACAACTGGCACAGCGCAATGATCAATTCACGTTGTGTCGAGCGGTGACACACGTGCTCGCCGACCATGATGCGGGCGTGCACCAGATGTTCACGGGGTATGCTCCCAGTCCGGTGTTGCGTTACCCAAGCCAGGGTAGCGTGGTGTCACACGCATTCGGCGCCCGCGGTGACTTGCCGCCTTATATTTGTATACCAAGTAAACCGAACAATTTTGCTGGAAGCGGATACCTTAGTTCGGCACACGGACCGTTTAGCCTGGGCAGCGACCCAGGGGAGGCTGGCTTTGCGGTGCGCGATCTGGTTCCACCCAGCGGAATCACGGCGCACCGCAGGCAACGCGCTCGTCGTATTTTGCAACGGATCAACCGCCGGATCGAGCGTCAGCCGGCCGCCCCGTTGGCAGCCATTGATGCGTTCTACGAACAGGCCTACCGCATGGTCACTTCGCCACGGGCCCGCGCAGCGTTTGATCTGTCGACAGAGCCAGCGGAGGTGCGTGAGGCGTACGGGAGCAGTGCCGCTGGGCGACGGATGCTCGTTGCCCGCCGCCTGGTTGAGGCGGGCGCCCGATTCGTATCACTGACGTATGGAAGCTGGGATGATCACTTCAATATTGCCCCCTCGATCGGTACCCAACTGCCAGCGTTTGACCACGCCTTGGCCGCTTTGCTCGGGGACCTGATCCAACGAGGTCTATTTGACTCGACCCTGGTTGTGGTTACGACTGAATTTGGCAGGACGCCCAAGATCAACTCGAACGCCGGGCGGGACCACTGGTCGCGCGTCTTCAGCGTGTTGCTGGCCGGCGGTGGTATTCGACGCGGACTGGTACACGGTTCATCGAACTTGACGGCGGCTGAACCGGAGACCGGTGCGATGTCCGCGCAAGATCTGCTCACGACGATTTACCATTTGATCGGGATCGAGGCGGGGCGGGAGTTGATGGCGCCAGGCGAGCGTCCGGTCGAGATCGTCAAGAACGGACGGGTCGTCGAGGAACTGCTGACTTGAGCCACCGGTGAGCTGATGGAGGTTGGATATGCCCAGGAGCAACTCGCTTCGACAATCGATCGCCTTGGTCTTGTTGGTAGCCGGCGTGGCGTTTCCGCAGTCGCAGTTGCGCACGATACAGCAAATTGAACCTCGAGGAGCTCCGCGAGGAGCGCAGGTTGAATTGACGTTAAGGGGATACGGCTTGGGAACGGCCCGGGAGCTCTTGTTCTACCGGTCGGGTCTGCGGGCGACCAATTTCCGACCCACGGTGCATGACCAGGAAGGCAAATCCACTCTCAAGGTTTTGTTATCGATCGACGAAAATTGTCCTCTTGGCGAGTACGCGATTCGTGTGCTTACCCGGTCCGGGATCAGCAGCTTGCACACGTTTTATGTCGGCGCGTACCCGCACGTTCTGGAACGCGAGCGGGCGACGACCTTCGAAAAGCCACAGCAGGTGTCGTTGAATTGCACCGTGCGCGGACGAATCGGCGCAGTGGGGGAAGTCGATTGGTACGCGCTGCCGATGCGTGCTGACCAACGTTTGGCGGTGGATGTTCAGGCGGTCCGCCTCGCCCAAGGTTTGTTTGACGGGCACCTGGCTATCTTTGACCCAACAGGTCGCGTTGTCGCCGAAGTCGATGACACGGGCCTTGGATCACAAGACCCGATGCTGTCGATTGTGGTCCCGAAAGCCGGCCTGTACCGAGTGGCGTTTCGTGAAAGTGGCTACGGGAACGAGGGGAGTTACAAAGGTCCCGTAGGACGTTATCTGCTCCACGTCGGATCATTTCCACGCCCGCTGGCCGTGTTCCCGGCGGGTGGCCGGCCCGGTGAAACGGTAACCTGTCGGTTTCTGGGTGACGCGCGAGGCACTTTTACGCAGCAGGTCACACTGCCGGAGGTTCCGGCAACGAACGCGGGTATTGTTCACGTGGCTGCTGAACGAGATGGAGCTGTCGCCCCCACACCGCACCCGCTGCGCGTGAGTCCGCATGAAAATGTGCTGGAGGTTGAGCCGAATGATGACACCGACCGCGCGACGCCGACTCCACAAGCGATTCCACTGGCTTTCAACGGAGTCATTTCAAAGAAACGTGATGTGGATTGTTTTCGGTTTCGGGCTAGCAAGGGTGTACAGTACGTCGCGCAGGTTTTTGCCAGGCGGATCCGTTCCCAATTGGACTCGGTGCTCACAGTCCAGGATCTCGCGGGTCGGCCACTGGTGACGGTCGATGACCCGCCGCGCAGGCTGCGCACCTCGATGTTTCATTACAACACGCACCACGCGGGGTGGTTTGCCCAGGATAGTTACGTCGCCTTTCAGGTTCCCGAGGATGGAGAGTACATCGTCCGGGTCGCAGACCAATTGAAGAAAGGGGGCCCCGATTTCCATTACCGCGTTGAACTGGAAGTAGCGCAACCTCAAATTCATCTTTGGGTGCGTCGCAACCCGCCCTACTGGCGCGCGACACCAGGCCAGAGTATTTCGGTCCCGCGCGGTAATCGTTACGCGACGATTCTCAGTTACCATCGTTCGTTTTTTCAGAATGGCATCTCGGTCCGCCCGCAGCAGTTGCCCACGGGCCTGCGCGTGACCGCGCCACCGTTGGATGGCCGTACGGTGACTACGTATGCCGCCGCGGTACCGATTGTGTTCGAGGCCGCAGCCAACGCGCCTCTGGGAGGTTTGTTGACACGTTTTGAGAGTACATCCTCGAACCCAACGGAGGTGATTCAAACGAACTATGAGCAGTCCGCGTACTACGGATTGAACCCGCCCAACTACTGTTTCTACGGTGTCGACAATGATCGCCTGGCGGTGGCGGTCGCCGAGGAATTTCCGGTCAAACTGAAATTAGTGGTACCACGCTCCCCGCTTGTCCAGGAGGGCCGGTTGACCCTCCTGGTTGAGACCCACCGAGACCCGGACTTTGCGCCACCGGTACAGCTTGAACTCTTATCTGTTCCACCTGGTATCGCCGCCAACGCGAGTGACCCGGTACCGGCAGGCAAGGGCCTTGTGCAGATTCCTCTCGAAGCCGACCGGTCTGCTCCAGTGGGCTCCTGGCCGATCGTTGTTGTCGCACGGACGGCGACGCAACTTCACGGTGGTGGAGTCTCGACGCAGATTGCACCGTTAGAAGTGGTGCCGCCGTACCTTGACCTGGCAATCGAACGGTCGGCAGTTCGCCGTGGCCAGACAACCTGGCTGATCGCGAAGATTGAACAAAAAGTCCCGTTTTCCGGGAGTGCCACGGTCGAGCTGAGGGGGTTGCCGCCTGGGGTTACCGCGAAGTCGGCGATGATCACGCACCAAACTCAGCAAGTGGTGTTGCCTGTGCAGGTCGCGGCAGACGCCCTGGTGGGGCTGCACAAAACGTTGTATTGCCGGGTGACCCTCCAACGCAACGGGCAGCCGGTTGTGCATCATTTGGGGCGCGGCGCCGCGCTCCGGATCGAACCGGCCGGGCTTCCTGACGGAGAAAACCGATGAGCGTGCGTGAGTTTCGGGTTCATGAATGGAGCAGGCACCTGGGGCGTGACTGGCGACGAGCGTCTGCCATCTGGACGGTGTTTCTGTTATGGGCTGTGGTGGCGGTGGCGGAAGACGCGGTGACAGAAATTCGCGTCTTTCCGGACCGCGTTTCCCTGACGGACCGTCAGGATAAACAACGTCTGATTGTGCAGGCGCGTTTGCATGATGGCAGAACACGTGACGTTACTGGGCAGGCTCAGTGGCGGCTGCTCAATCGACAACCCGCACGCCTGACACAACATACGTTGCGGCCCATGGCGGATGGCACCACGAGCCTCCAAATCACGTACGCGGGTCAGACCCGTTCGGTACCAGTCGAGGTGAAACGCTCCGCAGTTGAGTTACCGGTCAGTTTTTCTCGCGATGTGATGCCGGTTTTTCTGCGCGCGGGGTGCAATCGTGGTACCTGCCATGGAGCATCGCGTGGTCAACGTGGGTTTCGCTTGTCGGTCTTTGGTTTTGATCCTGACGGCGACTACCACCGGCTGACACGTGAATTCGTTGGCCGCAGGATCAACCTGGCAGTCCCTGAAGAAAGCCTGTTGTTATTGAAGGCAACCGAAGAGGTTGCCCACGGGGGGGGGGAGCGTTTTACGGTCGACAGCGAACCGTATCAGACCGTGCTGAAGTGGCTGGAGTCAGGTGCTGCGAAAGACACCGGGGAAGTCGCGCGACCCGTGGCTGTAGAAATCTACCCGCCGGAAGTTGTGCTCGACGGTGGTTCGCAGCGTTTCCTTGTCCGGGCACGTTATTCCGATGGGACCGACCGCGACGTGACGGCAATGACGGTGTTCAGCAGCAGCAATCCTACCGCGGCGGCAATCACGGCGGAGGGTGTTCTAAATGCGGGCAAACGTGGTGAGTCGTTTGTGCTGGCACGCTTTGACAGTTTCAGCGTAGGTGTGCCGGTGATCGTGATTCCGGCGCGCACCGACGTCGACTGGACGGGTGTCACGGCCCACAACTACATCGACCAGCGGGTGCAGGCCAAACTCAAGAAGTTACGCGTGCTCCCCTCCGCAGTCTGTGATGATGCAACCTATCTGCGTCGCGTCTCGATTGACACGATCGGTCTGTTGCCGACGCGTGCGGAGTACCACGCCTTCTTGGCGGACAGTGGTCCAAATAAGCGGCGGCGGCTCGTCGAACGACTGCTGCAGCGGCCCGAGTTCACTGACTTGTGGGTCGCGAAGTGGGCCGAGTTGTTGCAGATCGACCGCATCAAGGGAGGTTTTTTCGGTTGGTTGGCGAAGAATTACAACGCGAATGTTGGCATCGATCAGATGGTACGTGAATTACTGACCGCCGAGGGCGGGTTCTTTCGCGACCCACCCGTGCAGTATTTTCGGCGCGTGGGAGAGCCGACCAAGCTGGCCGAAAACGTGGCCCAGGTATTCATGGGGACACGCATTCAGTGTGCACGTTGTCACAATCACCCATTTGATCGCTGGACGATGGACGACTACTACAGCTTCGCCGCTTTCTTCGCCCAATTGGGGTCGAAACGGAATTGGGAGGATACCCGTGAGTTGATCGTGTTTGATAAGGGGGCAGGTGAAGTGCGTCATCCGCAGGACCAGCGTGTCATGCCACCAAAATTGCTTGGCGGCGCGGTTCCGCAGATCCAAGGCCGCGACCGCCGGGCCATTTTGGCCGAGTGGCTGACAGCGGCCGATAATCCCTGGTTTGCCAGTAACCTCGCGAATCGGATCTGGGCCCAGTACTTTGGGCGTGGAATTGTCGACCCCGTCGACGATGTGCGGGTCAGTAATCCCCCCTCAAACCCCGCTTTGCTGGACGCATTAAGTCGTCATCTGGTCGACTATCAATTTGATTTTCGACGTTTGATTCTGGACATCGCAACCTCGCGAACGTATCAGCAATCCGTCACCTACAATGATTCGAACCAGCACGACATGGCGAATTTTTCACATACGAGTTTTCGGCGGCTACGCGCCGAAGTGCTACATGACTGTCTCTGCCAGGTGACGGACAGCCCGACGCGGCTGGGCGGTTTTCCACTCGGTACGCGGGCGGTGCAAATGCCGGTTGCGTCGATGACGACCTACTTCCTGGAAACGTTCGGGCGCTCAGACCGCGAGACAGTTTGTACCTGTGAAGTCGATGTGGAACCGTCTCTTTCTCAGGCCTTGCATTTGATCAACGGTGAGACGACCTGGGGAAAGATTCGGCGGGGGGGCTTGGTCACGCGGTTGCTTGCAAAATACGAGGACCCCCGTCGCGTGCTCGAGGAACTTTACATCCGCTGTCTGACGCGCAAACCGACAGTAAGCGAAATGGAGGATTTGGCCAGACTATTGGAACCGGTTGCAGCCCGTGAGCAGGTTATGGAGGAGATTTTCTGGGCGTTGCTCAATTCCAAAGAGTTCTTGTTTAACCACTGAGTGACGCGCTGCGCGCTATCTGCTGACTGGGCCGACATGAAGAACACGAACCGACGCGTTGGGATCGACTTGAATGCGATCCGTCCAATGTACGTAAGGGCACCTGTTGGTCATTGGAAACGGCAACCTGTCTTGACCGTGTTCTGCTTGCTGGGGATGGGGGTGATGGCGGGTGCGGTCGATCCGGATACGCCCGCCGCCCGGATCAACTATCGCGATCACATCCGTCCCATCTTCGCCAAACACTGTTTCAGCTGTCATGGGACCGTAGCCGGGAAGGCCGATCTCGACTTGACGCGGTATTCGAGCACGTTAGCGGGGGGCAGCTCTGGTAAGGTGCTGGTTTCCGAAGACCCGGCGCAGAGCCGCTTGTATTTACTGGTGACACACGTTGAACAGCCGAACATGCCGCGTGGACAACCGCGTTTGCCACGCGCTGACCTGGGGCGGATCAGGCGTTGGATCGAAGAGGGGCTGCGCGCGACCGCGATGAGTCGACCCTTGAAAGGGACGGCCACCCGATCGGTGTTGAGTCTCGATTTACCTGCGGTTCATCGTCCCGCTGGCGCGCCACACCTGCCTCGCAAAGCGGCGCTGCAGCCCGCGCAGACGACACCACGTTCCAATGCTGTGATCGCATTGGCTGGCAGCCCTTGGGCGCCCCTGATCGCTGCGGGGCGACCGCAGCAGGTGGTGTTTTTCGATGCCGAAAAACGGCGGGCGATCGGCAGCGTACCATTCTCTGAAGGGCTGCCGCATTTGTTGAAGTTTACCGCGGACGGACAACGGCTACTGGCGGCCGGGGGGTCGGCTGGGGTTGCCGGACGCGTTGTTGTCTGGAATGTGGTGACGGGAAAACGTGAAGTGGAGTTGGGAGAGGCGGAAGACGTGATCCTGGCTGCAGATATCAATCCCAATCGCACCCAGGTTGTTCTGGGTGACGATCGCTTCTTGAAGGTCTATCGCCTGCCCGCTGCGGAGTTGACGGCGACGGTTGACCGGCACACCGATTGGATCTTTGCCATGGCTTATGCGCCGGATGGATCCAAACTGGCCGTTGCCGATCGCGCGGGTGGCCTGACTGTGTGGGACACGGAACGCTGGGTCACGTTGGAAACCCTCAAAGGGCATCAGGGTGCTGTTACCAGTCTCGTCTGGCGGCGCGACGGACGGGTGCTGGCATCGGCGGGAGAAGATGGCACCATTCGATTGTGGGATGTCTCGCGGGGTCAGCGGGTCCGCACCTGGTCGGCGCACGAGCGGGGAGTCTTGTGTATTGCCTTTGGTCGACGGGGTCAGTTGGTGTCGGTGGGGCGCGATCACAACGTGTGCACCTGGGATCCGACCGGGAGTTTGCTGGACACGCTGAAACCGGCGTTCAGTGACGTTGCCACCCGTGTGGCTTTTTTCGGCGAGGCCGAACGGGTGGTGGCGGGCGACTGGACCGGGCGTTTACGTATTTGGCCAGCCCGGGAAACTACGGGCCAAAATTTGTTTCCGTAGCCGCTGTTCTCGGCCTGGGCGGCCGCGCCGCAGCACCAGAAGCCGGAATGTGGTGGCGCCAGCTAGCGGTGGCATTTACTAGACGACCGGGAAATCAGAGCGACGATGAAAATTACTGCCATCGATTGTGACTTGTTTTTCATCCCCTTGCCCGAGGTGATGAGCGACTCCACACACGGCCGGATCGAGTTTTTCTCGCATATCATGGTACGTGTCCATGATCAGGATGGGACGGTCGGTACTGGCTACACCTATACCGTGGGGAAGACAGGCGGTCCGGCGATCTTGTCTTTGCTCGAAGAGGATGTGGTGCCGCTGTTGATTGATGAGAATCCGGATGAGATCGAACGACTCTGGGAGAAAATGTGGTGGGGACTGCATTACGTGGGACGGGGTGGGATCGCCGCGTTTGCCATCTCGGCAGTCGATATTGCGCTCTGGGACCTGCAGGCGCAACGCGCCA
>PAQH01000150.1 GCA_002709225.1 Planctomycetaceae bacterium
ATCTCGACGGTCGCGAGATACCTAGCCAAATATTTAGTCACAATCTCATACTGGCAAAATCACAAAAGGATAGTCATGAACGGAACTTTCCCGTTCATGCAAGAGGCTAATACCAAATTGTCAAAGAACAGCGGGCCTTACCACATGGGTAGTGCCCGTGAGAGTGCCAATTCTATCTCCACTGGCCTGACTGTCAACAGGTTGCTGCGAGTTTTTAGGAACTCTCGGAGTCTTGCTGGCCTCACGCTATGCTTTGGGCTGGGAAAAGCTGTATTCCCAAGGCCGATGTCTCACCATGTGATAGTGAAAGGTGCTTTCAAGATGGCGATCCACTTGCCAAGAAACGGCCCTCGAAATGCCTGCTATTTCGTCGATTGGCGGTGGCAGCTGCCACTTCTGCTCTGCTGGCTGTCGGCAGGCTGCGCTCCGTCGACTGGTCCGCAACCTACCAATGCAGGTGGGGGAAAAAAAGTTGCCTCAGCAACTTCTCAAGGGCACGCGGAGTCTGCGACGGATGAATGGGCGGTGATTTATATGGAGGAGCAACCGGTTGGTACGATCCACACTCAAGCTCGAGAAACGACTGAGTCGGGGCGAACGCTGGTACGGACACGCAGTACGACCAAAATGACGTTGCAACGAATGGGGCAGTTAACGGAAGTCCTGCAGGTACAGGAGTCCGTGGAAACCGAGGAAGGGGAATTAGTCCGCTTTCGGAGCGAAATGAAGAATGGGACCGCGGCGCTCGTTATCCGCGGCCAAGTAGCAGGTGATCATTTGGTTTCAGTGGTTGAACCATCCACGGGCACCAAGCCAAATCCGATCTTGTGGAAGTCCACGTATCGTGGCTTTTTCGGCCCGGATCAGATCATGCGAGCAAACCCAATGCAGCCCGGTGAATCACGTGTCCTGGAGGTCTTGTTCCCTGGCTTGACCAGTGTCCAGGTGGTTGAAACCAGGCTAACCGCACTCGATTTTGAAGAGACCAAGGTTGCCTCTGGAACGAAACGTCTACTCAAGGTGACGAGCACTCTCGATCTGGCGGGACAAGCTGTCCAGTCATCATTGTGGATCGATGACGCAGGAGTTCAATGGAAGGCAGAAATTCCGGGTGTGGGTGTCGTACTGCGGGTCGATGAGAAACCGGCACCTCAACAAAACGGAGCCCCCGCAGTCGATTTAAGCCAAAGTTCGTTTGTGCCTTTAGCACGCAAGGTAGAGCGGGTCCACGAGACTCGGCGCATCGAATATCAGGTGCGTCTAAAAACGAACGATCCCGCCAAAGCGTTCCATCATGACACGCGTCAACAAGTTGTGGCGGTCGACAAGAACACAGCGCGCGTAACAGTGGATGCTTCGGCCGGTAAGGCCCCGCTTGACGACAGAGAAACCCCACCCGAGGACGCCGATCGATCGGAGAACTCGCTCATTCAGTCCCAAGACCCACTGATCCAGAGAATGGCATCCCAAGTCGCGGCCTCGGAGGCAGATCCCTGGCGCATTGCCACTGCCTTGGAATCACATGTGAGAAGGAGTATGCGACGCGCCGATTTTTCGACCGCGTTTGCGTCTGCCGCCGAAGTCGCCAAGACTCTTCGTGGCGACTGTTCCGAGCATGCTGTGTTGTTGACGGCCTTGTGCCGTGCTCGCAGCATTCCAGCTCGAGTCGCGACCGGGTTGGTCTATGTCTCGTTGGGAAATCGTCCAGGCTTTGGTTTTCATATGTGGACCGAGGTTTGGATTCAAGATCGTTGGCTGCCCTTGGACGCCACGATTGGTCGTGGCGGTATAGGATGTGGCCATCTCAAATTGACCCATTCGAACCTCAGCAGTGGAGCTGAAGTGTCGGCAATCTTGTCAGTCTTGCCGGTACTGAGGCAGGTGCAAATAGAGATCCGTGAGGTTGTTTACTGAGGTAAGCTTGTTCGCTTCTTTACCGATTGCATTGTTACAATGAGTATTCTTACCTGGCGGGGACACCAGCTGATCTTGCGAGGATTAATGCGATGGACAAGCATGAGGCTAGCGCGCGCGATGGCCAGACCAAGGTTACATTCCTTGATCAAACTGGATCAAAATCAGTTGATGCGGTAATCACTGCGACGATTAATGTTCGGCGAATCTTACCAACGATTATCGCCAAGATGAACTTGCCGGTGACGGGGCCGGATGGGCAGCCAGTGAGTTATAGCTTGGACCACAAAGAAGGAGGCCGGCGTTTGCACGAAGAGCAGACATTGCCTGAGGCTGACGTGCAGGATGGAGATCACTTGATTATCTATGCCGAAATGGTCGCAGGTGCCGCCTGGATCTTGAATTCATAATCGAGTTTGTTTGTTCTATTGCCGTTTGCGATTGGTCTAGGCTAGAGCGGGTTCGCTGTCGTGACGTGAGGTGAATTCTGTCTGATGAAGTGGGTCTGGTGAGTTTCTGGTAAGAGACATTGCATGAGTGCTTCACCGCGAATTCGTCGTCTAATTGCAGATTGGCAGGCGCTGCAACAACTGCGGGCACAGAGTTCGATTTTGCGTTTTCGTACACAGGGGGACCCGCCCGACCGGTATCGGATTCGCTTTTACGGTCGGGGGTTATTCGTAGACCCAGTGAGTCGCCGTGTGCGAGTTTTAACCCGGCACGAAATTGGGGTCGAGTTGGTCGCGTCATACCCACGCACGATGCCATTGCTGAGCTGGAAGACGCCCATATATCATCCCAACATTTCACTCAATGGGTTAGTCTGTCTAGGAGGGTACAGTACACAGTGGGTTCCCAGTTTTAGACTGGATGAACTCTGTGAAATGCTGTGGGACATGACGCGGTTACGGAATTTTGATGTTGAACATCCGTACAATCGAGAAGCGGCGGAGTGGTTGCGCGGTCAGGATGCCGGCTGTTTCCCGGTGGACCGCAGGTCGCTGCGTAACCTGGCGTCGCCAGAAACACCAGCTCTGTGCAATCCGCACGTGAGCACCCGCGAGAAATGGCCTAATGCCGGCGCTGCCGCTGGCAATTCGGTATCGCTCAATGGTTGCCCTCCGCGAAGCGATCTTGGTGCGGGAATTCGTTTCCTCGATTCTGAAATATCCTGATTTGCGGGTGTTGCTTTCCAGCCTTTTGACGGTTGGTTTGAACAGTTGTCCTTTTTTCTCGCGTTGAGTTTTTTGTAACGATGACTGAAGCGGGGTTCTTAATCGACGATGAAGACCGTTATGCCGGATTTCGGCTGATTTCGTGGTGGGATCAGCAGTCTCTGGCAGATGCCAGGATTGTTGTCGTTGGTGCTGGTGCGCTTGGCAATGAGGTGCTCAAGAACCTCGCGTTGCTCGGTGTTGGGCGGGTGTTTGTCGTCGATTCTGGAGTGATCGAGGCATCCAACCTGGGGCGTTCGCCGCTTTTTCGTCGCCGGGACTGCGGTCTGCCTAAGGCCGAAGTTGCGGCGGAACAAATGCGCGACCTGAATCCCGATGTGCACGTGGTGGCGTGCGTGGGTGATGTGATCGGTGATGTAGGGTTGGGAGTATTTCGTGCCGCTGATGTGGTCATCAGCTGCCTTGATAACCGCGAAGCGAGGCTTTGGGTCAATCGGCAATGCTGGAAGACGAAAACGCCTTGGATCGATGGTGGAATTCAAGAGATTAGCGGTGTGGTTAAGGTTTTTGTGCCTCCCGATGGAGCATGTTATGAGTGTGCCATGACGGACCTTGATTACCAGTTAATTAATTTACGGTATAGCTGCCCTTTATTGCGTGAACGAGATTTTCAGGCAGGGAGGGTTTCCACGACGCCTACAATCGCCGCAATTGTGGGTGGCTGGCAGACGCAGGAGGCTTTGAAACTAATCCATCAGATGCCAGCGAACGCTGGGCAGGCAATGGTATACAACGGGGAAGCGAACCGATTTTACACGACTCGATTTGAAAGGCG
Organism: Planctomycetaceae bacterium; assembly: GCA_002709225.1. GTDB lineage: Bacteria > Planctomycetota > Planctomycetia > Pirellulales > Pirellulaceae > UBA9264. The sequence continues at coordinate 3,925 of PAQH01000150.1, forward strand.
CGAAGGTTGTCTGAGTCATGAAGTCTGGGACGATCCGATTACAGTGCCAGTGTCCGCAAGGTCGCACGCTGCGACGGCTTTGTTTCAAGCCGTGGATCGATGTTCGGCTGGTACACGGGCTACGCGTTTGCTTCTCGAACGAGATCTAGTCCTGTCTCTAGGCTGTGCGCAGTGTGGGTTGCAGGTTCCGATGTTGCGATCGCGGCACCGGTTTGATGCGCAGTCCGCCAATTGCTCGAAGTGTGGCGAAGGGCTGGTGCCTGAGATGACCCACTGGGTAGATCGTGATACGCCCAGGGCAACCGAATGCCTTTTTGCCCTCGGAATTCCAAGTTATGACATTGTGCGAGTCGTAACCGCGGAATGTGAGATACCTGTACTGCTCGCTGATGACGAAGTGACGGTCTGGCCTTCTGTTCCTGGCAAGGCGTAGTCGGGGTGAGGTTTGCAGCTATGGCAGGTGAGCAGATTCAACTAGGAGTGGTCAGGCGCTTACCCCCTACCCCGCAAACCCCGCCTGATCGACGAACCGAATGTTCCGTAGTGCGTTGTGGCGACACCGGGGGTCCAGGGTTGCCTGTTTTTCTTTCATGGGACGGATTGCGCCGCCTGTGCGAGCATGTCTGTTCCGATGCGGAAGTCGAATTGGGAGGAGTGTTGGTGGGCGACCAGTGTCAGGATGAACAGGGAAATCCATTTGTGATAATGACCGGCAGCCTGGCGGCTCAGGATTACACGAATTCAGCGGGTAGCTTTACTTTTACCCACAACACTTGGTCGCGATTTACGCGTGAATTGGAGTCGCTGTCCGGTAATCGACGGATCATTGGCTGGTACCATTCTCACCCTGGATGGGGTGTGTTCTTGTCTGATCGAGATCAGTTTATTTGTGAGAATTTCTTTGCCGGTGCGTTGGATATTGCGGTGGTCGTTGATCCGCAAAGCAACCAGCTGGGAGTGTTTCAGCGTATCTGTTGTGGTAAATCGGATTGGCTGCAACCTGCGGCCGGTTGTTGTGTGTTTGTGGAGGGTGTGGCCAGCGCTGAAATGACGGCGCGAGGTTTGCCAACTCCGTTGCGATATTTTGTCGGCCCTGTTGGCGCAAACTTTGCCGCCCCGAGTAGAAGCGGGCGCCAGGATTAGCGACGGTGCAAAACCGTTGAGCCGAGCTCAATTGTGCATCGTCTTTTCCCGTTGTTTCGCGGTGGAAATGCGTCGTCTGCTGCATCCTTTATAAGGTTGCGTATATGACGAGGGGATTCTGATAGAAGAGCTAGGGTTGTGTTTGAACTGGCATCTTACTACGCGATGGGATTGTTTTTCCTGCTCGTAACAATCGGGTGGGGTGCCAGCCGCTGTCTGCTGCGGCATGTTCGAGATCGCCGAATTGTGATGGAGTGGGCGCGGCGACGAGGAGGCAGAGTCGTACGTTCTGGCGTTTGGCATGGCTTGACCGTTTGCTTTCAGGCCAGAAGCCAGGAGACGTGTCTTTGGTTGTTGCCGGTGCGGTGTTCGCGCCACTCACAACTTCAGTTGACGTTTCCCTGGCCTACGGGCGAACGAATGCTGGCATTGCGGCCCACGAATGCGTTTTCTCGTATCGCGATGATGTATCCGCGGAGCAACCGCCAGCGTTGGGGGAGGTACCAGCTTTACACCCAACATTTCACCTGGGCAAGGAAGCTGCTGTCCGGTGGTGCCAGCAGCAGCCTGCGGCAGGTTAATGCTCTTTTGAACAACCGGACTTGTGGGTTACATCTCGCGCACGAGAAATTCACGCTTCGATTTCGCATTTCGCTGGACACTCCGAACCGATTGTCTCAGCTGATTGAACTTGGCCTTGATGTTGGCGATCAACTAGGTCTGCAGGAGCGTGGCGACATTGAGCTTTCTAATCAGACTGAAAGCCGCCGAAACAACGAGCTGTACTGCCCCCTCTGCGGAGGCATGTTGGAGCAAGAGATTGTCTATTGCTTTGTCTGCGGAACGCCTCACCATCTTGACTGTTGGCGATACGTTGGCAGATGTTCTTTGTTTGGATGTCGGGAAACTCGCTATCAGCAGCAACGCAGGAAGTGGCTGCCATGGGTGGTCGAGTGGGTGACCAGCCGACGTCAGTGATCCGGTCGGTCACTTGACGAAGTGTGACGCACAGGTGCCAAGGCTGAGAGCCGTTAGTCACTCAATGTTTGAAGTGGCGGCGGCCTGTGAGAATCATCGGCAGCTTGCATGCATTGCAGGCGGCAATGACTTCGTCGTCTTTTCGGGACCCACCGGGCTGGATGACTGCTGCGATTCCGGCTTCTGCCGCCTTCAGAATCGAGTCCGGGAAAGGAAAAAATGCGTCGGAAGCCAAGATCGATCCAGAGGCTCGATCACCGGCTTTCTGGATCGCGATGTCAACGGCGTCGACGCGACTCATCTGGCCAGCACCAACACCGCAGAGGGCGCCTTCCTGACAAAGTGCGATTGCATTGGATTTGACGTGGCGCACAATCGACCAGCCAAATCGCAAGTCGTTCCAGCCTGCTGTGGTCGGTTCGGCATCGGTGACGACATTCCAGTCGTTCTCGGGATCGCTGTCCACATCACCATGCTGTACGAGCATGCCGCCTTCGAGTGAGCGAAAGTGATGCTTCGATGGGGCGGTATCAAATTGGCCAACTACCATCAAGCGGACGTTGTTTTTCCATTTTGGTTTCGTCGTGAGGATTTCTACCGCTTCTGCCGCAAAGTCAGGTGCGACGATGGCTTCAATGAACTGTCCGGGAGTGGCCAGGACTTCGGCTGTCGCCGCATCGACTGTGCGGTTCAATCCAAGCACGGAACCGAACGCGCTCACAGGGTCTCCGTCAAGCGCGCGGCGGGCGGCGACTGACAAGTCAGTCGCGGTCGCTGCGCCACAAGGATTGTTGTGTTTGATCACAGCCACGGCTGGCCCCGCCACCAGTCGCACGATACTCAGAGCGCTATCCAGGTCGAGCAGATTGTTGTAGGAGAGTTCTTTGCCGTTGAGTTGACGAGCGCCCACCAGGCTTGGCCCATGGGTCCCCAATTGTCGATACACAGCGGCTGGTTGATGCGGGTTCTCGCCGTAGCGCAACACGGCTTCTCGGGTTAGTTTGAGATCGATCTCGGGACTGAAATCGCTCGCCTCTTCGCCGGTTGAGAAATAGTCGGCAATGGCGCGGTCGTAGTTGGCCGTCGAGCGGAACGCGGCGGCCGCGAGATCTTGCCTCAATTCCAGAGATGTACAGCCGTGCTCATTAATTTCATCGAGTATTGAAGAATACTGTTCCGGATCGGTCGCGATTGTCACGAACCGCTGATTCTTGGCGGCGGCACGGACCAGGCTGGGGCCGCCAATGTCAATCTGTTCAATGGCTTCTTCACGCGACGTATCGGGGCGGCGGATGGTGTCTTCGAATGGATAAAGATTGACGACGACGAGCTCGAAGGACTCGATCGCGTGCGTGGTGAGTGCCTCTCGGTCGTCGTCTCGATTATGTCGGCAAAGAATTCCAGCGAAGATCTTAGGATGTAGCGTCTTTACGCGACCATCCATCATTTCGGGAAAGCCGGTGTATTCGGCGACATCGTGAACAGGAAGGCCCTCGCTTTCGAGGTGTCGCCGTGTGCCCCCTGTGCTGTAAATAGAGACGCCGGCATCAACCAGGCCACGTGCAAACTGCGACAGTCCGGATTTGTCACTAGTGCTGATTAAAGCGCGTTGTACGGGTGGTGATTGCATACTGTCTCACATTACTACGGGGTGCCATTACGAGAAATTTACCAACGGTCGAGAATGGCATCCCGCAGCACAAGAGCGTCAGCGACGTGGTGAAACTCGCGCGTGGCCGGAAGTCAGGCATGACCAGACGATGGTTTACGGCCTGAGAGGGCGAGGGTCAACCGGGCCAATGTCGAGTCTCGTATATCGAACGCGGCCACTGCAAAACAAAACACGTTGTCAGCGGCAAGTTTCGACGGGTTGCCAGTTGCGGCAATCGTACATGGCCAAAAGCAGCCAACTTTGAGACCGTCTATTTAAATGGGTCGTCATCTGCCGGGGCCTTTTTATCGGCTGGCATTGGCTTATCATCGGCGAACGGATCATCGTCCCCTGCTGGCTTGGCTGCTGCGTCAGCACCAAACGGGTCATCGCCGGCTGCCGGCTTGCCGTCATCTCCACCGAACGGGTTGGTGTCCGTTGGCATCGGCGCGGCGTCGCGATCTGAAGGAGATTTTTCTTTCGGTGTTTTCTCCTTCGAATCCTTGGTTTCTTCCTCCGCATCGAAGTGGATCAGCGGCCAGTCTTGTTCTGGTTCATGAAAACACTGCAACAAGCCGTTGCGTGTTCCCATGAAAAGACGATCCGTCTGCGTATTGATGAGTTTGACGTTTAGCACTTCCGTTTGCAGGATTCCTCGACGGCTGCCGGTGTTGGTGTCGACAATTACGATTCGTCCGGTTTCACTTGTGCAATAGAGTCGATTCCGACTGGCCGAGACAAACCCGAAGATACCGGGGGTCCACCACTCTTCCTGGCCGGAGTCGGCATTGATGCGCCACATACCGCCGTCGGCGGACATAATGTAGACGCCGTCACCGAATACAACGGGTTGGTGTTCGAGTGGTTCGCCGGCGGAGAATCTCCATTGGAGCCGACCGGATCGTTCGCTCAGACATGTCAAATAACCATCGCGTGACGCGACGAAGAATTGAGTCTGACCACCTTTGGTTCGGTACGCTGGACGACCCAAAATCAACTCGGGAGATTCGAGTCGGTACCGGGTGCCGGCTTCGTTGGCATTGGCGACGTACAGGTAGCTTTTGGTGGTGCTGCCGCGCCGGGCCGCTCGAGCGGTCGTTGGCCAGGCAACCGATTGTGTAACTACTATGGGTTGAGTCAGCGCTCGTCCTAAGGCTCCATAACGCGTGGGGAACAGCAGTGGTTCACGCAGATCGTAGCCGAGCAGGTCACCGCGGACGGTGGGGACCAGGACCTGCGTATCGGAAATGGCGGGACTCGCACTAGGTACTTCGGTGATGCGCCGGCCGCTCGCGTAACTGGAGACTAGTTTTTTCCAGAGCAATTGGCCATCGGCAGAATCCAATACATAAACCGTACTGCCATTGGTGACTGCAACTACGTCGTCGTTTGCCGCAGGGCCTTGTGTTACCAAAGTGGGGCGACCAATTTTCGTTGACCAGAGTGTGGCCCCGGTCTCAGCGTCGAGGGCTTGGACAATACCTGTCGCGGAAGCGGCGTAAAGCCTGATATCCGGGACCATACGTCTTTGCAGACGTGGCATGACTTCGGGCTTTGCCTGGGCCCGCTGCAGTAGAGAAGTTGCCAGATCTACTTTTTCTTCAACTTCTTTTGCTTCGTCAGACTCTTCAGCTTGTTCCGTCTGTTGTGCCAGTGCCTCAGCATCTGCAATCAGTTTTTCGACGAGTTCGGCGGTTTGTGCGACTTCCGGGTCGGCCTGAGAGTTGGGATCCGAACGGATGATTGCCCGCATGCGTTTCACAGCGGCAACCAGTGCTCCGTCGGCGCCAAGTGGGCGCCCATTGCGATCCAAGTCGGTGTTGCGGATGACGTCTTTGCCGCGCAGGTGGTAGACTTCGTAGACCGTGATGGCACGGGTTGAACTGATATGCGGCTCAATGTGCACAACCCGTCCACGCGTTGGATCGAGATCCAGCTGAGTTGTCCAAGCTAATTCCAGGCCACTGCGGCGCGCCAGATCTTGAGAAATAGCACCGCGCCGTCCTTGCGAGAAAGCGACTGCCCAGGGAAATGCAAGGCACATACACAACGCCAGAGAAACCACATTTCGGCGCATGATCAAAACCCGCTGCGAAAGTGTAGAAAAATAAAGCTACCCCGTCAGAGGGGAGAACTCAGTCTCCATCATACTTCAAACAATATGGTGTCGCAGCTGAAATTCGCCTTTTCTCCCCTATTTCGCGATCTTGACGGTTCCGGTTTTGACGAGCTCAGGCTTACTTGTTGAACTGTTATCGGTTGTGACCACATCGGTTCTATCGTTGGCGGATACCACCTTGGACGGCCTGGTTGTTGTCGGGGTTTGACATTTCCCAGCTCACTTTGGTCGCTGGGTTGGTGGGAGCGGGAGTCATGTGCGGTCATGAATGAAAGGCGGATCGCGCCCGGAGCAAAGCGTTGATTTGGTCCGATTGTTCCGGCGGAACCGGCATCCCCGAGGGAACGTGTTGTAGTAGAAATTGCGCTAGTTTCGACTGTTCAACTACTGGAACTTTGGCTTTGCGAGCGGCGCGCCGGATCCGGTCGGCGCGGCGCCCGACTTCTTTTTGTACGACGCGCGGCGCCGTCGACGGAGGTTCCGGGCTGCCCAGAGTGACCACGAGTCCTGATTCGTGGGTCAGGATGGCTTGAAGTTGTGGCGTATCTGAAGCTTCTGCAGTTTCCGCTGAGCGTGCCCGCTGTCGTTGCTGGCGTGTCTGCTTGATTCGCGGGTTGACTTCGTCTCGGCGGGTTTCCTCGCGCAGTTCACGAGAAGTCATGCGCAGTTCACGTTCAAACTTCCAGCGTTGAACCGCGTAATCAATACCGGCTGAGGCTAGTAAAGCAAGGCCGATCTTGAGAGCTGAATTGGCCAGGAATCCGCCAATTCGCGTGGCGATTTCTCGAGGTTGATCGTCAGCGTGGAACAGGTTGTTGTCGAGCAGTGGTGAGAGGCATGTCCAGGCGACCACGAGTATTACACCGACCTGCAGTAGTCCCGATCCGAAACGCAGTAAATTTTCCAGTGACAGTAATCGTTGGATTCCCTGAGTGGGGTCGATACGTGCATAATTTGGTGTGATTCGATGAGCCAACGGCGTGATACCAATCTGGCCGGCGTGGACAAGTAACGCAACCAGAAATACGACTCCCAGGAATGGCAACAGCACCGGCAACAGATAGAAGGCAGTAGTCCGCAGGAAATATGCAGGTAGATCCGTGGTCACGGATATTCTGGGACCGTTGCCCAGCTGTTGCTGAGTCAATTCTTGAAGTTTTCCAAGTAGTGGGTCGCCCAGTAGTAGCAGCGAAATCGTCGCTGCGACCAGTACTGTGGCAGTGGGCAAATATTGGCTTTGCGGATAGTGACCTTGTGACCGTGCCCGCTGTCGGCGCTTGGTACTAGCGGGGTGTTGTTTGGGTTCGTAAGAGGTTTGCATGCCTTACCTGGAGTGCGTCGTCAGCGGGCGTCCGAGCCGATCTTGCGCTTGCCGTGGCAAAGACGAGATCCACTTGTTCGTACCTCGTTGCCGTTGTGGGTCGCCAGCTTGAAAGATCGAAAGCCAGTTGCTACGGGTTTGCTCCAGCATACTTGTTGCTTCATGCTGAAACGTCCATCCCATCGATCCCAAGGTGAAGAAAACAGCCGCTGACAAGGCGAGTGAATTGAATCCCAGCCCGATTGCGAGAATATTCAATTGTGGGAGGACGCGACTGAGCAATCCCAGAGTAAGCATGGAAAACATAAGTGCGGCGATCAGTGGGGCAGCCAAACGTATCGCGATGACCAGGCTATGTGTGATCACGTTGGTGAGTACTTCCGGCAGGTTGCCGATAGGGATCGTTGTTTGACCAGGCGGATAGGTCGCAAAGGTATCCAGCAATGCAGTCATTATGTGTCGATGTCCGCCCGCTACGAGAAAAGCGGCGGTGGCTACCAAATCGAGCAAACGACCAAAAACAGGGACTTGGGAGTCGAGGCTCGGATCATATATTTCAGTCATTCGCAACCCGGTTATTTGAGTCACGATTTGTCCCGCGAGTTGCAGCGATGAGAAAAGCATCAATACCGCAAACCCAATAACGAGGCCGATGGCGGCTTCACGGGCCACAGCGACACCGAAGATTGCCAGGCTTGGCGGTAATGGTGGCCTCTGATGAGAATGCGCCATGGTGAGTACCACGGCCAGGACGCCAATGATCACCCAACGTCCTCGCCAAGGAAGACTGTGAATCGGAAAGCATGGTGCCAGGCAAAGTAGTCCACTGATTCGAGTCAGGATCAACAAGAAAAGACACGGCCAGCCATCGAGGTTTGTCATTGCTGGATTTATCAAGACGCCGGTAATCCCGGTGGAGTGAACTGTGGGGTTAGACGAGTAAGGAAGAATTGCGGCGCACTTATCTCTCGGGATCGATGTTGGTTGTGCTGCCAGCTAGTCTTCACAAACGGAGGAAGGACCGGCGCCAAGTCAGCCTCCCAATACGACGCGCGGGATGTTTGAAATTAGTGTGCCGGAGTATTCGACCATGCGCTGAATCAACCAGGGCAGCCCGATTGCGAAAGCCGTCAGCATTGCCAGGATCTTGGGGACAAAAGAAAGGGTTTGGTCTTGGATTTGTGTTAATGCCTGCAATAAGCCAATGAGAAGGCCGACGCCAATTCCCACAACCAACACGGGGGCACTCACGAGTAACGCCATGGACATTGCTTCTCGTCCCAGGTCGATTGCTTGTTGCGGTTCCATTGTTGTCTGCGGCTCACATGGATTGCGAGAAATGACGTTGACGCGTTGTTGATCTGGTGCACGCGCTTAAGTCAATTCAGTTCGGATTGTAACGGTACAAATTCAGAGGGGGACGAAGCTTTCGAGTAGCATTTGCACAACGAGATGCCAGCCGTCGACGAGTACAAACAAGAGGATCTTGAAGGGCAGTGACACGATGACGGGAGGTAACATCAGCATGCCCATGGAAACGGTTACACTTGCGACCACGATGTCGAGGACGAGAAATGGTAGATAGACCTGGAACCCGATCAGAAAGGCGGTTTTCAATTCGCTCAACATAAAAGCCGGCAATAGTGCCTGTAGTGGCACATCCGCGAAGGTTTGCGGCTCAGCGTTTTCTGCTGGCAGATACTGGCAAAACAGATGGACATCCTCATGATTGCCAGCGGCGTCGATTTGCCTGCTCATGAAATCTCGAACGGGCTCGGCCCCGCGCTGCCAGGCCTCTTCCCAGCTCAGCGGCGTGTGTGGATCGGTGTAGGGGACAATGGCGTCTTCGTAGACTCGCTTCCAGACGGGGGACATGATGGCCAATGTCATAAAAAGTGCGAGTGAGGTCACGACCTGATTGGACGGGAATTGCTGTGCTCCCAGTGCTTGTCGCAACAGGCCAAGTACGACGGCAATACGTACAAAACTGGTGCACATCAAGAGGATGCCTGGCGCCAGGCTGAGCACAGTTACAGAGAGAAACACACGCAGTGATGACTGAAAATTTTCAGGATCAGTCCAGTTTTTCAGATCCAGGCCCGTGTCCGCTGACGTCGTTTCCAGGATCTCATTTGCCAGACTGGAACCTGGTTCCTGGGACGTTCCCACCAGCGGCGTTGAGAGCAGCGTAAGCACGCCGAGCGTAGCGATGGCGATCCGGCGAGCCAGCCGAGCCGTCAGGGAGTGGCCCCCGCAGGCAATCCGTGTCCTGTAGCTACGCTGACTTTTCAGGTAGCGGGCTTGCAGGGAGGACCGAAATTGCCAAAGGTAGTGGAGCTTAACCACGCAACTCGCTCCCTAAGTTCGGGGTGTCGTAGGCAGGTAGATGTATTGGCGATTGTTGGGTTTCGCGAATACTCCGAAATGAATGCGCGATACGACTTGGACTGTGGTTAAGGCAGATGCCGCTGAGACGGTCGACTTCGTCCGGGTCCGTGATTTCGGTGAGAGTTTGCGCACCGGTGGGCGTCACTGCCAGCAGTAGCAATTTGTGTCCCAGCCTTAGAAGCTGCATTTCCTGACGCCCTGCCAATGGCGCCCTGCCCAAGAATTCAAATACTTCTCCAGGAAGGCGAACTGATTGGCGAGGCGCTGTGCGTCGGAATAACCAGATCACCAAGAAAAAGAGCCCGAGCACGATGGCTAAACTACTGGCAACCGTAATAAGTATTTGTGTGAATTCTGGACGATTTGTCTCAGGCAGATTTCTCTGGTCCGAATTGCGGAGCGGGCGACGAGGACGCAGGCGAATTGTCTCCGCATTCGTACGGAGCGGTTCATTCCTACGGAGCGGTTGCTGTGCGGATCGAGGCGCAGTCGTGTGGTTGTTGCCTGTCTGTGCTATTTCCAGGGCTGGGGCGCTGGTCTGAAAGGAACGCGCCACTGTTTCCACAGGCGTTGCGGGCTGGTTACGCGCCTTGGCAGGTGAAGTTGTGGTGCCGTACCGACTGGCAGGACGTGGGTGAAACGAACGAGGGTTATCGTGTCTGAGCTGACTGGGAACCTGCGCCAGAATCGCCATGGGGGAGACAATCAGCACGAGTGCAATAACCACGGGCGCGGTATGGGAATCCGTTTGGCGGAGGTGGGTTGAGGTCATAAACGGAGTGGAATTGCTTGCGAATTGAATGGTTGTGTCAAGATTAAGGCGGTTTGAGCTACGGTAGGGTGAGACAGGTGTCCGGCCATGTTAGGCGGGTGCGATGTTACGCCTGTTGACTGTCAGGGACGGCTTGTGTGCCCTTGTTTGCAGGTGGTGTAGGACCTTGAATTGTCTCGCTGATTTTGACGCAATAGCGACCGTCCAGCACAAACAACTCGCCTCGCGCGACGAGATTTTGATTGGCCAGCACGTCGACCGGTTCGGAGACTCCGCGATCGAGCAGAAGGATTGATCCGATTTCGAGACGCCGTACGTCCGCTAAGGAAATTCGGGTTCCACCGAGGACAATCCGTACATCGAGAGTCACGTCGAGTGCATCGCGCACGCTGGTTGGATGTTTCACCTGAGGCATCGCTGTCGGACTTGCGGTTGATCGCTCGGGATCGCTGAGTACACCTTGTGGCGGCATTAGACAGGTATCCTCCTCAAATTCACGTGTTCCTGCTGCGGCCATCGAATCCGTTCCCCCAATGCAGCGAATAACTTGAGGAATAATCGCAATTATCTGAAAAAAAGGTGGCTACTTGTCGCCAAAATTGGCCTGCAAAGCAACCCCAAGTCAGTTGATAGCCGGCTTTCGTCAGCGGCGCCGAACGCAGATCGCGACAGGCTTTTGGGCTGTCAGAGGGATCGGCACATGGGCGCCCCTTGATAGCACTGCTGGCAACCTTGCCCGCGGTGATGCGAATGGCGCGACTGCACAAGCACAGCCGGAGTCAGCAGATCGGCTGCAGGGGCTGGCTCAGATATCGCGTCAGTTCAATTCTTGTTCGATCGCAGTTTTTAGTGCCGCTTCTTCCTCGGGAGCTTGCGCTACCAGGTGGTGGCGGCTGTATCCCAGGAACCAGGCCAATCCAGCGAGCAAAAAGATCGCGACACCCCATACGCCGGGTCGGAAGTCCGCAATGGAGAATGTGGCGGCCAGGGCGACGATCGATAAGACGGCCCCTACCACCGCACCCGGAATCCCCAGCGGACTTCGGTACGGCCGCGGCATCTGCGGGCGAGTGATTCTTAATACGACATAGCTGACCATGACAAGTGCATAAGAGATGACCGCACCAAACACTGCCATATTCAGGAGCACCGCGCCTACAGTGACCGAATTGCCGACGGGATTTTCAGGTTGTAACGATGTTTCGTCGGTCCCAGCTTCAATGGACTCCTGGAGCGAGGCGGCCTCGTTGGCCACCTCTGTTGATACGGCCTGTTGGTTACTCAAGTGAATGGCTGCGGCACATCCGAGACCAATTGCCGCCCCGGTAATCAGCGCAACCCAGGGAGTCCGTTGGGGGCCAGTGATCGACAGCCAGCGGGGGAAATAGCCGGCTCGTGACAGCGCGAAGAGCACACGGCCGTATGCATAGATGATTGTATGAAAACTCGCGATCAACCCAGTTAAGGCTACCAGACTCAACAAGCGGCTCGTGACACCGCTCCCGAATGTCGCTTCGAAACCACTTTCCAGCGGGGCGTCAGAGTCTCCGATACCAGCAGCACCCGGGCCGATGCCGCTGTTCAGTACGAGTGTGAGTAAAGACAGTATCAGTAAGGTTCCCATGCCAAGTAGCAGGGCGCGTGGCATGTCACGGACGACGTCGTGTGATTCTTCCGCGGCCAGTGGTAACTGTTCGATTGCCAGGTAGAACCAGATTGCAAACGGTAACGCTGCAAAGATCCCAAACGACCCGTGTGGTAAGAAGTGGCGTGATTGTCCCGGATCGGCTTTGACATTAAACAACAGCTCGAATTGGAAGGCCCCGCTGGTGATCGCGGAGACATAGAAAACACCTAGAACCAGGATCGCCATGGCTGTGATTACGAGCCCGACGCGGAGTGTTAGTTCGACGCCGCGGATGTTGATCGCCACAAATACCGCGTAGGCCAGTACCCACCACACTATTGCCAGCCAGGCTGGCGCGTTTTCAGGATTGTCGAAAAACAGGGCGTTCAGATAGCCGGCGATGTAATAGACGATGACTGCGGGTGTCAGTACGTATTCGATGGTGTCGGTTAGTCCACAGACAAAACCTCCCAGTGGCCCCAGCGCGTTACGTGTAAACGAGAAAAATCCACCCGCGTGAGGTAAAGCGGCGGACAGTTCGGCAATCGTAAAGACCATGCAAACGTACATCACTGCCATCAGCACGGTGGCAATCGCCAAGCCCCAAAAACCGCCCAGTTTGAGCCCGGTTTGCCAACCTGCGAAATCGCCCGAAATAACTGCGCCAACGCCCAGAGCCCACAAGAGCAGCCAGCCCGCGCCCTTCTTGAGCTGACGTTGTTTCAGGTACTCCTGGTCCACCTGTTCGTATTGTGTCAGGCCCGCGCGAGGTTCGGTCATGGGTTTGGGGACTGCTCTGGGCGGAAGAGATTGCCGCAAAAGGGTTTACCGTATCGGCAAGATGGTTGCAGGTCTGCCGTGAGCCAGCCATCATGGATCATTTTGCGGTGCGAAGCCAGATGGCGGGGCAGATCGTTCGCTAGTGGACGAGTGCGACATAATTGTGATTTGAACGGAGTCGCTCCCCTTCCGTGATGGGGTGGAACTTCGTACAATCCGTGGTCCATATTTGCGTTTGTACAAGGTTCGAGCAGATGCCGAAACAAAAAACCCATAAGGGAACCAAGAAACGGTTCCGATTGACGGCTAAGGGAAAAGCGAAACATCGTTCCAGCGGTACCAGTCATCGCAACTCGCGTGTATCGCAGAAACGAACTCGCAACTTGCGCGGTGGTGATGCGACGGTAGACAGCTGTATGGAAAAGCAAATCCATGTGGCTTTGAACGGACGTAGTTATTGAGGAGAGAAGCACGCGGTGGGCGGTAACCTTCCGGTATCTCCGGCAAGGGCCTGAGTGCGTAAATTGTCGCGTTATCATTGAGTCAGGGTTATTTCATGAGAACAACCAAAGGTGCGGCACGGAACAAGGCAAAGAAGCGATTGCGCCAACGTACGCGTGGTTATCGCGGCGGGCGTGGCTCGATGCTGCGGACCATGAAAGAGACTCTGGTGCGGGCTGGTCAGTACGCATACCGCGACCGACGGACGCGCAAGAGACAATTTCGCCGTCTTTGGATTATCCGGATCAATGCGGCTACTAGACAGCATGGTTTGCGTTACAGCGAATTCATGCACGGTCTCGCCAAGGCTGGTGTTGAGCTTGACCGCAAGACCTTGTCGGAAATGGCGGTGCGCGATCCCGATAGCTTTGAAGCGATCGTACAACAGGTCAAGGAAACGCTGGCCGCCTGAGTTGTAATGGCTCGTGATCTTGCACAGGAGAGACGGGACCACCTGTCTCTCCTGATTCTATTTAATAAGTCTTCGCCATGGCAGAGCTTACCTTTCTTGAACAACTTGATGTCTTGGCCGAGGCTGCCGACAGCACGTTTGAGGCGGTGCGCACGCCCGAGGCGTTAGAAGAAGCGCGAATTGAGTTTCTGGGTGCCAAGAAGGGCAAGTTGAAATCAATCCAGAAGCAAATGGGGCAGGTAGAGAAGGCTGATCGCCCCGCTGCCGGTAAACGCTTCAACGAAATCAAGCAGGCGATTGAGGCGCAGCTCGAACGGGCAATTCTACGTGTGCAAACGCTCGATGCCTCCGATAGCGACGTTCCGTCGGGTGAGATCTTTGATCCGTCGCTTCCGGGTAACGCGTGTCGTCTGGGACACCTGCATCCGATTACCCAGACGATCGAAGAACTGAAAGACATTATGGGGCGATTGGGTTTTACAGTTGCGGATGGGCCGGAAGTTGAAGGTGAGTGGTATAACTTTGAAGCGCTGAATATCGCCGAGTCACATCCCGCCCGTGACCCACTCGACAACTTTTATCTGGCAACAGCAAACTCGAATAGTGGTCTGCCTCGTTTGTTGCGCAGCCAAACAAGTACGGTGCAGATTCGCGTTATGGAATCCACGCCACCGCCCGTACGTATTATTTCGCTTGGCCGTGTGTATCGGCCCGACACCGCAGATGCGACGCACTACCCAATGTTTCATCAAATGGAAGGTTTGCTGATTGATCACCAAGTAACCATGGCAGACCTGAAGAGTGTGTTAAGGCTATTTGCGACGAGTTATTTGGGATCAGAGGTACACATTCGCTTTCGTCCATCATTTTTTCCGTTTACGGAACCCAGCGTGGAAGCGGATTTTCGCTGGCATGATGAGTGGATTGAGTTTGGTGGTGCTGGAATGGTTGATCCGAATGTGTTGGAGGCGGTCGGTTACGATCCGGAACAGGTGACTGGCTTTGCATTTGGACTTGGTATTGAACGGTTGTGCATGCGCCGCCACGCGATCAACGATATTCGTGAGTTGTATCGAAACGACGTCCGTTTTCTTCAACAGTTTTAGGCTATGGGCACGGTTGCTGCTTGCCCGGCAGCAATGTCGTGTTCGGCTTTTGTAGGTCGACGATTGCCATGCTTGTATCGTGGAATTGGCTCAAAGAATACGTGTCACTCGATATGCCGCTTTCGGAACTGGAAGAGCGGCTTGCTATGTCTGGTCTCAATCACGAAGGGACACAGCAGATTGGAGAGGACCTGGCAATCGATCTGGAAGTGACGAGCAATCGTCCGGATTGCCTGGGGCACATGGGTGTGGCCAGAGAGATTTCCGTCCTCTGGGAGTGTGATCTACAGTTTCCTGGTTTACGTACATCTGCCGGAAGTGCGACGAATTGTGAGATCCCGGTGAGGATCGAAGCTCCCAAGTTGTGTTCACATTACACGGCTCGCGTCATTCGAGGCGTCCAGGTAGCAGCGAGTCCTCAGTGGATGTCTGAGCGTTTGAGCACGATTGGACTTGCGTCAGTAAATAACGTAGTGGATGCGACCAACTATGTGCTGATGGAGTCGGGGCAGCCACTACATGCCTTTGACCTGGGGCAATTAGAGGGTCCTGAGATTGTTGTACGCGAACCATTTAAGGATGAAACGTTTGAAGCCATCGACCACCGTACCTATCAACTCAAGCCCGGAATGTGTGTGATTGGTGACGCAGCCCGCGCGGTTGCTCTGGGTGGCGTCATGGGCGGCGCCGCTACGGAAGTGTCCGCTACGACCACTGACGTTCTTATCGAGGCTGCTGATTTTGCGCCGTTACCAGTTCGAAATGCAGCACGCCGCTTGAACTTGCACAGCCCCGCATCCTATCGGTTTGAACGCGGGGTCGACCCCGCTGGTATTGATTGGGCTAGTCGTCGTTGCTGTGATCTGATTCTGGACTTGGCGGGTGGCACTCTACTCGAGGGTTGCGCTCGGGCCGGCGGGAGCGAATCGGAGCGGCCCCCTCTCGTGCTGCGGTTCTCTCAATTGAAACGCATTCTGGGGATCGAGGTTTCCAGAGAAGAGGTTCGTAGGATACTGTCGGCGCTTGGTTGTCGCGAGACAAAATGTGATGAGCAGGCGACGCATGTTGCTGCACCCAGTTGGCGTCGTGACCTGACTCGTGAAATTGACCTGGTAGAAGAGGTGGCCCGGATCCATGGTTACGACCAGATCCCGGAAGATGTAGGCGTGCCTATGGCGCCGTCTCATCGCAGTGACGCTGATCGTGTTGTTGCGACTGTCCGTCGCGTTTTGACTTCCGCCGGCATCGATGAAGCCATGACTTGCAGCCTGGTTCCGCTCGCCTGGTGCCAGCAATGTCCCGTGTGGGCGGATACGGCCCCGCTGCTCAGTGAGATGCCTATGAAAGGTGTTCTCGCGGAGGCGACTCAGAAGAAATTTGGTCCGGCCGAGTATTTGAGACAGTCTTTGATTCCCAGTTTGTTAGAGTCCCGGAGATATAACGAGGCTGTAGCCAACCCCGGCATCGAGCTTTTTGAGATTGCGAGAGTTTACCTGCCTCAGCAAGATGGACAGCTGGTGGAACAGTCAGTAATTGCGATTACAAGTGGACGGGATTTCTCGGATGTAAAGGGGGTCATTGAATCAGTTCTTGCCGTGCTCGATCCATCGGCGGAACTGGAAGTCGCGGATGCAACGCTACCGTTCTTGTCAGCTTCAGGAGCCGCTGAGTTACGTGTTGCGGGGCGTCGACTGGGAATTCTCGGTGCGGTCTCGGAAGAGACGCGACGCGCTTTTGGACTGCGGTCGCTGTCCATTGTCGCTGAGTTGAGTCTAGAAGTCCTGGAAGAGTTGGCTGAACTCGTGCCACAGCACTCTCCGCTCAGCCAGTTCCCGGCGATTACACGCGACCTGAATCTCGTAGTTGATGAGGCGGTACGGTGGGAGCAACTAGCTAAGAGTGTGCGCCGTTCCGCGGGCTCTTTGCTCGAAGAGCTGCAGTTCCAGAGTGTTTATCGTGATCCGCAACGTGACGGCCAAGGCAAGAAGAGGATGATCTTCTCGATGCGGCTGCGATCATCAGATCGAACGTTAACAGGCGACGAAGCAGATCACCTACGCACAGAAGTGGTTAAATCCTGTTGCGACAATCACGGCGCGGAACTGTTGGGGTAACGCACAACCAGCGGGCGAAAAACTGTTTTTCTTGCTAGGCATTTCGGTGTGGTCCGAACGTCCGCGGGCGCTGCCTGCAAGCGAGTTTGACCGCAACTCAGTCCCAGTTTGTCGACTCGAAGACATGGTCTGGCAAGCTGCGTTCAACGGCGATACCAAACTCGTCGAGGCTGCGTCGTTGGCCATAATTGTGCCATGGGCTAACTTCGGCCAGCTCTGGCATGATTTCAAGCAGTTGATTAATCAGCATGGTAGCCATGCGGTGTACTGCCGGACTGGGTGCGCGCTCCATTAAGGCGGCTGCAGTTTTCATCAGCCGTACCATGCGAGCACGTTCCATGACCGGTGGCGAGAGAGTTCCTTCGGGTTCGATAATCAGTTCCGAGAGGGGCACATCCAGCACACGCTGCCATTTGCGGAGATCGCTAATGCGTAGATCAGTAGTTTCCTGCTCCTGTAATCGCAGTTGTCGAATGTCGGTGCCGCTTTGACGGGCGGCCGTTCTCAGGGAAACTCCCTGTTGAAGGCGCACGGTACGAACTCGGTGAACGGACGTGGGGGGAGGTGATTCCGAGGTTGGCGAGGGTTGGCGAGATACCGCAGATGAGGACAGAACCATGGTATTCCTCCTTCATTTCTCGTCGCTGGTGCGTAAAAAGCCTCCCTTTGACACAACTCGGGGCCAAGAAGTTCCCTGGAACATCGCATCAATTACGAAATCCGGTCGTTTTTTTCGGTTTTCGACTCGGCAGCTCTACGATGTCTGCAGGACCGCTCCCTGATGTCATTTTTACTGTTTGTTGCCTGACAGATCGTTCTTGGCCTCAAATACTTGCCGGTAGCGGTGCGGAGGGCCTGTTTTCTTGAGAGCCACACCTGTGTTAAGCCCCTACGCAAACTACCTCAAAGTGACAATCAGATTTGTGGCTGCTACGGTTTGCCCGCGTCCAAAGTCAATGGAACGGCCGCCATGCATTGCGATTGCGGATGACTTTCGGTACATCTCGTACCCATTCGGTGGCCATATCGTGTATTGGGGTGGAGACGTTAGTTGAAACAGCAATTGCCGGATTGCATCGACAGGTTGCAGGATTGCAGGTATACCGTCTTTGCGAACCGGGCCTGTCGCCATCCTTTGTGACGGTGAATGAGAGGGCTAGAGTTTGTGGCTTTGCCGATCACAAGTCGCACCGCACGGACGTTTGTCCGGACTGCCGACTGACAAAAGACGCGGAGCCGCGACGTTGGTGGGTTGGTGAAAGGAGGCTGCTCTCGATGTCGGACTGGAAAGGTAAAGTTGCCGTCGTTACCGGCGGTTCTTCTGGACTGGGATTGACGATTGCCCAGGCACTACTGAACGCTGGGGCCCAGGTGGTGCTGGCGGCCCGTGATGCACAGCGTTTGGATCAGGCTGTGCGCGAGCTGCAAGTGACTGGTGGGGAAGTGACGACCGTTCCAACGGATGTTACGCGAGATGAAGACGTAGGGCGTCTGTTCGAGCAAGTCGAGCAGCGTTACGGCCGTTTAGATGGTCTCTTTCATTGTGCAGGTCGTTCGGTTCGTGGTAACGCGGTTGACACGACAGTCGATGAGTTTCGCGACTTGTGGGAACTTAATTTTCTCTCGGCTGTACGCTGTACTCGGGCAGCGCTGCCGTGGTTGCGCCAGGCATGTGGGAATGTTATTTACATCGGTTCCCTGGCCTCCAAGGTTGGCTCACGTTATCTGGGGGCTTATCCCGTAAGTAAATTCTCATTAGCGGCTTATGCGCAACAGTTGCGATTAGAGTTGACGGGCAGCGATGTGCATGTGCTGTTGGTCTGTCCAGGTCCGATCGCACGTCCTGACAGTGGCGAGCGTTATACAGCGCAGACAGGCAACTTGCCGCAGCAAGCTCAGAAGCCTGGCGGTGGAGTCCGCTTGAAACGTTTAGATCCGGTTCGCGTTGCAGAGCGCATACTCAAAGCTTGTGACCAACGTCGGCCGGAGCTGGTCATTCCCTCCAAGGCGAGACTCCTGTTTGCCCTCGGGCAGCTTTGGCCATCTCTGGGGGATGCTATCTTGCGCGCGAAGACGCGGGCGAGTTAGTGTTGGCCGGATTTCTTTGTGATGAACCGCCGTGGTACACACCAATGCTTGCATAGCGAATGTTGCCGGATCACGCCGCCGCGAGTCGCTGTTATCGATTCCGGACGGTTTGAGGACGTGCCAGATTACGAGGTAGACGTGTTGTGATCTGATAAGATAGAGCGGTCGTCTTGGCGATGTCGTGGTCTTGGAGGTTGATATTGAGACGTTTGAGTGCGAAACAGTTTTCTTTTTCGTTGTTGCAACCTGCAGGCACTGGCCGATTTCTTCTGCGGCTGCTGGCGCTGTGGGCTACTACGCTACATGCAGCGCAGATGCCCGCTTCTGAGGTGGTAGATTACCAGCAGCAGATTCGGCCGTTGTTGGTCGCCCGGTGTATCGGTTGCCACGGGCCTCGAAAACAGCAAGCTGGTTTGCGCCTGGATGCTCCCGCAGCGTTGCGCCGGGGCGGCGATAGCGGGTCGGTTATCGTGCCTGGTGATAGCGGTCAGAGCTTGCTGCTACAGCGGGTAGTCGCCGTTGAGGCTGGGAAGCGGATGCCGCCTCGCGGTGTACCATTGAGCGTTGTGGATATACAGCTTTTACGGGATTGGATTGACCAAGGTGCGGTGATGCCGGCGTTAGTAGCCGAAACGGAACGTCACTGGGCATTTCGCCGGCCGCGCCAGCATTCACCGCGGGCGGTCGAGGATCTCGTATGGGGCCGTAATCCGGTTGATCAATTTATCCTGGCTCGGCTTGAGGCGGAAGCGATGCGTCCTGCGCGAGACGCTTCGGTGGGGGTGCGGACACGCCGGGTTTACCTCGACTTGTTGGGGCTGTTGCCTTCTTGGCAAACGGTCAAACAGCAACAGGCGAGCCGCGATCCAGATCGATTTGAACGCCTTGTCGATCACGTATTGGCATCGCCTCGGTATGGTGAGCGCTGGGGCCGCCATTGGCTTGATCTCGCCCGGTACGCGGATAGTACGGGTTATGAATCGGATCGTCCTCGTGTCATCTGGATGTACCGAGATTGGGTGATCGACGCATTGAATCAGGACTTGCGGTTCGATCAATTTGTTCGGCAGCAGGTCGCCGGTGACCTCTACCCTGCAGCGACACCCAGCCAGCGTATCGCTACCGGTTTCTTCTGCAACGGCATGTATGACCCTGGCGTACGTTGGGAGCACATTATTGACCGACTGAATACGGTTGGAACCGTATTTCTTGGTTTAACTCTAGGATGCGCCCAATGTCACGACCATAAAACGGATCCCTTGAGCCAGCATGAGTTTTATCAGCTCTATGCGTTTCTGAACGAAGCGAAGATGACGACGGTTCGTCGTGAGCATGGGAAGTTGATAGCCCATCCCCCTCCGGATTCTGCAACAACTGGTAACAAGCCGGCTGACGAAATCATGACGACAGAAGTTTTGCAACATGCGGCGCAGCCGACGCACGTATTCGTGCGAGGTGATCCTGCGCAACCGGGAACACGTGTGGTGCCGGGTTTTCCAGCATTTCTGTGGAATCTTTCCTCGAAGGCTACGAAACAGAATCCTGACCGGTTGGATCTGGCGGATTGGTTGGTCGCTGAGCAGAATCCTTTGACGGCACGGGTGACCGTGAACCGCGTCTGGCAGAGATTATTCGGATTAGGCTTGGTCCCGACAGAAAATGATTTTGGCATGCAGACTCCACCTCCTAGCCACCCTGCCCTACTAGATCATTTAGCGATTCAGTTGCAACGGCCGTACTGGCGCGGATTGAAATCGTTACTGCGGACACTTGTCACATCTGCGACCTACCGCCAAGCGTCGGCTGTACACCCGCAGTTTGCCCTTCGCGACCCCGATAATCGTTGGGTCTCTCGCCAGCGGCGATTGCGACTGGAAGCAGAGGTGATCCGGGACGTTTGGTTGCAGGCGGGGACTAGGTTGTCGAGCAAGATGGGTGGCCGGAGTGTTTTTCCGGAACAGGTAGCAGGTGTGCTGGAAAATCGGGCGACACCGGCGACTTGGACGCCCAGCCAGGGAGAAGATCGATATCGACGGGGTTTGTACACCTGGGTTTGGAGACTCACACCACATCCCATGTTGCCGTTGTTTGACGCACCCGATGGCGTTGCTGCGTGCACAAATCGGGACCGGTCAAATGTTCCCGTACAGGCCCTTTCTTTGCTAAACGATCCCGCACTTGTTGAGTGCGCCCAATCACTTGCTCGTTCTGTGGCCCACGGTGACCGGCGTGGTGATTCGGACCGGCTTGAGTCTCTCATGCGAATTTGTTTGTCGCGGGAGGCGCACCCGATCGAAAGCAAGGTGTTGTTGCCTCTCTTACAGCAGCAACGATCGGAATTGAGGGCCGACCTGTCTTTGGCTGCTCAAATTGTCGCTCAGTCCGATGCCGAGCCGCGCTCTCAGGATGCGGTTTGGGTTGTAGAAACGGCGGCCTGGACAGTTGTCGCGCGGGTTGTGATGAACCTGGATGAATTCATTACACGGGAATAGCGTTGGGCCTTGAGGAAAATGGGCGATTGGAGAAGCGGTATGACACCTCTGCAAATGTTGACGCGCAGGCAGATGTTTCGCAGTGGAACTTTTACTTTGGCGCCTCTTGCTTTGGCATCACTCCGTCAACAAGAAGTGATGGGTGCCACACAGCCGACGTCACCCTTGCCACCACAAGTGCCGCATTTTCGCGCGAGAGCCAAGTCCGTGATCTATTTGTTTATGATCGGCGGTCCAAGCCAATTGGATCTCTTTGACCCTAAGCCGGAGTTGTTGCGGCGCGATGGTGAAGTGCTTCCCGATTCGTTGTTGAAACAGGCGAAATTTGCCCAGATTCAAGAGAAACAGCCCAAGATAATGGGCTCTCCTTGGAGTTTTGCGCGACATGGTGAGTCCGGTGCGACGGTTTCCGAGTTGCTGCCCCACACAGCTTCCATTGTTGACCAGTTGTCGTTCGTGAAGACCGTGAAAACCGACGACACTAATCACATGTTTGCCGAGTTGCTGATCAATACAGGTTGGCGACAGTTTGGCCGTCCGAGTCTTGGTAGCTGGGTGGTTTATGGACTCGGAGGCGAGGCAGCCAATCTGCCGGCGTTTTTGGTTTTGCGTTCGGGGATGCGCCCACGTTCGAAACGCGCCAATTACGGCAATGGATTCTTACCGTCGAAGTTTCAGGGGACGCCGTTACGATCCGCAGGAGCGCCTATTCTCAACCTGTCCAGCCCACCCGGTTTTACTCGTCGCAGACAACGAGATTCCATTGCCGCGATCAATGCACTCAATCGTTACAAGCTCGAGTCTAGCGGCGATGACGAAGTTGCCGCTCGTATTGCTTCTTACGAAATGGCGTTCCGCATGCAGACAGCCGCTCCCGAGTTGTTGAACCTGACTGGTGAGACAGCCGCAACGTTGAGAGCTTACGGGATTCAAGATACGTCTCGCCCTTCGTTTGCTCGAAATTGTTTGTTGGCGCGGCGCATGGTTGAACGTGGGGTTCGTTTCGTTCATCTATTTCATGGAGACTGGGATCACCACACTAACATTGCCGGCGGATTGCCCAGCCAATGCAAACAAACCGACCAGGCCTCCGCGGCGTTAGTCCGCGATTTGGCGCTTCGAGGGTTGCTCGACGACACATTGGTGGTTTGGGGCGGCGAACTGGGACGCACGGCGGTCGCGCAAAAATCCAACAAAGAGAATGTCGCTGTGGGGCGTGATCATCATATCGATGCGTACACAATGTGGTTCGCGGGAGGTGGCACACGCGCTGGCTACTCGATTGGCAGTACCGATGACCTGGGATATTTTCCCGTGGAAGACTCTTGGCATGTTTACGACCTACAGGCGACGGTTCTTCACCTCCTCGGGCTCGACCACGAACGCCTGACCTACCGCTTTCAAGGTCGCGACTTTAGATTGACCGACGTGCATGGGAACGTACGGTACGAACTGTTTACTTGAGGTGTGGGTTGGCGTTTTACAGGCAAGATGGTTTCGTCAACCTGGCAGGATTACGAGCTTGACTTCACCGATTAATCCACCTGCCTTTGCTTCACGGCCCGGGCGCGGCAGCGGCGCGCTGGTTTTCGTCAGGCTGGGTTGCTCGATGATGAGTTCCAGTAGATTGCGCGGCTGCAGAAGATGTTTGATTGGCCAGCTTCGCGTTCCATCGGTAATTCGCATTGTTCCCAATGAACTGTTGTTGATGGCTACTTGGGCCAACGCGTCAACCTTCTCGACAACGAGTGAGACCTGGTCGCCTGGTTGCAGTCCGGTGGGACAGCCAAATCTTCGGGAGTAGAGAGCTTGGCCGCAAAAATCCGCACCGAGCGACGCACTCCAGTCCGCTGGGACCTGTACCGTACATGACGGCGGCAAGATTCCCGGTCCATGCTCTGTCGTGCCATCGGCGAGCAAGACGGTACGGGCCAAAGCCTGTAACTTCCAGGGGCCGCGTAAGCGAATGGTATGCGTCGCTTGGGTTGACATGCTTACCATCCTAAGTCACCCCTCACAGGTCGACTTGCTGGTCAGGTTGGAGGTGGTGAAGAAAACCGTGTGGCGTTTAGCATCCAACACTCGAAGTCAGTCGTGACAAGTCGCAATCAGCTAGGGGGCGCGTTTGCGAGAGACTATTCCGGAGTGAAATCTGAGATGACCGAGGCCTGGCGGACATGCTGGTTGGCGCGGTTGATCGCACGCAGCGAAACTTGAATACCTCGTACTGGATAAGGATAGGGCGGTGAGGTTTCACGTTCGATCGGTGAGTCGGCGATCAGGCCATCGGTGCCCTCATCCGTGAAGTTGTCGCCATCTTCGTTGTATAGATTGTTTTCATAGTGAGACGACCAGGTGTCGTAGACCGCCGTGGGTGCGATGTAACCCAATTCAGGCCGAATCGTACCCGCCGTCGGGGCGACTCCGCGTAATCCAGAGCGAACCGCCGGTGGACCTGAGAACAGTGATAATTGACTGGTTTCCGCGTCCGTCAGGTTTGGCACGCCGGCCGGGTTCGCATAAGGCCAAACACCGCCAAAGTCAAAGGCATAGAAGTAGGGCCACATGGAGAGATAGTTGTACGGATAATTCCAGGCATAGTAGAGGTCGACATAGGCGCCATATCCAATCCGCCGCTGGTTGGTTGCCGGGAGCGGGTTGTAACCCGGGTCGCCCGGTTGCAGGACACTACCAGCAGCTTCCATCAGGGGGGCTGTTGCGTCATAAATGCGGACGTCAAACGCTAACGCATCCGCGAGCATCACATCCTGGCCTCTGGAATCGCTGATCAGGCTGTTATTGTTGACTGTGCGAAATTGTTCTTTGCGGAACATCAGTCCATAAGGCGATACGATGCCCGGAACGCCACCGTCAGCTGGCGCAGGAATTTGAATGTCATCAGAGCGGTGTGGGAATTCAAACCTCGGTGTACCAGACGCACCGCTGATGGCGCGATTTAGATCGCTCATCGCAAAACGTGAGTACCGGTATTCACGACGAGTCAGATCAGCTAGTGAATTGGCGCGAAATCCCCAGTACAATGTTCCTTCCGGTGAGATCCAGTAATGAAGCCGTAATGATAGGTCGACGTGATTAAGAAGGCGACGCAATGCCGCGGTTGCTTGCAGTAAGTTCGGACGTCCTTGCCAACAAAGGAGTGTTCGTCGCAGAGGGTTGGCTCGAGTGACGGGGTCCACCAGGAAACCGGTTACCTCGTCGTTCAGGTCAGGCCGGATCAACAGTACCCGTCGGCGGATCGTGAAGTCTTCCCCGCTGTCGACCACGCTGTCGTTATCAAGATCTTCGAGCGTTGCCCACCAGACGATCTCTGCGTTCTGAGATTCAATGATCTCTGGATTCGTGACGAAAAAACCGATCTCTTTCCAATCAGAAAGATCGCTTGCGCCATCTCCATCGTCATCTCCGTTGGTAAGCCCGATTGGGTAATTGAATCGGAACCCGGCCGTATCGTTTCGATACGCAATGACATTGGACTCAAAGCGGTGGAAGCTTCCCTGAAACGGTTTTTCACCAGAGTGTGCGGTGAACAGTAACTTGTCGTCCCAGTCGCCCAACATAGGATCGTTGGCGATGTGTGTCCCCAGGGAATCACGCCACGCGCCTTCGATGTACTCGAAATACCCTTCTCCGTGTGAATTGTCGGACCACGGTCGAATGGGTACGGTAATGCCATCCAAATCCTGCTGGAGACGCGCCTCGACCGCTCGCATCTTTCCAGACAGTTCCAAGGCCGCCCGACTTTGGCTGAAGTTGTCGCCAACAATGTTGAACATCTGCGTGAGCGCGAGGATGATCAGCATCGTAAGGGCCATGGCGACCATCATTTCGATCAACGTGAAGGCGCGCCGTGGCGTACCTTTGTCCGTTGGCCGGTCAAGGCGTGGTTGCGTCATGGAATGGACCTCGCTGCCGCCGAAACTACCGCCCAATGGTCGCTGTGAAGGCACACCTGGCACCGCACCACAGAGTCCAAATCGGGTGACCGGTTATCCAATAATACGACGTAAGTCGTTCTTAACTAACACCTTTATTCAAGTGCGATACGAGTGTTTTGTCAAGCAGAAATAGTCTTTTTGGGGGACCTATTTCTAGCCAAACGCCGGGTGAATTCGACAAAACCCAGTGTGCTGTCCGCGTGCTTGTCGCCAGCCCGCAAATCGAAAGAATAAGGGGCTTGAGAGGAATGGGATGGGGTGGTGGCCTTGAGGATGTGTACCGTGCGAGTCGTAATCAAAGATTCCTATCAACAGCTCAGTTTGGCGGCAGCTGCAGAAGTAGCTCAGGCTGTCCGTATCAAGCCAAATCTCGTGCTCGGGTTGGCGACCGGTTCCAGCCCATTGGGAATCTACCAGGAGTTGATTCGGCTACACCGTGCCGAAGGGCTCGATTTCAGCCAGGTGACCACATTCAATCTGGACGAATATGTAGGGCTTGCGCCCGACCATCCCCAGAGCTACCACGCGTTCATGCACGAACATCTATTCCAGCACATTAATGTTTCTGGGGAAAGGACACACGTTCCGGTCGGGATTTCAGACGATTTTGGCAGCTATTGCCGGTCTTACGAGCAACAGATTTGCGACGCGGGCGGCATCGACCTTCAGTTACTTGGGATCGGTCGCGATGGCCATATCGGCTTCAACGAACCTGGTAGTTCGCTAGGATCACGCACGCGCTTGAAAACCCTGACGGCGCAAACGATCGAAGATAACTCCCGGTTCTTTGACCGTCCTGACGAAGTGCCTCGGTTTGCCATAACGATGGGAGTCGCCACGATATTGGATGCACGACGGGTATTGCTATTGGCCAGTGGTAAAAAGAAGGCCAAAGCGGTCGCGCGTTCACTCGAAGGTCCCATTTCCAGTATGTGGACTGCCAGCGCGCTACAATTGCATGCGGATGCGACGGTCTTCTTGGATCGCAAGGCAGCGCGCAAGTTGAAACAGCTCGAGTATTACCATTGGATCCAACGGCAGGCAGGCGACATTTGTCCGTAGAGAGAGGTTGGCCGGCAGACTTGTCCAGCGCCGGTTGGTTTGACAGCAAACACGTCGGCCCAGACGTGTATTGCGGCCGATTCAAGTCTCCTCTTGAGTCACGCCTGGTTTGATACCTCGTCCATTCCCAATGCCCGCTGGCGGGCAGAAATGTGATCGCCATCACTGCGACTAACGAATTGGGATTTGCAGCAGCTTTAACGTGGAGCTCTTATTCATTAGTCCAGGGGATGAGCGATAGTATATTCGTGGTTCTATAAGGTCGCTGTCTCTGTCGTTGAACGTTTCGAGCTCGGACACGATAATTAGTGCTGTGGGAGGTATGCCAGTCGTGTGATCTTCTGCAACGCGGCAATGGTGGTGCCACTTTTGAACCATCGGCCCAAGATTTGGAGCAGCTGCGAGTGAACGTTCAGTGCGCGCGGTGTGGTGAAAAATTGCTCGGTGCTGTAAACCGCTGTTGGCGGTGCGGAACGGACTTCGTGGCGTCTGTTGATTCAGCTGACTTGCCTCCTGTCCGCAGGTCGCCCTTGGCGACCTCTGCGGCACCACTCGCAAATCCTGGCGCAGTAAATGCAGTTTCCTCGACGGAGCCGGATACGAGTTCCCAGCAAGGCGCTGCCGCTGAATCGAGGTCTGCGGGTTCCGATTTTGGCAGCGCGGCGCCAGTTCAAGTTGGTTCGCCGTTTCGGCACGGTTCGATACGGCGGTCGCTAGCTGGATCCACGAGTCCCAGTGGAAATATCATGGAGCGGTTAGCATTCCCTGCGCAGAAAACACGGTATCCACGGCATCTGGCTGCTCAGGGGGGGGCGGTTGCTTCGATAAGTTTGGGGTGTATTTCGTTAATTGGCGTGACGTTGGCGGTGTGGGGCACATGGAGTCCTGTTGGCCCTATCGCAACTTCGGCATTGGGGATTCTGCTGGGGGCTTGGGGAGCGTTCTCTCAGTTCCGGCGGGTTGCAGTTGTCGGCTTGGTGATTGGTTGTTTCGCGTTCGCCGTTTCTGGATTCTTGGGCGCCGTAGAAGTTTATGTGCAGGTCAATGGAGAGGATCCGTTTGCTCCAGTATTGGATGGATCGTTAGATGATTAATGGGCCTGTTGACTCGGGGGTCCGGTTGGCGCCGAACTGGGGTGCCAATTGGTATGGTCAGACAGGGGGCGGGTACGGAATCAATGGCAGGCCGTCATTGGGTGACCAGGGCTGCAAACGATACGCTGCTAATTCGTATCAGCGGTCTGAACGCGATCAGCTGAAGTTGTGGGGGGCTGGGTGAGCGAATGCCAGATCAATAATCCGGCACCACACACAAGCATGCTGTCCGCGATGTTGAAGTTGGGCCAGGTGTAATCGGGAGGCCACTGCAGAAGAATCCAATCGCGTACGCCGTAACAAAACTCGGCCGGGGTGTCCGCGGTATGCCAGAAGCCGAGTCGATCGTAGAGATTTCCGGCGATACCTGCCATGACGCTTCCCAGCGCAATCACAAGCAGTCGGTCATCTGCTGCCCGATACCTGAACAACCAGACCAGAATACCAATCCCAGCGCCGATCGAGAGCGTCGCAAACACCGCGGTAAGACCCTGGCCAATACCGAACAAGGCGCCACGGTTCACAGCCGTTTGAATGCCAACATAGCCCTCGACCAACCACCAGGTGGAGTTCGCGCTGGGCAGACCCAGCCACGCAAAGGTCGCTTGTTTACTAATTAGATCCGCCAGGCAACCGATCACGGAGATCGAGAAAAAGAGGACGTATGCGCTGCCTGGAATCGTTACAGGACGTGTTGTTTCAGCTTTCAAGCTTGCTGGCACACTTGACGCAGTGAGGCGTGTGAGGGATGGCTTTAAGCCGAGTCTTGGGAATTTTTCCCTCGCACTCGACACACAGACCATAGGTCGCACCTTCAATCCGCTCAAGGGCAGATTCGATCAGCTCGAGCGTTTCTTCATCGTTTTCCATCAAGCTCAAGGTGAATTCTTGGTCGAAATTGTCGCTGCCCACGTCTGCCATATGGATTGGCATACTCGACAAATCACCACTCGCTTCGCTGCGCGTTTGTTTCAACGCGGCGTTTGCCATCGCCGAAACGTCCTTGCGAATCCGCGCTCGGTGGTAGAGTAAGGTTTCCTTGTACACCTTGCATTCGGACTTCTTCAAGTAGACGGTTTTTCGGGGCATCGCAATCCTACTCCCAAAGGGTGGACGAGGGCCAGCACATGGCACAAATCCCTACAGCCTCTCCATTCTAGCGCTGGCCAAAAGTACTGTCAAATTGCCGAAACGCGTTTCCTGTTTGGCGCAAGTCATTACCTGCATATAATTTGCGCAAGTTCCCCCAGGCCTCCTATTATCCCTGTTTGTTGAGCGTGTAGGTGGATCGTGGGTTGTCATCGCTGGATTTCACCTGGTAGCCATAGCGGGGTTGGTTGGTGGTACTAAAGGCACCATGATCGGAGTCTAGTTGGCAGATCGAAATCTGCCGGCAGGGTACGGAAAGAATCATTGTTTGCGAGACGCGTTTTTGAGGTCTGGTTGATGGGAGGGGGACGCTTTCATAAACTACGCCCGTGAACGGGGTTGGTTCGATCTTTCTTATACCCGTCCGGTTATTTCGATCCCAAATTCCTCTCGTAACAGAGAGATACTGACAGTTTTCGCGCAATCTTCCGGTAACGGGCATATAGGATGCTTTTCAGTAACCAGGTTGCCGTTGTTTTTTTCAAGGCCCGAAGGTCAGCCAGTGACTTTGACCGAGACTGCTTTCCAGAAGTGTATTTCCCCGTCTTGCGGAGCAGTGTTCGAAGTCGATGACGTTCTGGTTACCTGTCGCCAATGTGGCGATCTATTAGACGTGGTCTACGACTGGAATCGAAGCCAGCCTCCGGATTCGCTCCGCCAGTTCGAACGTGATTGGCGCAATCGCACGGACCCGCTTTGTTTTAGCGGAGTCTGGCGTTTTCATTCGCTCTTGCCATTTGCGTTGCGCGAGCAGGTGGTCACGATCGGCGAAGGCCAAACTCTCTTGCAACCGGCGGATTCCGTGGGGAACTACGTGGGTCTCAATGCGGACCGCTTGTTTTTGCAATACGAAGGTTTAAATCCGTCGGGAAGCTTCAAGGATAATGGCATGTCGGCGGCTTTTACACATGCACGCATGATTGGAGCTCGCAGGGCAGCCTGCGCCTCTACCGGAAATACGAGTGCATCCTTGGCGATGTACTGTGCTGTGACGCGTCGAATGCAAGCGATCATCTTTGTTGGGTCAGGCAAGATTTCGTACGGTAAGTTAGCTCAGGCCTTGGATTATGGCGCTTTGACAGTGCAGATTTCCGGCGATTTTGATGACGCAATGGCGCGCGTACAGGAAGTATCGAAGAAATTAGGGATTTACCTTGTGAACAGCGTCAATCCCTTCCGACTTGAAGGTCAAAAGACCATCATGTTTCGCGTGCTCGAAGCGCTGCGGTGGGAAATTCCGGATTGGATCATTGTACCTGGCGGAAATCTCGGGAATTCGAGTGCCTTTGGCAAGGCGTTTGCCGAACTACATGCGTTAGGTTTGATTGACCGCATTCCGCGTTTAGCGGTAATCAACGCCGCAGGTGCAAACACGTTGCATGAACTGTACGAGGTGCGCGGAGTACGGTGGGGAGCAGGTAAAGAGACCGATGAAGCCATCGATAGCTATTACCAGCAACTTGATGATGAGCAGAGGAAGGCGTCGACCATTGCCAGTGCGATAGAGATTAATCGGCCTGTAAACTTGCGCAAATGTCTACGGGCTTTGGATGTATGCAATGGCGTCGTCCGGCAAGTTACGGACCAGGCGATCCTGGATGCGAAAGCGCAGGTTGGTGCCGGTGGTATCGGTTGTGAACCTGCCAGTGCTGCAAGTGTAGCTGGCGCTCGCCAGTTACGGGAGGAAGGCCTGATTTCTCAGAACGACCGAGTGGTCTGTATTCTGACGGGACACTTGTTGAAAGACCCCAACGCGACAATTGCCTACCATACGACTGACCAGCAGGAATTCAATCGAGTCCTTGGTAATAGAGGCGTGCAGAGCGCTGCATTTGCAAACCGAGCTGTGGCGGTAGCCAACGACCCAGATGCCATAATCAAGGCGATTCAACTCTACAGCTGAGAGTCTTTATGAGACCGTCCCGATGCAAAAACGGACTTGTTTTTCGCCAGAACCTCCAGTTGTTGTTCGGTTTGGTACTTGTCGAGCATTCTCACTATAATAGGCGACGGACTTCACTCTTCTTAAAATAAAGGAAGATTCAGATGCCCTCCATAAAACCCAGTCGCAGAGAACTCCTGAGGATTGGTTCACTCGCTGGCCTTGGTATGGCGGAAATCTTACGGTTGCAGGAAACGTGTGCCTTGGAGCAGAAGCCTGCCAAGGAAATCAATTGCATTTTTATTTTTGTCCTCGGTGGAATGCCCCATCAGGATATGTGGGACTTGAAGCCCGATGCGCCGGCAGAGATTCGCGGCGATTTTGAACCGATTAGTACTGCGGTGCCTGGTATCCAGATCGGTGATGTCTTACCGAAGATTGCCGGCGTTACCGATCGGATGTCGATCTTGCGAAGCATGACGCATGGAGACTCCGATCATGGGCGTGGGTTTCACATCATGATGACGGGCAAGAAGGCGGGTGTAGGTGATTTCAACGGGAACCAGAACAACAATCAGCATCCTTGTTTGGGGTCGATGGTGGCAAAACTCGGAAAGCCCGGAGCGCTGCCCCCTTACATTTCGGTACCGAATTTTCTCAATAGTGGCGGTCCTTCTTTCCTGGGGCCGAGCTATGGCCCGTTCGTGATCGCTGCCGACCCAGCACAACCTGATTTTTCGGTGCGGGATATCACTTTGCCTACCACCGTGACTAACGATCGTAATCTGAGACGGCAAGCCGCGCTACGAGAGATCAATCGGTTCGAACGTGGCGTGCAGGATGTTGCCACTCAGGTCAAGTCATTGGATACGTTTTACGAGAAAGCGTATGGAATGATGACTTCCAAGGCAGCGAAAGAGGCATTCGACATTCAACGTGAACCCACCAAACTGCGTGAAGATTACGGCATGACCAGTATCGGCCAATGCAGCCTGCTGGCGCGTCGTCTGGTTGAGTCAGGATGTCGATTTGTCAGTATCGAAAACGGCCATTGGGATACGCATCGAAAGAATACCTACAGTTTACGTGAGTTATTGTGCCCTGCATTTGACCAGGCCATCCCCGCCCTGCTGAAAGACCTCGAGCAGCGTGGGATGTTGGAAGATACGCTGGTCGTGATTACCACCGAATTTGGTCGTACACCCCGGATCAATCAGTTGATCGGACGCGATCATTGGCCCAATGCGTTTTCGATTTGTCTGGCGGGTGGCGGTTTGAAATCCGGCCAGGTCATTGGCGCGACCGATAAACAGGCGGCCGAAGTGGCCGATCGGCCAATCACTCCCCAGGATATGTGCGCGACAATTCTGAAAGTGCTGGGGATCGATTATCAGAAGGTATTACGCACTCCCATTGGTCGTCCGGTGCCACTGGTTGATGATGGAAAACCAGTGGATGAGCTGTTCAGCTGAGCCTTCTTGTGCGGTGTTGTAACTCATTCGTGGAAACACGATTGCCAGTTGATTCCGCGCTGGCGGGATTGGTCGCGCCGTGTGGAGTATTGTCTGCATGCTGCCTGACGACAATCCGCGTTTCACCATGTTGTCCAATAGACGTCGCGTTTGTCGACTGGGTTTGGCAACGCGAGGCAATACTTTTCTTGACCGGTCCAGTGTTGAAGCCGCACTAGACGCTGGTGTCGACTACTTGAACTGGTGTGGTCGTACGGATGGTATGCGAGAAGCAATTCGAAATTTGGGTGACAAGCGTCGATCCGTTGTAATCGCAGTACAGTTGCACGCGCGCACAGCCTCAGCGGCACGGCGCGAACTGGCGGAAATCAAACGAGATTTGCACACCGATTACATCGATGTTGTGACGTACTATTACGTCGAAGCGTTTGCTGAATGGTCGCAAATTATTGCACCAGGAGGTGCCGCTGAAGTTCTCGAACACGAGCGTGCACAAGGGACCATTGCGACCATTGGTTTAACCACGCATCAACGCCCACTGGCGGGGCAGCTGGCGCAAAGTGGCCGCATCGATTTATTGATGGTTCGCTACAATGCGGCGCACCGTGGTGCAGAAGAAGAGGTATTTCCGGTCACGCGGACCCTAGGCATCTCGGTTGTCGCATTTACTTGCCTGCGGTGGGGCGCACTGCTCCAGAAAACGCCGCAAGATCCCAGAGGTTATGTTCCGCCGTCTGCCGCTCAGTGCTACCGCTTTGTGTTGGCCAATCGGGACGTCGATGTGGCCTTGATGGCCCCGGACGGAGACCGGGAATTGCAGGACAATCTTTCCATTCTCAATGATTGGCATGAGTTGGATCAGCTTGAGTTTGCCAGCCTCGCGGCACACGGTCAACGTGTGCGTTTGCATGCCCGGCATTTTCCCTAACTTGAGGTACTTCTGGCCTGCTCCCCAAAAACTGATCCATGTGTTATGAGAGTCTAACCGCCCGAAATGGGGCCAGGAGGACTTTCATGAAGAGCAGGAAGCACAAGCCGGAGCAGATCATTAAGAAGCTCCGAGAGGCGGACGCGATGCTGGCGGCCGGCAAGACGATCGGCCAGGTAGCGCAG
>PAQH01000151.1 GCA_002709225.1 Planctomycetaceae bacterium
CGCATTCGGATGGCCCTACAAACTCGACCACCACGGGTGCCGAGGAACCTGTCGCCCAAGGGAGGGCAGCGGTGACGCTCAGGCAATTTGCTCACCATCGGGTTACGACGGGACTGGGACCTGCTTTCGTTTGGCCTGGAATAAGTACGCGTTTGCGTATGGGCCTAGTCCTGACGGTTTTTCCGCGCATCAAATCCGATCGCGCGCGTGGCCAACCAGCTAACCCTCCCAACGAGACTCCGTGTCAAGACGCAACACGTAAGTAAGTGTAACCTAATGGGAAATTCCAACCCTGTTCCGTATCAGCGACAACCTCTCTGCAGATGCCACCGCGTCTGCAACGCTCCTGGAGCTGCCTGTCACGCCGGGAAATTGACTAGATTCCAATCTGGTTGCTCTCACTCGTCGAGAAAAGTGAACCGAAAGCAACAACCATGAAAAAGAACTCCCTTGTCTATCAGCACGAATTGAAATGGACACTGATCTTCTGTGTCTCGCTGGTTCCTTCCTTAGCCAGCGCCGTCGACGTGCCTGCCATTTTACCGAGGCCCGATCATTCCCAGCCCTCCGCCGGCAAAGTCAAGGTCTACATTCTGGCGGGGCAATCCAACATGGTCGGCTTCGGCTACCTGCGAGGATCCCGACCAGTCTATCCGAGTATCTACCTTTCGGCGGACCCGAGCATCAAGGTCGGCCGGATGCCCGTTGGGAATGGGGCACTCCTCAGGCATGGAGTGTATCAGGGGCCTGAAAGCGATGCCCCCAAGGGCGCCACGGTTGCCGTCTATCAGGGCGACTACGAGGAAGGAGCTGACTACAGCAGCATGAAGCCGTTCAAGGAGACCACGGTTGCCTTGGGCACCGTGTCAGCAAAGTTGCCCGCATGCGCCGATCCGCACACCCTGGTGGTGAAGGCCTTTATCGATGTTCCCATGAGCGGGACCCACGAAATTCATACTGGTTTTGAACAGAGCACCCACGCGGTAGTTACGCTTGCGGGCAACGAGGTGTATCGCAAAGAGCCTGGCAAAGACGCGGTCGTCACCCCTATTTCCCTTGAAAAGGGGCAACGCTATCCCGTCATCATTACCTACCTGCGTGGCGGATCCGCCGCATTTTGGCTCAAGCATATCAATCTCACAGGCCAGGGTGATCTCACAACTCTCATTGAGAACGGCAAGTATCCCTGGTTTGCGAACGACGACGGCACGTGGACCGTTCGCAACGACGTGACCTACTGGGAGACGCGCATTTCCCAAAACGGCAAAGGCGGTCCGCTCTCGACGACATCCAACGGTAAGTTCATCGGCCCCGAAGTGCCCTTCGGCTACGTCATGGGCACGTTTCATGAGGAACCGGTTTTGCTGATCGAATCTTCGATGGGCAACCGGTCGTTGAGTTTTGATTTCCGTCCGCCTTCCAGCGGCAAGACCGACGAGGAGAAGGCCAACAAGTTCTGCGGACTGGAATACGACCTGATGGTCCGAGGTGTCCACGATACCCTCAAGAACATCGACAAGATCGTTCCCGGGTATCAGGGGCGGGGCTACGAGATCGTCGGTTTTGTCTGGTTCCAAGGACATAAAGATAAGAACGTACCCAGAGCCGTTTACGAGAAGCACCTTGTCAATTTGATTCAGGATATGCGCAAGGAGTTCAAGGCCCCAAATTTGCGGACGGTGATCGCCACGGTCGGCTTCAGCGGAATGAAAATGGATCCGGGTCACTTCATGACCTGGCAGGCTCAGATGGCAGTCGGCGATCCCAAACAGTATCCCGCATTCAAAGGTAACGTGGCGAGCGTCGATGTTCGCCCCTTCTGGCGTTCCCGGGGAGAATCTCCCACGAACACTGGCTACCACTACAATCACAATGCGGAAACCTATGTTCTCACTGGTGACGCCCTGGGGCGTGCCATGGTGAGACTGCTTGGAGGCAGGGCAGAGAAACTGACGATTCCACCGAAGACAAAGCAAACGCCGGATGTTGACACGATTTTTTCGGACAAGGTAACAGGTAACTTCAACAAAAGAGGACCTCACTACCCTCCTGTGTACTATCGGGCGATGGGCCAAGCGCTCAAACCGATCATCATGGATGAGATGGTGCCGATGTTCCTGGAAACCGCCTTGGCCGCCAACAGCCGCGGCACGCTCAAAAACATTGTTACCGGCGAAAAACCCACGCGCATGCCTCTCGATATCCGCGGCGAGCTTGACACACTGATCGACTACTACGCTATGGCCGGAATTCCGGATTACAGCTGGCAACCCGTCGCCGCCAAAATGCGCAACGCTACCTGGTCCTATTTCAGTTTCGACCCGCCTGAGCGGCAGGCAATTGACAAGAGCAACCGTTACCGCGACATCACCTTTCCCAGTGGCATGGAGAACTGGTTCGCCGCCGAGTTCGATCCAGCCCAGGCCGGCTGGCAGTTGGGGCAAGCTCCCTTCGGGCAAATGGGCGGCAAGCTCGACAGGCGGCGTCCCCGCTGCAACGGACGGCTCTGCGGTTGTAGCGAGATCCCAGCCACACTGTGGGAGCGGGAAGTGTTGCTCATGCGGCAGACGTTCAACATTCCGCCGATCAAAGAGGGGCACGTCTACCGTCTGATCCTGGGTGGGGCGGGCTGCGATCGCTCGGGCGAAGGCTTCGCCATTTACGTCAACGGGAAACTGCTCACTAAAGCGAATGGCGGCTTCTTTCGTTACACGGGCATCCGCGGTGGCTACGTGTTCAGGGATACCTTGCCTGAGTTCAAGAGCGGCAGGGTGACGATCTCGATCATCAACTTCCTGCGTTACACCCACTTCAGAAACAAAACCACCTACTTCGGCCCCCACCCCGACTATTACGCCCAACCCGTTCCCCCCAATGGCCATGTCAACCTATGGATGGAAGAGGCCAGACTTTCGCCGGCGCTCCTCAAATCAGCAGCGGAGCAGAAATTACAGTAGCAGCGTGTGTCACACGAACAAGTGAACGTGACTCGACAGGTAGTCTCAATACGCCGCCACAACACTATTCCTGGTCGAGAACCCGCGGGACTTTGGCGAGCTCGACAGCTCCGCTCACACGCCTTGCGCTCTGACATTGGCACGGCAACCGGCATCGCGTTCGTGGTGTGCGGCGGCGTCAGGACAGGAGCCGGCCGCGAGCCGGATACACGCTAGGCCGCGGGCTTACATTTTTGCGGAATTCCCGCGCATGGAGGTAAGTCTGGTGGGCTCCAAATACTTCGACCCCGGTTGCGACTGGCTGTATGACGCGTTGGCGACCGACTGGAGCCGCCACGAACCCCCAATCGTTTCTTCAATTCGAGGTGATCCCGCATGTTCGCGAGCGTGCTTGAATCGCCTAGGAGCTGGCCCGATGCATAACCCCTATCAACCTCCACAGCAGGAGCGAGCAAAAGCGAAAGAACACATGTCAACGGATCCGCCAGCGCTACGGGAGATCGTCCTCATATGCTGGCCAACTCTCCTATACATGATACTGTTCTTTATCTACTCCATTGCGGTTTCGCGTTTCTTTGCGGGCGATATGGGATTGGCCATGCTTGTTTTCCTACCCTGCTTCATCACCTGCGCTTGGGTCTTGCCTGTGATTGGTCTGATACAACTCGCATTCGGCATCTTCAGGCTATGCACCAAGAACATGCGCGGTGCGATTCACCTTTTATCAGCCTTTGCTCTCTTCGCACTGACATTCGGTTTCTACCAATCTTTAATGGCCGGGAATATCGTGACGGTTTAGGCCCGCCGGGCATCTCGGAATCACGCCGCGAACTGCGCGCGATCCGGTCGTTTCCTTTCTGTACTCAGCCGTGGCCGCACCGGCGTCGGGCGGAAGCGGTTAAGCTTACACTTGCGCACAGTTCGCCACGGCTTGGCCACGCAGACCCGCTGGTGCGGATGTTCGCCATGTGTCAACTGCTAGGCCCGCAAGGGCTTGAATGTTGAGAACCGGTTGCGGAGTGACAACAGATACGCAGAGTAGCGACCATCATCACGCTGGCGAGGGCCAGATGTCGGTGAAAGTCTCACACCATTGATTCGCAGCACGTCCGTTTTGTTGTATTCTGGTTCGCGTGTGTTCGCGACTTCGCGGCCGCTGCGTTTGAGGGCAGATCGCGTGCCAGGGCGATCCATCACGGGTCTCCGACTCGCTCAACTCGATCAAGAACGTACCGTTGCGGGATTGGGTCACTACCTGGAGAAGACGAAATGAACCGCAGCTGGTTGCCCCTGTTCGTCGCCCTGACACTTCCCGCAACGTCGGCGCGGTCCGTGACCTTGGTCGAAGAGGGTGAGGCCCGGTGTGTCATCGTTGTACCGGCTGAAGAGCAAACTCTCCTCGACGCTGCCGAGGACCTCCAGTATCACCTGCAAAAGATGTCCGGGGCCAGCGTGCCGGTCATCCACGACCCCACTAAGGTTCAGGGCGTCGGTATCTATATCGATACCAAGCCAAAGACCGTGCACGTGCCGGGGAGAGTCTTTGACCGTTCGGTGCTGTGGCCCGACGGCTACGTCATCGAGGTCATTCAGTTTGACGGCAAGACTGGTGTGTTCCTCTCAAGCCCCGTTACCGAGGGCGTGCGGAACGCGATTTACGGGTTGCTCGAAGACCACCTGGGCTGTCGATGGTTCACGATCGGGTCGATCGGCGAGCATATCCCGCGTCGCCGCACAGTAACCTTGGACATCCCCGGGAATCGCGTCATCGCCAAACCGGCGTTTGAGAAACGCGGTCCCTGGTACAACGGCAACGCGAACCGTCATCTGACGCGCGGGGAAATCGCCGAGCTGAATAAGTGGTACCGCCGGAACAGAAGAGGTGAGCCACGCGGGACCGCTGGACACGGCTGGCATCTCTACAAACCCAACGAACTCAAGCAGATCGATGAGGACGGCGACGGTGTCTCAGATCTGGCTCCCGTCGTCGACGGCAAGCGTGATCCGGCGCAGACGGGTAACGGTCTCTGCATGTCGCATCCCCAAGCAGTAGACATCGCCGCGAGATGGTTCATCGACTTCTTCAATGCGCGGCCGGAGTTTGATCACTGGTCCTTCAGTCAGGGCGACTCGATGCAGTTCTGCGAGTGCGAACGCTGCCAGGCGTTCGGATCAAACCACGGCGCTCACATGCTGATCCTGTCGAATCGCGTGATCCAGAGAGTGAACAAAGTTCACCCCGGAAAACGCATCACGATCATGCCCTACCAGGCCACTCTCGAACCGCCGCAGGAGCAGCTTCAGGCGAATCCCAATCTCAATCCGATCATTGTCTCCATGGGTGTCGACCAAATCGCTGCAAAGCCGGAGAGCCCACGGTTCCGCAGACAGGTTGAGCGTTGGATGTCGATTCTCCCGCGGGCCTGGAGCTACGATTACATCAGCTGGACGAGTGGTCCATGGCCGCTCTTTCAGACGCTCGAGCGAACCAGGGATTTCTATCGCGCCAATGGCTACACCGGCGTTATGGACGAGTACCTCGGTCGCAATCTAGGCACCGACATTCATCTCTGGCTATCCCTGAAGTTGGCGTGGAACGGTCAGCTGCACGTCAAGGATCTGCTGGACGAGTTCTACCCGACATACTACGGTGCGGCCGCGCAGGATCTTCGCGGAGTCTACGAGCGGATCGAAACTCAGATGCTTTCTATCGGCCCGGTGACCACATCGATGACGAATATTCCGCGACTCTATCCCCTCGCGCTGGTAGACGAGTGCCTGGCCGACCTCGCGCGCGCGAAACGCAAGGTGGCAGACGATCCGATACTGGTGGCGCGCGTCGCGCGCGACGAGAACTGTTTGAAAGCGACCCGGCTGTGGCTTCGCTTCTGGACGACTCTTGGTGAAGCGAACCGAACACTCAATCGCCAGGCGCGGATGAAGGCTGCCGGTGCCTGTCGCGCCTACCTCGATTTCTTCAACAACTTGAACGGCACCCTCACCCTCGGCGGTGGCGGCATGCAGGTGACGGCCGCGAGATTGGCCAGCGGACTCGAGGGCTCCGGGACTTACTTTGCCAAGCCTTCCGGCAATCAACCGTGGCCGGGCCCGTTTCGGTACTACGATTTTCTTGACCAGGGCGGCAAGGTCACCGACGCCAAAAGTATCACTGGGTTTTTCGTCGGTCCCCAGGGGCTCTATCTCAAGCCGCGCGCCGCCGGAGAAATTGTCTATGACTTTCGCACCACCGCGGACCTGGTCTTCGCGGAGGCGCACTTTCCCGGTCCGCGGGCCGGCTACCAAGTGGCGCTCGCGCTCGCGCTCCCGAACAAGATCGAGGTTTCACTCGACCAAGGGACGACATGGAACGCCGCTTACAAGAATCTCGACACGTCGATCCCCTTTTACCAACATGACATCACTCCACACGTTCGCGGGCACCAGCAATTCCTGCTGAAGTTCTCGGTAGAGAATACAACCGATCAGGAGATTCTGGCGTTCGATAAGTGGGTAATCACGGGCAAAACGGCGCAGCAGGTAACGCAGCAGAAGCGTCGCCGAAAGGACGCCCCCTGACACCCGATGCCGGTAACCAAACCGGCCGTGAGCGGTTTGAGAGCCACCGCCGCGGCGGTGGCAGAAGGACTTACTTGTTCAAGAACAATTCACTCTGGACAACCAGGTGGATCAGATCGCGCAGGCGATTCCCGCCCTTCTCCAAGTCCTTCATAATCCTGTCCACTGCGGCCCGGTCACCGGCTTCAAGC
This sequence comes from Planctomycetaceae bacterium, assembly GCA_002709225.1. Taxonomy (GTDB): domain Bacteria; phylum Planctomycetota; class Planctomycetia; order Pirellulales; family Pirellulaceae; genus UBA9264. The sequence goes on from PAQH01000151.1 coordinate 6,725, forward strand.
AAGCGGCCGGTCGCATAGGTCAACATCTTCTCGGTGAGACACCGCACCACTTGCGATTCACGTTCTAACAAAAGAGCTTTGAATTCCGTCAGATTATTCACCTGGCGTCCGTTCGGCAGGATCGCGGTTGTGTCGATCGCTGGCGATTGTTTCGCCTTCTTGTCACGCTTTGGATAGTGGTCCCGCCAACGCCCGATTGGGTCAAAGCTCTCCAACACGGAACCCATGGGGTCAATCTTCCGGTGACAGCTATTACAGGCTTCCTGATTGCGGTGAAGCGCCAGCTGTTCCTTCATGGTCTTTGCCCCACGCAGGTCGGGCGAAAGCGGCTCGACATCGGGCGGAGGTGGAGGCGGGGGCGTGCCAAGAATATTTTCGAGAACGTACACTCCTCGAACAATCGGTGAGGTGTCCACTCCGTTGGCGGTGACGGTCATAACTGCCGGCATCGTGAGGATCCCACCACGCCGCTGGTCCGCCAACCTGACTTTGCGCAAGTGTTCACCCACTACCTTCTGGTTGTAAATCAGCTCACCGAGTCGGTTATTCAGGAAGGTGTAATCAGAATCGATGAAATCGCGGATCGGGCCATTGCGATCAACGATATCACGGAAAAACACAACAACCTGAGGGACAAGGTCATCCTTGACGCGAAAGTAATGTCCATAGGGTCCGCGCTTATCCGGCTCCATGCGGCCCAGCTTGTAGAGCCTCAGCCAACGCTGTGGAAAATGGTGGGCAAAGGCTGCCACCTTCGCGTCGTTCAGCATCCGCTCAACTTGTCGTTTCAACTCCGCGGCATCCGATAGTTTTCCAGCACGGGCGAGCTCGATCAATGTCTCGTCAGGCATTGATGACCAAAGGAAATAGCTCAGGCGTGATGCGATCGCAAAGTCATCGAGCTTGCCTGCCGTCGGACGCAGATAGACAAAGTCGGGCGAGCAGAGCATCGCGGCGTAGACGCCCCGCATCGCCACTTGACGTGAATTCCCGTCGGCCTCCAACTGAGCCGCGAGCTCGACAAACGGCGCGACTTCCGTCAGGACGACGGGACGACGGTAAGCCCGCTCGGCGAAGGCCTGAAAGAGGTTTGGCAAATCCGCCTCTGCGATCGGGCCATTCCCATAAAGCGCGGTGTGACTCTTCGGCGGCCACTCACCGGGAACTGGCTCAATTCGGAAGCTGTGTACGCGCAGGGTCGGCCCAAGATATCCTTTCCTGAATAGCGTCTCGGCAACCTGCTTCTTGAACCCCTTCTGTTTTCGATCAATCTTCGCGTACTCCTCCGGGTACCACTGTTCGAGCAGCACATGGAACGCATTGTGTCGGAACCAGGGGCCGTTCTCCCAGCCGATCCAGGCACTCCACGGTTTGTCGATCCAGGTCTCCGAGGAGAAGGTCCGCTTCCTGCCATCGGCCGGCAGCGTCCAGCGGGTCACCCGATGGTGTCGCGGCCCGCGTTGGTGCTCGAATCGCTGTACATAGAGACCAAGCTCGAATGGCACGTCCTGACTGGAGCGACCTTCATGGATTAGATTTCCTTCGCGGACAGTCCAGTTCGACCAGGCGTCATCGTGTGGATTGTGGGCGGAGACCTCGACCGTGATCCGGTAGCGCGCCGGCCGACGAAGCCCGCCAACGTACTTATCTGGTCCAATGCGGTTGTAGCGGTCCCAGCGTTGAAACACTTCGTCATAGGGATCGCCCTTATCCCGCTGGAACTTGGCAAGGCTGTCGCCACGCAGCGTCTTCGAGCAGATCGGCGCCGTGAAGGTCTCCGCCTCGAATGTTTTCCGGGGCTCATTATGTGTGGCCAGGTCGATGACCTCTTCCGCGGCGCCGATCAACATTTCCAACAGAAAGTCGGACATCACCAACGCAGCGCCGATGTTGTCGAAGCCGTACTCCTCCTCATCGTCTTGAAAACTCCGAGTGGGCTCGATCGTCTTGTGGGCCGTGATCCCATTACCGTTGAAATCGTAAAGCCCGGAAACGACTGTCGGTGCAAAGTCGGGATGATTGATATAGAACAGATCGCGGAGCGTGTTGCGCAGCTCGAACTTGTTCAGCCGCCGGATTACTGCTTGCCGCCCGGTGCTCTTTCGCGCCGCGTAGGCTTGACGCAGCGCAGGAGTCAGTGACTGGATCACTTTGGCAGTCACATCGAATGGGGGTTGCGGAGTGTTTTCGGGCGGCATCGCGCCGAGATTCAGTTGATCGAGAATGCCCTGCCAGAGCTCAAGTGTCTGCGGGTTGGTGAGGTCGGTTCCGAGCGTGTCGAAGCGGTGGTCGCCCTGCTGTTTTTGCGTGCCGTGGCATTCGCAGCAGTATTTCTTCAGGAACGGTTTGTGCGAATCCAATGGTGAATCCGCCTGCGCCCAACCGCAGACGGCGAACAGCCCGGGAAACAGAACGAGAAACCAACTCGCGTGTCGCATCATGTCCACTCCAGTCCGGTCAACGTTGCGGTGCTGGTGCCAAAGCGATCCACTTCCAGTCCAAAATTCAGCAACATGGACAACAACAGGTTGCAGGCCTTCACCCGCTGCCCTTTCTGCGCAGGCAGGACATGATTCTTACCCAATCTGAAACCACCACCGGCGAGGACCAGCGGCATGTTTTTACAGGAATGAGTTCCCGTCGCCATGCCGCAGCCGAACAGAATCATCGTGTGATCAAATAGGGTGCCTCCGTTGAGAGAGTCTTCCTTCGCCTGCAACAGATCAATCAGGTATGCCATCTGCGCGATCTGATTTCTCTCGATCAGTTTGAGTGCTTCAGTCTTCTCAAGGAGTTCGCCATGGTGTGAGAAGCCGTGGTATCCTCCCTGTAACCCGAAGTCGCCATTGGCGAATCCGCTGGAAAGGGTCATCACTCGGGTCGAATCGGTCTCAATGGCCAACGCCATCAGCTCCATCATGATCTTCATTTCATCCGCGGTCTGTCGCGTCGGACGCGGCTCCGGCCTCTCGGTTTTCGGCTTCGGCCGGTCGAGCCAGGGATGCTGCTGACCAATCTTCTTTTCCAGGCCCCGCACGGCATCAAGATACTCGGCGAATTTGCGCTGATCCCGCTTCCCCAACTCTCTGTTCACCTCTTTGGCCTTGGCGAGCACCGCGTCAAGAATGCTGCCGTGCAGCTTCAGACGTCGACGCTCGCTCCTCTTCGCTCTGGCCGATGGCTCGAGAAAGAGCTTGCGATACATGGCAGTCACATCGATCGCCGGAACCTGAACTCCCGTACGGGTGAAACTGGTCTGGTTGTTTTCCTTTACCTTGAGGGTCAGCGACGGATACCGCGTGGCTGCTCCCACGAACTCCGCCGCTTTCTGATCCATGCTGATGTTCCCTTCCGGAAAGCTCGACGCCATATCTGGTCGGATTCCATTCAGGAATGTGGGCACGCAGGCGTGGCCACCGGTTAGTTGGTGATCGAGGTTGGAGAACACGGTGAAATCGCGACGGTGTTTTTCCAGGGGCTGCAGCGTCGGCGGCAAATCGTAAACAGCACCCGCCTGGTCTGGGTCGGGAAAGAAGGCTTTCTGATAGACCCCGTAGTTGTTTGATAGGCAGACCATGCGTTTGACCGGCTGTCCACCAACTGCCGCATCAGCGAGCGGCGGAAACGACTCCATCATCGGCAGGGCGATAGCGACTCCTCCGGCACGCAAAACCGTTCGTCGAGTCAGTGACGTTCGCATGAGATCCACCGTGGTGTTTTCTCCAAGCCCCGGAGCTTGGAATGCTAATCAAGAATAGAGAGTCGAATCGTCGTCAATTGTGACATATTACATACCTGACCCACTACCGACACTCTGGAGACGCACGCTACCCCGCTCGCGCAGTTGCGGCACGAGCAAATGAACGTCGCCACCAGAGACGAACAGCTCGGCATTGATCCTGTTTTGCCATCCAGTTCTGATGCGATTCGTGTTCCGCAACGTCGATCTCGACTCCTGCCAATTCAATAACACCCGTGTAATGGCAAGGTGAAGGTGGGGCAGGCACGGACAGGCTGCCACGATTGGCTAGAGCGCCGCGGTATTCTGATCTTTCGCATTCGTTTGACATTCGTCCTTTGCGATTTCGGAGACAGCAACTCCACTAAGCATTGCAAGTAGGCGTGCAGGATACCGAAACCGGTAAAACAGAGCTCGCCGCGACTACAGGACATCGACGATCGTGTGCGGGGGACTACATCTATAACTTGACTCCACGACAATAAGTCTCGAAAGTCTAGCATTCCAATCAAACGTAATGGAGGATCCACGAATGAATCGCTGGCTTGTTAGTATTTGCGCAATCCTGACATTGCCTGGGATCGTTGTGTTGGGCGGTAGTTGGCAGAGGGCTGTGTCCGAGAAACGTGAGTCCGTCGTCCAGCCCGCGTCCGACGCGGACACCGTTTCCTTCAAGAGAAGTCCCACAGCCAGGCAACGGACAGTAGGTAACCGCCTGAGGGATTCCGTCACCATCCTGGACTTCATTCCACCTAAAGAGCACGAAGCGATAGCGAATAGAACGAGCGTCTACGACTGTGCCGCGGCCTTTCAGGAGGCTCATGACTTTTGCGTTCAGAGGAGACAACCCCTGTTCATTCCGGCAGGGAAATACCGACTGCATTCTCCCGTGACCGGCACGATGATCAGCATACAAGGAGACGGGGCCAACAATTCGACGATTCACGGCACCTTTCCGTCTGGCTTCCTATTCGACTTCAGTGGCTCTCGCCCCTATAGATCGATTCGTGACCTGGAATTTGTAGGCGGTGGAGCCAATGGCCGTGGAAAATACGGCGGCGCCGGTGCCATCCGTATCAGCCAGGCATGGAGTACCAACATAGAGAACCTTAATCTGGTCAACATGGGTGCCGGCATTAGCCTGGACAGAGCGTTTGACTGTCGCATATCCGGAATCAAAGCCGTTTACGTGCATCAGCCGATCACCGCCACCATTGCTAACGCGATGATTGTCGAACAGATTTATTGCCTCAATTTTACGGGAGGCTACGGGCTCAAGATTAACGACGGCTCAAGTATCGGTATCAGGAACACCACTTGGGAACGTGGTTGGCAGGGTGCCTCCGCGATCGACCTGAGGGCCTGCGCCAACGTCACCATTGACAACTATTACTCGGAAAAGTCGATGGGTACGGATATCACGCTGGCGGCCAACCAGCGAGGACCGTGCTACAACATCACCATCACCAACAGCGGATTCACTGCGGCCTCCGAAACCGTCGTACACGCGGATGCCGTTGTGGGCCTCACGATTGATCAATGCGGCCTGAAATCGGGTGGCGACGTCGATAAGACGTTTTTGAAACTCGGGTCGATCCGCCAGGCAAGTCCGGTCACAGCGCGCGTGGGGCACATTACACAGATAACGCCCAATACCGAGTCCCCTCCGCTACGCACACGTCCGTTCGTACGGTTTTCCAACGACAATTCTCGGGTCTTTCTCTTCAACCCCTGCAAGGTTGTTGGGAATGGCGCTGCGTCAGACGAAAGGAATCTGGCCCCCCACACGCAGCCTGATGCGAACGGCCGGAGAGTCAACCTCGTAGAATGCCCCGTCCCGACCGTCCGTTCACTCCCCGCCAATTTGTCAGCGGGGAGCAGGGGCTCCGACTATGGCCCTGTATCCCCGGGGATCAGAATACTCGCGGAGACCTATGGTGCAGCACGGGTTACCCTCATCGGCACGATCTCCAACAGCGCCGGAGCCAAGCCCGTTTCTTCTATCAAATTGGTCAACACGGGCATGGGAGAGGCAGCAGCCGAGACGATCTCCACCTCTGCTTCGGGTGGTTCTTTTCAGGTCACCGTGCCCGTGTCGGTCCAACCAGGTATGAATGAGATCAAAGCCGCAGTCAACAAGGAGCAGCAGGGGGACGGAGACAATTCAGTCGTGGTCACTGACTTTGTGGTTCAATAGTTGTCGACCGTTGGTCCCCGCGGGCGGTCACGGCCAGTGTACCTACTGCGATGCGGTACCTGGTCGCGGCTGTGCAGGTCGGTAGAACACCGGAGTCTAGTAACAACATCCCATGGGAAATTTGAAAAACACCTGCTGTCCCCGTTCCAGGAACGCAACTGAATCAACCGGATATTCCACACTGCACAGAATCCCACGGCGATGCTCCGCATGGGCCACAAACTGGTGCGTCAGTTCCGCGTCTCCATACTCCCTGGCAATGGCGCGCCCGGCAAGGCTACATCCCTTTTGCTGCAGATATTGCACCAACGTAGCAACCGGGGGGTGCGAGGGCGCAACGGCGTCATCAGAGGTGATGACAAAATGCGTGTACAGGGGCACGTCGGAAAGGCAATAGTCGGCCCCATCGCTGCGACCGATGACAACGTTCGCACCAAGTAGCTGGGGGGTGATCTCCACGTGGAGACGCTCGCTCAACAACTCACACTCATACGGCGATACGGCGAGTATCTGCCGACGATTAACGATCGTCGACTCGTTTTTCCGGTACAACGTTTCCCGGCCGGTCGAAAGTCTTGTGAGACCCCGGTGCCGATCGCCCTCAATGCCGGAACAGTCGATTGCGAGCCGATCAACCCGGCGGGTGACCAAATGTCGCCCGGGGTTGGCATCCCTGTCCTGATTTTCGTTGGGCCCGAGGACATCGAGTACGACGCCCACTTCGGGAATGTTCGCCGTTTCCAAGCCCGCGAGTTTTTCGCTCTGGCTGGAGATAAATTCTGCTAGATCGTCATAGAAGAGCATCGGATATTTCCCTGGCACAGAAACGCGGCGGGCGGCGGCTATACCCCGTACAGGCGGCGGGGCTAGTAGATGTTACCGTTTGTCTTGGCCAGCTTACAGTTGTGCAATGCCTGCTGCAGTTCGGCGACCCCAGCATCGGTTACCTGAGCGTTGCCAAGACCGAGCCAGTACAGCTGGCTTAACCCTGTGAGTTGCCCCAGCCCCGCAACGCTGATTTGGTTCCCCGTCATCAGGAAGAGGTTGGTACTTTCATAGGCGGGCGATGAGTGTGCCAATCCGTGACCTGCTCGTAGCGGTGGCCCGCCTGGCAGAGCGCGGCTTCCTGGAGGTGTTTGCCGACCAGTTGCAGCGACAGAGGCAAGCCGGTTTCGCTGAAACCGCACGGCAAGGACAGCGTGGGCGCCCCGTTGTAGTCAAAGGGCACGGTGAACTTTCCCCAGTTGTCTCCCAAACCCGCGGCGGAATCGAGCCCGTACTGCAGCTCCGGAGTGACAGGATGTGCCAGAGCCGGTGACGACGGACAAGCCAACAGATCAATGTCGTGAAAGACACGGGCGACCTTACCGTTGCAAATGAGTCGATGGCGAACCGCCTGTGCGTATTGCTCGGCAGTGGGTGCGGCCTGTGGGGCGACACCCACGGTGGTTCCCCGGTCCAGAAAGCTCTGGTACCACACGCCGTATTCGTCGCGCCGCTGCGGATAATATGCGCGGTGCGCGATTAGTGCTTCCACCCGGCATAGCGTCGTCCACCGTTCAACGTGCTCTGACAGATCGGGGACAGTCACCTTACAGATCGTTGCCCCGAGACCGGCCAACACTTCGACCGCTGCCAGAACGCCAGCGGCTATTTCCGGGTCAACGCCTTGGCCGATGTAATTCTCATCAACACCGATGCGGACGCCCGTCAGTTGACCAGCGGTGGGCATGTAATTTGGCGCCGCGTTGGGCAGGCTCGTCGGATCGTTAAGGTCGCTGCCAGCGATGGCTTGGAGCATGATGGCGGCATCGGCGACGGATCGGGTCATCGGACCGACATGGTCGAGGGACTCAGCCAGTGCCAAGACCCCGTAACGACTGACGCGTCCCCACGTCGGCTTCAGACCAACGATTCCGCATGCCGAGGCGGGAAACCGAATCGAGCCCCCTGTGTCGCTACCCAATGTACCGAATGCCAGACCCGCTGACGCCGCGACACCCGACCCACTTGAGGAACACCCCGGCCAGGCTCCAGCGTCCCACGGGTTGAGGGGCACCTCCAGTTTCCGGTTGTAGCCGGCCATGGCGCCTTCGGTCAGGTTCAGCTTACCCAACAGGACCGCTCCGGACTTCTGGTAACGAGACACCACGGTCGCGTCGTAGGTGGGCACGAAGTCCATCCGCACCGCACAACCGCCCATCGTGCGGACACCGCGAGTGTAGCAGAGGTCTTTCACGGCGATCGGCACCCCGTGCAGCCGGCCGCGGTACTTTCCCCGAGCAATCTCACGATCGGCCCGCTGGGCTTCCTGCAAGGCGGATTCCGACATCACCGTGGCGTAAGCGTTCCAGGTGCCATCAATCGCATCGATCCGCCGCAGCATCAGCGACGTGAGCTCCGTTGAGGAAATCACTCTAGTGCGGATCAATTCCGCAACTTTCACCAGTGGTAGAAACGGCAGGTCACTTTCCGTGGGAGCCACCGTTGCCGCGGCTGGTCTGGACGCCAGGCTTGCCAACGTGGACGCCGCAGCCAGGCTCCCGACGGACTGGAGAAACTTCCGGCGCTGCGTGTGTTCCATGGGACGCTCCCGATTTCCAAGTAGGATAATGGCCTTAGACTACGAGGTTCTATTGACCGAAAAGGCGCTCATTCCTCAGTGCGCTCGTAAACGAGAAACTTGTCGGGCGCCGACTTGGCGTTGCGAAAAACACCTCGTAATTGTTCATACCACTTTCCATCATGCACCTTGGATTCGGAGTGATACGTCCCCCGGGGATGGTACACGTAACAATGGCTGACGCCCTCTTTGATCTCAATACGCATGGGAGATGCATTCGTACCCTTAAGCTTTCCGTCCGTATCGTACCATTCAAGCACTTCCTTGTTCTTCGTGATGCGTTTGATGCGATGCGATCCATTTTTATGGACATGCTTCCATGAACCCTCGAGTTTTTTCCACTCCGCCGCCACCGCGTTATCTTCCGGATCGGTCCTTAGGAGCAAACGTAATTGGTGAGACTTGACACCTTTCCTGAGCGCCTTCCAGTCCACTTGAACCCGTTCCGGTGATTTCTCGCGGCCGCTGCAAATACTTTTCTCCGCGCCTCACGAATCTTGTCACGCCCCTCCTGATCGGTGGGACGCTGGGCAGTGTCAGGGAGGTGGAAAATACGGTACTTATGCGATTTTCTGGACGCCGTTGAGCTGACCCGTCGGGTGAGTCCCCACATTTTGAAACTAGGATCGATCTCGATGATCTTTTTCCAGTGCGGTGCTGCCACTTCGCGTTCACGTACTCCTGCTCACGCCCGTCGGCCGGTTATCAATATCCAAATCGTGTGAAATCCACATCTCCTTCGGGAGATCCCTCATACGCGACGATTTCATAGGTGTCCGTATCGAGTAGTTTTCACGTTTTCTCAGTTCGCTCAAACAACTGGTCGAGATCAATCTCCTCTGACAGTGTTTTCCGCACGTTTGACCACTCGATCTCACGGCGCGCACCATCCAGCGAATTGTAGCCTCGCATGGTGACATACTGCTACGGAGACTCGCCCGGGTTTTCTCCTTTCAACAGCGTCCCAAACAGCAGACGGCCCATCTGGTTTTGCAGTATATGAATCTGCCGCCAGGCGGTTTCCACTTCGGTGTACTCTTCATCACCACCTTCCGGAACCGACATGTAGTCCAGTGCGATGTAGTTGTAGGGGCGATTTGCCGCTTTTGTCCTCTCGGCCAACGGCTGAACCGCGACAGGCTTCTCGCGCTGGCCAGCCTGGTCGCTGCCCTGTACTTTCTTCTCGGTCGCTGGCGACTGTTCCGTTTGCGCGTTGGCAGACAACTCTCCAAACGCTTGGCAACCTACCAGCAGCAACACCAACTGGATCTGCTACATCACAACACAGGGAACTTGCATTCTCATCGTCAGTTTTTCCTCATTGCAGCACTTCAGGGAACCAAACAAACCAACAACGCTACAAGAGATTTTGCGTCATGCACTCTGTCACCGCCGCGGTCCATGGCGGTGCCAGGCAACGACTGCTCACTCCCCTCGACAACCACCACAAGCGTTTCGCGGCACCTCCGGGAAACGCAGCCAGTGGTTGATTGAGTCGCGCTCGGACCGCCGCATGGGCTTGTCAAGCAAGTCACTGGCGGGAGACGGGCCGGATTCCATATGCCCCAACCCGCCCGTCGACGGTGATCGGTTTCCCGCTACTGGGCCGTTTCGCGGCTATCTCGATCCGAGGTCTTCAACCACACCTATCAACGCCTGCTTATATACCCTTGTTGCTGTAAGAACGCAATTGCCGCGGGCCTGCGGCGGAGCATACGTGACAACAGGAACGAACATCCGGAGAAGACTTTGTGGCCTGGTAGCGCGTCGCTGAAACCCGCCAAACTCCCCACCCAACAGCAAACGCACACTTTGTCGCTGTTGGCCCTGGCGGCCACGCAGGCGCGAAAACCTATCGTGGCGGAAATGTTTGCCCGGATTTCGGAAACTTTGTGCAAAACAATGAACAAGCCGTTTCCCTTTGCGATGGCGCGCCGGCGGGGAGATTCCGCACGGGCTCAAAAGCCATATCAGCGCTCTTGAGCCATATCGTCAGGCGGCGTCCGCCCCAGACTCCGATCGGTGTTTACGGCTTGAAACCGAACTCGCGCTGATCGCATGTGTAATAGCGAAACGAAACTTCGCAGAAGTGATTGAGTTCTGCGTTTCGGACATCGGTCGCCAGGAGAACGTTGAACACGTCGCCAGCCTCACGGGCGATTTTCGCGTGCGCCAGATCCAAGCATGGCGTAATTTAGGTCAAAACGAACCGATGATCGCGGTCTACAGCGAGTTCCTGAACAGCAACGCCAGCGAAAGCGCGAAGCTCGGTGGCATGATCGTGCTGGTTGGCTTTCACCAATCGCAAACAGGCGTCGGATTAGGCTCGGGACGCCGGCACAACGGGCTTTGCGTTCAGTCATCCGCACCCCGGATTGCTCGGCAAGTTGCCCACGATTCTAGAGCAAATCGAAACCGCCAAGGCCACCCCTTACAGGTCATGGAAACAGACACGGTCTGGATCCGGCAACCGACGTGGCAGCACGACACTGGTCCGTCCTGCCTCGAGGCGGAACGAGTTGCGGACCGCCCTGGAGAAGGTTGCAGGACTCGCCAGCGTCAAAGGGTTAACAGTGGCACCTTCGAGGCAATAACATGAAAACCCTGGTCGGTACGGCGGGTTCGTTTCAGTGCTTGTGATCGTGGTGTTTGCGATAGTGCTCCAACATCGCGTCACCAAAGTCGTTGTCGAAGTCCCGATACACACAGTGAACGTGATTGGCGTCGTCCTGGGTATTGTCATACTCGATCAGGAAAGTCGGTCCTTGGATGAGATAGTGGTGTGGCTGACCGGGAACTAAATCGCCAGACCAGACAAAGTGTATTTTTCCCGTACCAGCGCGATCAATGCGGGCCAGATCCTGATCCGCCAGTTCCTTCCGAATGCGCCCGATGTGTTCGCGGACGAGCTTCATCAGAATCTCGCGTTGCTCCACCGTCATCGCGGACGCCGGTACGCCGCGTGGCTTGCCGCGTTCGATCTTTCGCTTGTTCCCGGTCGTGAGCCCCCCCACGGTTTCCGTGAGAAAGTCGGGGATTTCACCAAATCCGACCTTACGCTGCTCGGCCGTGAGTGATTTGGCTAGCGAGCGCGCCAGTTCGGCTTCCTGCTTCAGAACCTGGAGTCCCTTACGCGGCCCGCTTGGAACCGTCGCCGGTATCGCGCCAAAAAAAGACGGGGTAACCGAGATCCACCGCCCCGCGACAACGGTTACGTTGAGCGAGAGATGAAAGCCTTCGAACCGATAGCCCCAGGTTCCATCCGGCGCGGGGTTGCCAAAGATGGTGATGTAGTAACTGTCTGAATCTCGGTGGGCGTTGGGCGTCTCATCGGTTTCGCGCAGGTAGTCACCCAAGCTCATGATCGTGAACGCCTTTTGGTTTCCGACATAACTGAGCGTGCCGCTCATCAGGGAATAGGCGAGCTGGCGCTGGCCCACCTTAAGTTTTTTCAAGGGAACGCCGCGGCGGGCAATCGGAAAGAAGTGGAAGTTTCCCCGTTCGGCGTCCTGAAAAAGGTATTTCGCCTGCATCCTGGGGTCGAGTGTGTCCATAAACCGCTGGGCCGCGACAGCGAGTTCTCGGGCGACCCGGGGCGATTCGATTGCATTTGGCGGCGGCCCGGCAGGGTCGCCCGCCCCGGTCCCCGACAGTAAAACGACGGTACTGATGAAAGCGAGTAGTTGAGGACAAAAACGGTGTAACGTCATCTTGGTTCTTTCATTTACTCGGGTCGATGGTCCAGTTCACAGTGCATTGATGTTCTCATTTGACGCCTGCCAGTACGCACAAATCGCCGGCCGCTTTGCTGCCCTGCAGGAGATCCTACTTGACACCTGAGGCAACACGACGACTGGGTGCATGATGCCCCCCTCGTAAGTGGAAATGCGCGCCGACCAATCAATGGACTCCCACACATTGCGGGCTGTAGAAATCATCTTACCATCCGACTGCCCACCACGGCGAGTGCCAGGATACCGTTTTGGAGTACACGAGATGGAACGCGCGCCGACAGGGAGGCGAAGCGAGGCTTCGTGCCCACAGATGATGCAGGCCCTTGGGGTGCGCACCTCCCCATTCGTGCAGTAGAGCCAGAGAACCACACTCGCCCCAGCAACAGGACAAGCGCCAAGAGGGTCGCGAAAAGAAATAACTCCATTTCATTTTCCGCCGCTTATGGCCACCACAAATACGAAGACACCAATAGCAACACGGCGCCGGCAATAGCAATCGTAAAGCACCCCGAGATGGCAGCGACCGGCACCATCCGGTTGGTTGGACCTCGAATTAGGGTTTCACTTTCCGCTCCCCACAGCGGACGGGAATTTCTTAGTCAGTTCGTACTGGCGCATTAGTGAGGCGGCCCACTTTCGCCCTCACAGTCTCCAGATCATCCCAAAGGGGAACAGAATAATTACGCCGTAAATAAACTGTGTGAATTCAGGAGTGACCTTTAACACGAGCCCTGAGTCCGGGTGGTGGTTCGTGGGCGACACGGTTCACGCCACCGATATAGATCGAAACAACAATACTGTACGGGAGCTAATTGAAGGTGACTCAATGGGGTTCGATGGCAAGCAGACGCCACCAAGACAGAGGCTGGCGCAAGGCGTGTGATGGGTTCCGGAATCGCAGCGGTGGCGGGAGGGCGGCGGTTACTTCGTAATCATGCGGTCCAGCAGGCATTTTTCCGGGCGGCCCCGCCCGCATCGGTGCAAAAGCAACGATTTACGTGACGCAACCACAGACAATCCAGCTCCGGACGTTTTCTCTGTAGCTGGATGCGTCACAATATCCCGAAAGTTCACGGGTCGCAGTCAGCAACTGGGAAACTTGCGAGTCACGCGGCAAACCGCTGGCGAAGTCCTCATTACTGGTACGGTATTGCAGGCTGGGTACAACCACGGCGAATTCGGCTTTGGCGGTATTTGCGTGCAGTCCTTGGCCGCCCGTCTTGGCAACACAAAATTCGCGATTTCCAAGAACAACTCAAAGAATGGCTGGCGATCATTCTCGCACGCAAGTCGACGAGACGCCCGAGACCAGAACAAGCAGCCACTCGACCGAGACTCCAACGTGAGAATGGGGTTTCATGTCGCCTGAGAGGCAAGTATGGTCATGAATCGACGACATCGTCGGTGAACGATCCGGAAAGGTCCGTCAACACCGTTTGAGAATAGTGAACAGGCAAGCCATTTGACTCCCACCGCACAACTGCACAGTCCGTCGATGCACAGTCCGTCGAGCCAGCCCCCGGTCCGTAGCGGAACTCGACCCGCCGGCTACCAGCCGCGACAGCCAGCCTTCAGCAATCGAAGAGCTGTTCTCTCAGAAACTATTGGCCATCTGCAAGTTGAGTCACATCATCCGCCCTGGACACCGCGGAATATCGCTCGATCGGCCGGAGACACAAAATGTTCGCATGAGTCAAATCCTACCTTCTCAGGATCTCATCACAAAACGAACAGGCACGCATTCCACAAATGAGTTGTTTCGACGGAGCTTAATGTCACTTCTCTCTCCGGACACCTACATGAACGCTATTCCCATTTTTGTTTGGACCGGACACACCAACTTTGGCGACCAACTTAATTTTGATCTCGTCCAGTATCTCGGTTTCGATTACAGGCTAGTTTCGCCCAAGGAATGCAGACTGATTGCCATTGGTTCAATTCTCCATGAATTCCTGGTCCGTACTAACCACAGGCATCGTCCGCGATCGAACAACCCTCTATTTTGTTGGGGGAGCGGATTCATTGGAGACGAGAATGCAATCAGGAGTCTGATTGGCGAATTCTCTTGGGAGTTCAATCGTGACATTCACTTCCGCGCACTTCGAGGACGTCTTTCTCAACGGATGGTTCAATACATCACAGGTACCTCAATCAATGTTCCACTTGGTGATCCTGGACTCCTGGCAAGTTCATTCTTCAAATCACTCCCCAAAAAATACGATGTTGGCATCATTCTACACTGGAAGGAAAAGCTTAGTTTTCGTCAAAAGCGTCAACTGAAGTTGCGAAAGCTCAAGGTCAAGCACATATCGCCCGCACAGAGTTCTGCTGCTGTCGTCGCCGAACTGTCTCAGTGTCGGTGCGTATTGTCCTCGAGCCTACACGGACTTGTCATTGCGGATAGTTTCCGAATACCGAACATGCACATCATTACTTCCGATCTCGTCGAAGGCGGAAGCTTTAAGTTTGCAGACTACTACACTTGTTTTCGAGACAGAGAATACTCCGCAATTGACCTTCGCGGCACTACGATCGACAGCGTGACGATTGATCGGATTGTTCGTTCCTACAGGTTTTCAGAAGAAGAACTCAGTCTCGTGTGCCAAAGATTGCTTGCAGCGCTGCCCTGCGCCGGCGATCTGGTTTCGTCCGGGGATGAGCATCTCCAGTCTGGTTAGCTCCTTGAGATGCACCAGCTGCACGTCGGTAACTTAGCCTCGGCATACACGACTTCAACTACCCCACCGTTGTCATTTGTCTCCGAAGCCTAAACCGTTCCTCGCACGCAGCGGTACTCTCTTCCTCCTTTTTCTCGTACCCGACGATTCCCAGCAGACGCCTCTTTTTCCCGCTTCCTTGGTTGGCGTACCCAGACGACACCAATAGAGTGGCTGGCGCGGCGGTACCCCAACAAGCCGGTTGACCGATTGTCGCTGTACGCTAGCCGTCGACCTGCCGGCAGTGGGCGAGGATCTCGTCGATCGACATGGACTCTCGATCGACTCGAGACGCAGCGGCCCTGTCCGCTTCAAAACTCTCCGCTTCGTCGGTCGCGGCTGACGCGTCGCCCACCGGCGCGGTGGCCGCCGATTTACCGGAACCCTCGTCCCGCGCAGCGGCCAGTATATCCGCGACGCTCATTGCGGATGGATCCAGTTTTTGCGGAGCGGTTGAGGTTGGCTCGGCGACCACGGGCGTGGCAGCCGCCGATTTACCGAAAACCTCGGACCGCGCAGCGGCCAGCACGTCCGCCACGCTCATTGCGGACGGATCGAGTTGTTGCGGAGCGATCGAGGTTGACTCAGCGCCCGCCTTGATGGCGGACTGGCGTTTGAGCCATTGAATCCAGCTCGAATGCAAGTAGATCAACCAAGAAACAGGGATCAGGATGGGCAGCGTACAGATCGCAATAACCAAGGCGGTGTTTTCAAGATCGTGAACGTATGCCGCCCAACCCAAAAGGCTGACAATGCCAACCACAAGGAACAGCCCGCATCCGCCACAACCATATGTGATCTTCCGCACCTCAGCCGGAACGTTCCACAAAATGGCGCTGTAGCAATGGCTACAGCGAGCCCCTTTCCATGTATATCCTGAATTTCCACTACTGCTACTTACGGCTCGACCCCACGCTTCCCAGAGTGACCCGGTGCTTCGGACGTCGTAGGTTCTGCGTGTATGTGCCTGACAGTTGGCACACCACTCTATGTTTTCATTCGGCCGTTGAGAACGGATAAGGGCGTCAGGAACGGGGCCTTTGCGAGGTGTCCGTTGGCGGTCTTTCTTCAGCTTTTGCAGATAGGCTCCAATTCCGACGATGGCGAACACGGTCAGGATCAGCAACAGGCCTTTGTCTTCACCAAGCACAGATACGGAAAACAGCGAGCAGCCCGCTGCGCCCAAGCCCAATACTCCGATGATCTTGTGAATTGCATGAACCCGGGAACGGTCACTTGATAAATTGAAAAAAACGTTTTGAGCCATAGCAAGACTGACGAGCGTGATCACGACGCTAAAGATAACTACATCAATTATCTGTATGGCTCGTTACCTTCTGGCGGGCACACCGTCAACTTAAGCTAACCTAGCAGGCGTTTCACCTGCGGTTCGTTCGGTTGGCGTATCCGAACGTCACCAACATACCTGGAGCCCGCCGCGTGAACTTAGGGTGTGTAAACTTCGAGAAACTTTACACTCGCCTTATGCCGAGTGACTACCGCTCACAGCGTGTGACCGGCAACCGGCCCCACACCGGCGGCAGGAAGGGCGACGGAGGCTACTTGTGGATCTTGCCGTTCGGTTCCCTGATCTCGTAGTTGGGCACAACCTGCTGTAGTTCGGCGACGCCCACGTTACTGACTTTGGTCTTGCTAAGCCGGAGCACCCTCGGCCTCAGGCCCGTGAGATGTAACAGTCCCACGTTTCACGGCGTTCTTGGTTCGGCGGAGTAGCTTGACCCTGCGGGTGGACGTTGCAGCTGTGCGACAAGAGTCGCAGAAATGGGATTGGTCATCGTCTAAACCGCGAGGCCGTCGCGGAACTCAACGAGCCGTCGCTGGCTTATGAAATCCCCAGGAAGCGGCGAGCGCATCGGCAGCTTCTTCCACGTCCGTAATTTCACCCCAACCGCCGTTTCGCAGAAACGCATGAGCGAACTCGTGAGCGATGATGTATTTCGTGAACGCTTCAGACGCCATCTCAAGCTTGGGTCTCAGCACGACGCGACGACTTCCCTCGCCGGCCAGGCCAGGCATCGGCATGTGCAGTGTCCACCCCTTGCCGGGTTCGTAGTTGTCGACCGCGGTTCCGAACAGAGGATCATCCACAAAATCACGCTGCACGTCGTCGGGCAACGCCTGCAGGACAGATAGAATGCGTTCCTGCAACTGGGGGTAATCAACAAAGGGCTCGGTCAAGGCGGCAAAGTTCATATTTGGAATGCGTTGCATCAATGGAAGAGAACTCGGGAACCGTGTTTTACCACGCGGTGAACACGGCAAGCGATTGGTAGGCTAATAAACCATAAGGAGTAGCTGCAGTAACAACTTCAAGCTAGTGTTTGATGGCATTTCCATCTTTGCCAGAGAGCGCGAACACTAATACCTTCTGGGTAGACGTGTGACACAATCAGAAACGGCCCATTTATCGACAGGTGCTACTCCCCACGGGTTATAAAGACGATCCGGATTGTTGCCGAACGGACAAAGTAGACGCATTTACTTCGCGTTTGTAGCGGCCTTCGTCTCCAGAAAGCAAGGGTGTCGTGGCCCGATCGTCTGGAAAGGTTTTCAATAGTATCGTGGCCACTTTTTTCCTCGCCGCCACGGCGCGCACACGACGTTTCGTTAGCGTGCGTTAACACGTAAGGGCAACATACCGAGCTGACCAATTTGACCTCTAAAACACGGGCATTGCAACGGCTGTGGCTGGCAGATTCCAAGAATCACAAGTGTCGAAATGGCCTGCCAATACAGGTCACCCGATCTTGTTGATCCCAAGGACCAAACAACCTCGGCGCATCGCCCCCGAATGAATGTCGTCTTAGTTGACGTTCCTAAGCCGATTAAGGTCCGGGTCACCCTTGCCCGGCTGCCCCCGAGATGTCTGGAAAGTGCTGCGTGGCTTTCGAACTTACGAGTGGCCGGCAACCGGGCCCCGGCCAGGCGGCGGCAGGGGTGGGAAAACTACTTCGGGAGACCGTTATTGAAACACTCTGTTCAATTCACCCCGCAGCCAACCACGCCGCATACCGCCAGCGGGCCGCAGCCAACGAAATGGGGAGGGCCGACGACGGTGACTCTCGACAGCAGAGCGCAGCTGACAGCCTGGTTTCACGGTAGAGGCCAGCAATAGCAAGCCTAGGGTTTTGGCGTCAAGCCGGTCACTTTTTCCGACGGGACAACTTTGCAGGTCTCCTTGGCCCTCGGTTGTGGTTTGCCGTCCTTATCGGTTCGCTCAATCAGCACAAACCGTCTTGATGGAACGTAAGAGTTCTGATGGTGTTGTAGGATGCCTGGCCGGGTAACACAACGATCTTGTGTTCCGGTGTGAGTTGTACATCGCGCACCCATGCGCCGTGCAAAACGGGTCAAACGGGTTCAGAATAGTCTCTCCTGCATTCGCTGTTTGCGATGGTTCCAATGAATCATTTCCATAACGAACACCCGTCCCGTGTTGGTGTAGTTTTTCTTCAGAAGGTCTTCTTTCGGCAGGTCCACGGATTGCGTAGATTGTCTGCGCGCATTGAAGCTGAACGTGAGGCTGGTCCTGGAGGGAGACAGTCGTACCAGCCTGAGGCGCTGCGAGAAGCGGCGTTTCCCTTGGGCATTCACGGATTCCATAACGGGAGTCTCGTAGTAATTGGTCGACAAGTGGCTGAAAGGCTCAAACATCCTGGCCACGCGCTGGCGAGCCTCCGCTCGTCTGCTGTTCTTCCGGGGACAGAGTTGTTGGTGGTCTCAGGCGACTGCGGTCCAAGGGGATTGCCTGGACGGAACTCTCGTCCGCCACACGGTGCACCCTCCAGTTCGGCTTCTCCGGCAACTTTTCGGAAG
>PAQH01000152.1 GCA_002709225.1 Planctomycetaceae bacterium
AAGTGGCTGCTTAAGAGCGCTGCCGAACGAACGGTCGAAGCCCTCTGGACTACCTGCGGCAAGCTGCTTGACCAATTCACACCCGACGAGTGCAAAAACTACTTTCGCCACTGCGGCTACCGCTACACTTAATTCACACGCGCTCTAGCTTGCTGGTGCTAGTTCAAGCCCGTTTACAATTGGCTCATTAGTCGAGCTTCGTTGGCAATCTGGAGATCGTATTCGTAATCGTAGAAAAGCCTCGCGACACGACTCGCCAACACATCGGTGAAAGCATTGCGAAAACGCCCCTCGGTGGTACTTGCCGTCGACTGCCCACCATTTTCAGGGAACATGATGTCAAACAGCTTTTCATCCAGAATCACCTCCCCCTCGCTGGTCATGTCGAGCACACGAACCCGCAAATCGGCACGGCCTCGAAACAGTGTCTGACCGTCATGCAGTCGATAGGATCCCATTTCGACCGCCACCACCAATTCCGCATCCACGCCTTTCCCTACTTCTTCAAAATCAACTGAGTCCCAGTCGTGTTGATCGATCCAATCGATCACCTTGTCTTGCGAAACTATCTTGACTTTTCGCACATTCTGTTTGAGTTGGAGCTCGACCTTTCTCGCCAGATGCTCCGCGGGGCTACCTGGCACATATCCCACCGCTTCGGAGATACAAACCACCGCCACGCGTTTGTTTTTTAGAGCATCTGTTTTCGCAGGGGTAACTTGTGGACCTTTGAGCAACCAGGTCAACGACATAATGGGCGCCATACAACCACTCATTGCGACGACTGATCCCAGGCACACGCAACTGAGCATGATTTGAAATCGGCCAGGTCGTAAACAGGATCGCTGTCCTACCGGTACCATCAAGCCGTCTCCTTTAGCAAGTCACTCAAGCGTTACTCCAACTCTACAAGCAACGCCACAACCAGTCGCAGAGTGTCGTCAGCAGCACAACTCCTCCGACAACAACGACAACCCACTCGTTGGGATACCACCCGGTCCACTTTCCTCGGATACCCGAAACCAACAGCCAGGGCCCCAGCAATACCGAAAGCAGTGCCAGCAAGAGGCCACCAACATTCGACTTTACGGCCGATACCAGCTCTCCACGCATGGTATGTGACCAAGAAGTCGTCATGCCACATGAAGGACAACGAATTCCAAATACGCTAGAAAAAGTACAGGGGGGCAATCCCAATTGTTGATGGGTACCAAAACCTCTTGAATCCGGCTCCAACCAACACGCCACACCCAGCAATAACACCAGCCCACTACCTACCCCGGCGCACAGTGCACGCTGAGGCACAGTCAAAGGCAACTGAGATTCCGCAGAAAGTGAAACCACTGGTCTGAAACCGGGGCGGGAGAATAGCGGGCGACCAAACAAAAGACAAGACGGATTTCCCAACTCGAGCCAGCACGTATCCTATGCAATCTACGCCCCTTCCCGGGCAGCTTTCTCGGTGACCGCCAGTCGCTCAATAGAAAGGGCACAACCTCTCGCTGGATCGACCTCAACAATGGTTCCATGGAGACGCACGTCTTCACTGGCAACGTCAAATGGCGTTGGCCAAAACCGGATGGTCGTTTCCACGACACGATCGATGCGGCGTCCCAGGATACTCAAATGAGGTCCTGTCATACCGACGTCGCACTGAAATGCGGTGCCTCCGGAAAATATCTGTTCATCAGCTGTGGCGACGTGGGTATGTGTCCCCAAAACCGCCGAAACGCGACCGTCGAGATAACGTCCCATGACCTGCATGTCACTGGTAGCTTCGGCGTGAAAATCGAGAATCCGCACGTGCACATCGTCAGGAAACTCGCTTAACACGCGATCGGCCGCAGTAAACGGACAATCCACGGGACGCATAAACACTCGGCCTAGCAGACTAAAAACGCCAACCGCAGCCCCATTCTTTGTCGGCAGCAACATGGATCCACTTCCGGGAGCACTGGCCGGAAAGTTGGCCGGGCGAATGATGTTTGGCTGTTTTTCGAGCGTCTTGCCGATTTCTTTTTTCCGATAAACGTGGTCACCCAAGGTGATCCCATCAACGCCTGCGTCGATAAGCGCCTGGTAGATTGCCGGCGTCACTCCGGAACCTGCGGCAGCGTTTTCAGCATTGGCTATCACAAGATCGAGTGACCTCTGCTCTCGTAATACTGGCACACACTGTTGGACAATCCGACGCCCCGGCTCCCCCACAATGTCGCCAATCAGCAAAATGCGCACGGCGGTAGTCTCATTAGAAAATAGCAATGCAGCAACAGAGTCAATCAACCCCGTGGAATCACAACGTCCTTCTTGCAATCGGTAGGCGTTGCGGGGAAGCCTAGTTCTACTGCCTGACAAGCACGCGGGGAATAGACCCGAATTCCCCACATCAATGCGAAACGTACAGCGGACTCCCTGCCACCATGCGCGTCTACCTTGCCAACTCAGTAAACCGTGACTCCCGCAGAACTGTCACCTTGATCTCACCAGGATAGGTCAGCTGGTCTTCAAGCGCTTGGGCAATATCTCGGCAGATCTTGGCCGCTCGAGTGTCGTCAGTATCATTGGCGTTTGCAATCACCCGTAATTCTCGACCGGCTTGAATTGCAAAAGCTCGCTCCACTCCGGGAAATCCGGTTGCCAGCGACTCAAGCTCTTCCATACGTTTGACGTAACGCTCAAGAGACTCGCGCCGAGCGCCAGGTCGAGAGGCACTACACGCATCCGCGGTCGCCACCAGCATGGTGTACGGATATTCGGTGATAATCTCATCATGATGCCCAAACGCCGCATGTACGACCTCAACACTCTCACCATGTCGTTTGAGCAAATCGGCACCAATCTTTGGATGACCACCTTCAAGCTCATGGTCCGCTGCCTTACCAATATCATGCAACAAGCCAGAGCGGCGACCAACCCCACCATCCAGACCAATCATCTCGGCCAACATACCGGTAATAAACGAAACTTCCACGCTATGTCGGAGAACGTTTTGGCTGTAACTGGTTCGAAAATGCATGCGTCCCAGCATATAAATCACCCGCTCATGCAGTCCTTGAACATCGACTTCCTGGGCAGCTTCTTCACCCTTGCGGCGAATGAACTTCTCGATCTCCTTCTCCGTTTCTTTAACCACCTCCTCAATCCTCGAGGGGTGAATTCTCCCATCGGCGATCAGTTTGTTCATCGCCTGACGGCCGATCTCCCGACGTACTGGATCAAATCCACTGACAATCACCACGCCCGGCGTATCATCGATAATCACATCGATACCCGTTGCCTTTTCGAAGGCCCTGATATTGCGACCTTCGCGGCCGATGATCCGCCCTTTCATATCATCACTGGGGATATCAACCGTACTTGTGGTACTTTCGGCAGTGTGCGCTGAAGCGTAACGATGCAAGGCGGTCAACAGCATGTCACGGGCTTGCAGGTCGCAAGTCTCCGAAAGTTTCTTTTCATGGCTGAGGATCCGAGCTCCCGTTTCGTTCTGTAGCTCCTGGTCGAGCAACTCGAGCAAACGGGTGGTCGCCTCCTCTTTCCCCATGCCCGTCACCTCATGCAAACTCTGACGTTGCATGTCGAGCAAACCGGTCAACTCATCACTGCGGCGATTGATATCTTCCAGCTTGTCAGTCAATCGACGCTGGGTGCCTTCGACAATCTTCTCCTGCTTGCGCAGGTCTTCCGCCTGCTGCTTCAGACCCTGCTGCTCTTTTTCCTGTAAGTGCGACTGCTCCCGCAACTCGTCGCGAATTGAATTTAGCTCTTTTTCGGCCTCCAGACGGGCCTTCAGCGAAGCTTCCTTGGCAGAATGTTCGGCATCGCGAACCACGTTGCCCGCTTCGGATGCTGCCTTTTCGAGAATCCGCTTCCTCTCTTCTTCCAGGTCGCGTCCCCGCGTCCGGTCGATGAACCGGGCTAAGGAATAACCAACCGGCGCGCCGACCACGAAAACAACCAGCAAGAGTAGATTACTACTATCCATTACGACACGTATTTCCAATGAAACGCGTCGCGTGCAGGACAACCAAAATAAGGCTGCAGGACCAATCTAGCTGGCAAGCCGAGAACAATCGACTATCTGTGCTGGCGTGTTCCTCTTACATACGGTCTTAGCTGAAAACCGCGAGGCCGACATACTTGAGGTTGGCACCTACCAGAGAAATTTGGCAAGTGTTCCCAATAAGATCGACCCCAGAGCGAACGAAACGTCAACCAACCGAGGCACGGAATCCAAGTGTATTCAAACGGTTGCATTATTCCGCTGCGCACGGATCCAGCAACCGATCGAATTCCTACCGCCCGTAATCGCAAGACTACGTTTCGAGGACCCAAGAGGGTCTGCAGCAGGATCAAAAAGTACTCCGCCACCCGGCTGATCTCCCAAACACTAGGGAAATGGTTGACTACCAGTGCAAACGTCGTGTGCCAAGTAGAACTGTCCTGCGATCACCCATCGGGGTCCCAACGCAGACGCTTGGTGATTCTGAACTGAACTCTATCGGACAAGATCCATCCTGATGACGAGCTTTCCACCATCTACTTGAGACAGCCTTGCTCGCTCCAGGAACGCGACCATTGTTGACAAATGGCGCTAATTCTGCAACTCCCTGACCGTAAGAGGCTTGCCCACTACCCGTCAATAACTGAGTTCGTATCCCAAATGTACCGATGCGCCAGGTCCATCGACGCCACTTCCATGGACGCGGTAAGCACGGTCTGTCAGGTTCTCAACCCACAGAGAAACCCGTTCAAATGAGCTGATCCAGCGGCCCGCTCGTACGTTCAGTGTCCCGTAACCCGGCGTTCCACCGTTTGGAATCCGCCGGTCTGTCACATCCTGAAAGTTCAACCGGTCTGCCCGTCGCACCAACCATAAGTATCCGTCTATGTAAGTGCCACAGAAATCCCGCCAACGCATGCCGACGATTCCCTGTGTCGGTGGAATGCGACTCAAAGGCTCCATCAACTCAAGGTCAACTCCGTGGTAATACGTGAGATTTCCGTAAACGCTCCAGCCTGCTTCGAGTCGCCTCTCCAACGCCATCTCCAGACCATTGATGTGCGCATCCCGGTTCGATCTGGAAAACAGCGTGGTACCCCCCGAAGCACTGGCCGGGCTCCTCAGGATCATGTCTTCAATATCCATCCAGAAGTAGAAGACCTCTCCACGCAGCCGATCACTATTCAGTTTCAATCCGACGTCATAATTCCGGCTGTTCTCCGGTCGCAAATCGACGCTTGGTGTATCTGCGGCATCCTGCTGGACATTGTCGTTCGTCGCCGCCAGATCGTCGAGATTCGGAGCTCGAAACCCGTCGGCGACAGAACTCACGAAACGCAAATTGCTCGTCAGTGCGTAATTCAAGCCCAATGAAGTAGACCAGTCCTGAAACGTCGGGTTTACGTAAACGGGCGTGTCATTGCCGGCAACGTTAACCGTCGGAGTCGCGGAAACACCGATCCTGGTAAACCTTGTCCCGACCACACTTGAGAGGCGATCCGTCCAATCTGTGGACCACTCCGCAAATGTCCCGAACTGGTTGTAGATGCCATCGTCCGGATAAGGTGGCGTTGGCGATTCAATCAACTCCCCTGTATCTACGGCGTACCGGTCTCGAAATGAAGAGACGTTATCGTGGTACATGTCCAGGCCGTAGTTCAATCGACCGAGCCACTCCAAATCGCTCGAGAACAACGCGTTGAATCCTAATACCACGTTGTCGGTCCCTAGTTCGTCAAACGTAGTTCGATTGAACCTCCGATCTACCACCTCCTCACGTTGCCGGTGTAGCGAAGTTGTCAACGAAAACCGATCGAAAATAAAAGGCAGGTCCACTCCCTGATAACGCCAATACATGAGTGATCTCTGCTGTGGATCAATGACCGTCAGTCGCTGAGGAAAACGATCACTGCGAGCAACATCTTCTTGCTCGAAGTGTTGGAGAGCTAGCGTCATCAGGTAATTCTCCCCGATGCGGTACTCCAACTTGACGTCGCCTGACCACTGCGAATAATCGGTCCACGGCTGCCGCCCCAATGCCCCACCACGATCCAAGTTGTTGAAATTCCCGTACGAGGCACCACCAAAAAACGTGGAGTTGCCGAGACTTCCTTCCACATTCATACGTGAGTAATAGCCCAAATCCGCTGTCGAAAATCGATGGATCCACTGCCCGTTTCGACTGTCGTAGCCCGCTCGATTGTTACCACTACGCGTAACGACGTTAATCACTCCTCCTAACGCATCCGAGCCATACAACACGGCTTGTGGGCCACGAATCACTTCAATGTGCTCAACCATCCCGGGATCGATCGTGTCCAGGAATTGGTTCGGGCCCAAACGAAACGTCGCGTTGTTTAGGCGGATTCCATCGACCAGGATTAGTACTTGCTGCCCTGTCAATCCACGAATAAAGGGCGCCGCCGCTCCTCGCTGAGTACGCTGCATGACAACACCAACTTCGTTCTGCAGGGCGTCAAACATCTCCACGGGAGCCCGTTCCGACAACTCGCGACGATCAATCAATGTACGCAATACAGGATCATCCAGCAGCGAACGAGTCACACGGCGCCCCGTTTCGAAGGGCGTCCCCTGCTGATTCGTGAAAGGAAACAAAGGCGTGCGTAATGCGTCATCAACATCGATCGAATCAGGTGCACTACCGAGGGTCTCCGGCTGTACTTCGATCTCGGGCAGTGTGGGGGGTTGCTGTTCCGTGTCCTGGCCAACCAATGACGCCACGCATCCCCACAAGAAGACCATACTGACGACAAAGTAAAACGACCTTGGAAGCATAACGACGCATCATCCGTGAACAGGAATGAAAGCAAATGACCGGTATGATCTCGATCCACCAGCAAAAATCCTGGTGGTACCGCGAGTGGTAAACAACAACTCCATCCGCCACCAGAAAACCACACAGCAGATTCCCACAGGAAACCAGTGGTTGTGTCGGTTATCGGCTTCCACCGACATTTTGGATTAGGAAAGCTGTGCGCAGTGCGCAAACTTTGAGGGCATCGCCTGCCAGCACTGCTGGCGCTGCCGGCTCGCAAAGCGGCGCGAAACTTACACTCCGATGCAACGATGCAGACAGCAAGAACGCCCGCTCAATTCAGTGCCAGTCTACAGAGGACTGAGACAATTGTCGCGGTCCTCAGGATGGTCTCTTGTCGGTCAATCTACACCACAGAAGGCTCTGACTCAGTCCAATCGATACGTTTCAAACGGTCGACAACACGGAGTCCCACGAGCGATGTGCATCGTCCGACTTTCTGGCGCGATCACGACAGACAACACCGTCTCCCAGAATCCATGCTGCGGGTGGTCATTGGGGTGCCGACAGATAGAACGCGGGAATCCTTCATGATCCGCTAGTAGCTTCTGCGCATCTTCAACCGTCAATGGGCGTTGGAGAGCGAGCAACTGCTGATCGATCCGCGTTTTGCGAGGACCTGACTCGATCAACTCGTCAAATTGCTCGTTGATGGCGACCAGTTCGTCATGCACACAGTGGTTGGTATGTGTCAAATGCCCTCTTTGATCCTCCCTTAACACATATACCTCGTCGATCGTCACCTCCAAATCCGCGGGCCCCTGGGGTGTCGTTAATAGGATGTTCGCCGGCACCGCGCGTTCGGCGCGGCGTACGGCATGAATCGCATCATCTAATGTCGAAGATTCAAAGATGCCGCGCAACGTGAAATAGTGCGGAACGCCTGCTGGCCGACTAGGCGCTGGCAATGTGTTGAGACAGGCACCGATTCCATGTTCATTCAGTCCGATGTACGCAATGAGTCCAACTTGAGTGACATTGATTAACGCAGGCTTGCCTTTCGGACGTCGAGTGAGAACCACCGTATAAGGATCAAGCGCCGGATCGTTGTCCCAGTTTTGTGCTACTAACGACGGGGAGACCACCCCTTGTGTTGCAGCGAAGGACGTGCAACCGGCATCGGATTCCACGGTGAATTGATTACGAACCTGAAGTAACATCAAGTCCTCAAGCGAAACTCCTGCCGACTCGGCCATTCCTTTGAGTTCATCCACCATCGCCACCGAATACGAGTTCGCATGGACCAGACTGTCACGAGCAATCTGATACGCGCGATCCCTCGTAATCGATATGGTTAGATTCACTCGTTCGAGTGCTCTGGACACAAATTCACAAATCTTCTCACGGGCCGCTTCACCGAGCTGCCGCCCCATCTCCCGCGGTGAACCGTTGACTTCAATTTCCGGAAAACGAATTGGAACCTCTGACATCGCATCAACCCTTGTACACTTTGCGGCATGGGGACGTGACCGGCCATTGGCAGAGAAGCCGATCATAACGAATCTATGATGGTTTTGTTGCGCACCGTAAAAAACGGCCCGGTGCCGGCCCAGCGTGCGACTCCTCAGGAACCCCCTCGCGAACAATAACCTCACCATTGACAACCACGTACTGCATGCCAGTCGTCCGTCGATGGGGTTCCCGGTATGTCGCTGGAGCTGAGATGCGACTTGGATCGAATACTGCCAGATCTGCGTAGTTTCCGATTTGCACAACGCCTCGCTGCGCCATTCCAAACCGACGAGCTGGCCAGCCACTCAACTTGTAGACCGCATCTTCGAGTGTCAGCCAATTCCAGTCGCGAACACCAGAACCTAACAACTTCCCCACAGAACCATATACACGGGGGTGAACCGCTCCATCTTCAAAGTAGATTCCGTCACTACCCATCATGTACAGATCGTGCTGCAAGAACGGCCGAATGAGCTCATCATCCCCTTCTTGCATGACACACAAGACACCCAATCGCTCTTCGATCAACAAATCAGCCAAGGCATCACCCGCCGATTTCTTCGTGGCTGCAACGTAGCTGGCCAGTGTTTCGCCCTGATGAACCGCATTCTCTTTGCTCGCCACCCAAGCGATGTAGATGCGGTCCAAATTCAGGCGCTGCGCCTTCAAGCCATCTCCAAACCGGCGGCGCACTCCGGGATCATGCAGATAGCCCAATACGGCCAGCGGTCCGTCTTCCCAAACATCGTTGGGTAACAGATAGCTCAGCATCGTCGAACCTGGCATGTAGGGGTAAACATCGAAAGACAGGTCGACATCGCCACGGTTACTGTCGAGAAAACCAAGCACCTCCTCGGCAGAACACCCAGCAACTGGTTTGAGATGGGAAATGTGGACTCCCACACCCGCTCGCCGACCAATCTCGACCGCCTCACGCAACCCTTCCAGCAGGCCTTTCTTGTAACGCATATGAGTGACATACAAACCACGATAGGGCGCCATGGCACGACACACTTCCACTAGCTCATCGGTCGTCGAAAAACACTGCACGATGTAATCCAGTCCGGTCGATAGCCCAACCGCTCCGGACTCCATGCCACGCTGCACCTCGTATTGGATCTGGCGCATCTGAAAATCATCGACCGCTCCGCGTCCCCAACCACACACCATCGATCGCAGGTTGGCGTATGGAATATGGGTCATCGCGTTTTGCACATTCGCCCCGTCAATGCACTCCATGTACTCAGCCAGACTCTCCCACCCGCGATACTCTTCCAGACGCAGTCCATTCAAGGCACGCAAATAGAACATCCACTGCCGAGCCGTCTGCTCGTTGACAGGTGCATAAGAAATCCCGTCGGCGGCCAACACTTCCGTGGTAAAACCTTGTAATGTCTTGGCCGCGAGATGCGTTTCCCTCAGGAATAGACCGTCACTGTGATTGTGGACATCCACAAAACCGGGTGCCACAACAAATCCCGCTGCCGGCAGCGTCTCTTTCGCAGAACTCTCCTGGAGATTGCCGATCGCGGTGATTCGATCACCAACGATACCGACGTCTGCCAAGACCGCATCACAGCCAGTTCCATCGACTAGCATGCCGCCTTGAATCAGTGTGTCAAACAAAACCGAAACCCTCGCAAGCTAATCCGCGGAAGTACAACGCAGGCACCTCGACCGCCATTCTCTCGCTTGCGCCAACAGTTTCAGCCACTGGGCCCACAAGCAAACGCGACGGATGGCAACTGGCACCTAAGGCACAGGGGGCTCGGGCGGCAGATCCGACTCCGCTTCGCCCCCCCCATCTCCCGGTAATGTGGCGGCCAGTGCTAACACCATGCGTGGCGCTACATCCGGAGAGCCATCGAGCACACCTGATACCGCTTGAATCGTCGCCCTGGCTTTTACCAAATAATCTGAGTTACCCAACCGGGTTCCCAGAAACACGAGATTCTGGGCGGAAACCGAATTCCCTGACGGCCTGGCGCTATCCGCAGGATTCTTACCGCGCGCAAGTAATGATTCATGGTCATCGGAGGTGAAAAAGAACCCTCCATTGGCCTCGTCCCAGAAATGCGCAAGTTGTCCCTGCATCAGCGAGTCGGCAATCTGTAACCAACGGTCCTCTCGGCTTGCAAGATAGACTCCAATCAGACCATCGATCAAGAATGCGTAATCATCCAGATAGGCATTGAGCTGTGCCTTCCCTTGACCATAGGTCCGCAGCAGCCGGCCTTCGGACGTACGCAGCTTGGCAAGCACAAATTCCGTTGCCCGCTGAGCCGCTGCAACATAGCGTTCTTCTTGCAAGACGCGTCCCGCATCGGCCAAACCACGAATCATCAAACCATTCCACCCGGTAAGTACTTTCGTATCCGTCAGCGGGCGAACCCGTTTGTCGCGTACTGCCAACAGCTTGCTACGTATGGCCTGCAGCTGTCCATCAAGTTGTTCTGCTGTCAAATTACGCCGCGTCCCCAACTCACTCAACGACATACTCAGCTGAGGTGCGTAGAACTCACCCTCAAAATTAGGGGCTTGATCAAGGCCGTACACAGCTGCAAACAACTCAAACTCCGCCTCGGTCAATACCGCCACAATCTCTTCTTTTGTCCACCGATAGAACTTCCCTTCTTCCCCTTCAGAATCGGCATCGAGAGCCGAGTAAAACGCGCCTTCGGGTGAAGTCATTTCGCGCAGCACAAACTCCAGCATTTCAACAAGAACGCGCCGAAAGTCATCCCGGCCGGTCAACCGGTGAGCTTCGGCATAAACTGTCGCCAACTGGCCGTTGTCGTAAAGCATTTTTTCAAAATGAGGAATCCGCCAAAAACGATCAACGCTGTACCGGTGGAAACCTCCCGCCAAATGATCACGAATCCCTCCCATCGCCATGCGCTCGAGCGAGTGCACCAACATTTGACGTGCGTCGTCTCGCTCGCCTTGTGTAATCGACTCTTGTTCCATTCGATATAACAAGAACATCAGGTTGGACGGGACTGGGAACTTGGGAGCATTCGGATCTTCGGCACGACTCGAAAAACCACCGTAATTCCGATCAAAATCCTCCGCCAACTTGGCTTGAACACGACTCAACAGACGCCCATCTAAAGGATTGACTGATCGCGGGCGACGCCCATCGAGATGGCTCTTTACGGCTTCTGTAATTTGATCTGCTTGTTTGTTGAAGTCTTCTCGCTGCGACTCCCAGAATGTCTGAATGCGTTGTATGACAGTTAAGAATCCCGGCATTTGCGGCCGGTCACCATCGCGCGCCGGAAAATAGGTCGCACCAAAAAATGGCCTGGCGTCCGGTGTCATGAACACGGACATCGGCCACCCACCGCGACCGGTCGTCAATTGCACGGCCGCCATGTAGATCCCGTCGACATCGGGACGTTCCTCGCGGTCGACCTTGATACAGACAAAGTGTTTGTTCAGGAACGCAGCGATCTCTTCATCCATAAACGACTCGCGTTCCATAACGTGGCACCAATGGCAGCTGGAATAACCAATGGAGAGAAAAATCACCTTGTCCTCCCGCCTTGCTTTTTCCAGCGCGTCAGCGTCCCACGGGTGCCAATCAACCGGATTGTGGGCATGCATCAAGAGATAAGGACTCGTCTCTTTGGCGAGTCGATTTGCAGGATGCTGAGTCGTATGCTTGTCGGCAGGCTTGTCGGCAGGCTTGTCGGTGGACTTGTCGGTGGACTTGTCGGTGGACTGGGTGGTGGACTGGGTGGTGGACTGATCGGCGGGCCGGGATTCCTGCGTCGCAGGCTCCCGAGGCGACTGCTGTGGCGATGCGACAGCCTCCGCGTGATCGGGGAACTGCGGAGAATCTACCTCGTCCACCGTCGTCTGCGCTGACGGACTCTCGTCGGCCGGTTCAAAGGCCATAGGTGAAGGTTTGGTCGCCGGGTCGGAGCAGCCACCCAAGCCTACCAAACCAAAAACGACAACCAAACTAAGTTCTCTCGGGCAGCTACGGAAAACGGCCATGGAATACTCCAGTTGACCAGAACGTGTTGATCCAACCGCCTCACATCGTAGCTCAGTTCGCCGCGGCCGGAAACGACCCACGAAGAAACGGTTGACGCCAAGCGAACACGTAGCAACAGTTTTTCGGGGCGCAACCTTGCTTGAAAAACAGCGGATCCGTGGACTCGCATCGTAGCCAACGAATGCCAGCAAAGATGTCGCTCCGCACCTGCCGGTGCCG
The DNA here is from genome assembly GCA_002709225.1 of Planctomycetaceae bacterium. GTDB lineage: Bacteria > Planctomycetota > Planctomycetia > Pirellulales > Pirellulaceae > UBA9264. The sequence goes on from PAQH01000152.1 coordinate 12,514, forward strand.
CAAAGTCGACGGTGACATCCAGCAAAGCATGTCCGGCTGGCCACGTCACTCGAGATTTTTTAAGAAACGTTGAAGATCTTCATCCATTGTGGAATCGTAGACCGACCGTGTACCGCTGTCTGACCCGTTTAATTCAGGTGCGACGCTGAAGTCAAGCGAGTCCGGACGGCTAGCGGGTGCGGGACGCACATCCGCAGTCAACCCTCCATCTTCTCTCTCAAGTTCAACTGCGTCCCTCGTCTCCTCTCCGGACACGGCGAGGGCTATCTGCGCATCCTCGTCAACTTCAACCTCATTGCCACGATCGATTTCCAGCACGGTCGCCAGGGGAATCTCACCTGGTACCGGAGTCGCAGCACCTTCAACAACAGAAACATCGACCGCCAGCGGCGCCGCTTCCGGCGAAACAACTTCCGGGGAAACAACTTCCGAGGAAACAACTTCCGAGGAAACGACTTCCGGGGAAACGGCAAATGCTACCGGAAGATCTGCAATGCTCAACTGAGAATCTCCCTCAGCATCCAGCAACTCCGGCTCGGAGGTAACCGCCAGCGGCGGGCTTTCGTCCTGAATCTCAGGGAACTCATCGATCACAGCGCGCGACGACGCCAACTGGTCAACCGGGTGATCGTCAGTCTCGGCCTGCCCCTGGAAAACGGCAGGTAATTCCGCAACACTCAACCTTGAGTCTTCCGCCGCGGCGGGCGCATGCTCCGGCGAAACATCCGCGTCTGACACGGGGGCGAACAAATCGGTATCGACTTCATATTCAGCTCGAAAAGTCACCGACCCCACGGTCAACAACTCACCTGAAGGCAATTCAGCCTCAGATACACGCTGATTCCCAACAAAGGTTCCATTCAACGAACCCAAGTCGCGGACCAGCAACCGTCCTTGCTGGTGAACGATCTCACAATGCAGACGACTCACTAGAGGGTGCGGTAGCGGAATCGATGCCTCATGGCCCCGCCCCAGCACGACCGGGGGGCGGATCACCAACTCCGTGGCTTTAGCGGCGCCGCCAACGACAACCAGTTTGACTTGATTCACGAACCGATCCTCCGAGGCCTTGCTTGACCTGATTTCAGTCTATCCCGGACACCAACTTCAGGCAAATCAATCGGCGTAAGACACTATTCACACATGCCTTACACCAAGGCATCATTTTCTCCCGAGACGCCAAAGCGACCTGGACACCCAGAAATCGTTCGGTTACTCTCCGCCCCCTCTTCGCAGCAACTAACAATCCTCTTTCAGCGCTGGTTCTTGTGTCAAACAACCAGTAGCTTGTGCTTACTATGCTTGCCCTCACGCGATGGAAAGACCTGATGCTTCCGCTGGCAGTTGTCGCCAGCGTGCTTGTGCTACTGGTCCCACTGCCGACCGCGCTGATGGACCTCTTGCTCATCGCCAACATGGCGCTCGCAATCATTGTACTGTTGCAGGCGATAAACATCCGCACCCCGTTGGAATTCAGCATATTTCCCTCGTTGCTACTGATCACCACAACATGCCGACTTGTCCTCAATGTCGCCACTACAAGATTGATATTGGGGCAGGCACCAGAAGACCAACTGCTGGCCGCGGGACAGGTCATTTTCGCTTTTGGAGAGTTTGTGACTGGGGGCGATGTCGCCGTCGGCGCGACGATTTTCCTGATCATCGCAGTGATTCAATTCGTCGTGATCACCAAAGGTGCCAATCGGATTAGCGAAGTCGCAGCCAGATTCGCCCTCGACGGTCTCCCCGGCCATCAAATGGCGATCGACGCAGACTTGCAAGCTGGAATCATTGACGAACACGATGCCGTTCGCCAACGAGAGAAAGTTACACGGCAGGCAGATTTCTACGGGACCATGGACGGTGCAAGCAAGTTCGTCCGGGGCGATGCCATCGCCGGAATGGTCATTATCGCTGTAAACATTGTCGGAGGCCTGCTAATCGGCATCTTCAGAGCCGGCCTGGCTCCTGCCGATGCAATTGGGCTATATGTCAAATTAGCAATCGGTGATGGCCTTGTCAGTCAACTCCCGGCGTACCTGATTTCTCTCGCAGCAGGATTGATCGTAACACGCAGTACCCAATCATCGAACCTACCCGCCCAACTACTGCAACAGCTTTTCTCTCGCCCGCGGCCACTGGCGATTGCCGCATGTTTCCTGGGCGTGCTGTTATTCACAGATTTGCCAGTCTTGCCACTCTTGGCACTGGGAACCGGCTGTGCAGGACTAGCCTGGGTCCTCATACGCCAACCCAGTCAGGAATCCACCTCCACAATCAAAACCGCGCCAGCGACTCCGCACAATCGCTCGCAGCGAATCGAAGACTACCTGACCGTAGATCCCCTCGAGCTCGAATTAGGTCTTGGCCTGGTGGCACTAGCACGTTCCGACCACCACGCGGGACTGCTAAGCCGCATCTCGCAGGTCCGCCAGCAAGTGGCAAGCGAAATCGGGATCGTGCTACCCGGCGTGCGAATCCGGGACAATCTCGGCCTCCCTCCGCAGTCATATCGATTCAAGATCGGTGGCAGTGAAGTCGCGCGTGGCACCGTCTACCCCGACAAGCTCCTCGCCGTCGGCAGACAACCGGATGTGCAGCTCATCACCGGTGAACTCGCTGAGGATCCGCAATCTGGCCAAACAGCGGTTTGGATTGAACACTCGCAGCGCAGCCAGGCTACAACCTGGGGATATCGTCTACTTGAACCTGTAGCCGCCCTGGCCACTCACCTCAAGTCGCTGGCACTGCAACACGCGGACGAATTACTGACACGTGATGCGACCAGTCATTTGATCAACGAGTTGCGCAAGACTTCACCGGTCGTTGTCGATGAACTTATCCCGGGACTCATGAAATTGTCTGCGGTTCAACAGGTGCTGCAACTGCTACTCCGTGAGGGAATCACGATACGTCCACTTGAAACCGTGCTGGAAACACTCGCGGATCATGCTGTTGAAACATCCGATCCCATGCAACTCGTGGAACAAGTCCGTCAACGCCTGTCGCGTACCATTTGCGACCGCTACCGGGACGAAAAACAACGAATGTCTGTCGTCACCCTTGATCCCGGCCTCGAAGACTTGCTAGTCAGCGATTTCCGAGCTGGTGAAATGGGCGATGTGGAACCCGAATTCCTCGATCAACTATGCCAGCAGCTAACGGAAAGTGTGGCGCCGTTGGTCTCGGCCGGCAAACCTCCCCTCTTATTGGTACAGACTACTGTGCGTTCGCGACTGCGGAACCTCGTTGTGGGCCGCATCCCGGGCCTGGTGGTATTGAGTTACGACGAAATCACACCTGACACCTGGGTCGAATCAATCGACTCTGTTTCGACGGAGACCCTAATTGCCGCGTGAACAATCGCTCACCCAAATTATGGCGAGTAAATCTCGTCGTGAGCCTCTTCCCTAAAAGGCCACTATTGGCCACCGTTTCTCCGAATCATTTTGTCACGGCCACCAGTCACACAGCCTGCTCCGGAATGCCAACACCGCTATTGGCGTCGGTTATCCAGCGAAAACACAAAACCTATGACTAATATGCAAGTGAAGACGTATCGAGCACCTTCAATCCAGGACGCTCTGCAGATGGTGCGTGCCGATCTCGGACCCGACGCAGCCGTCTTGCAGACTCGAGAAATCAAACGCGGCTGGCTAAACTGGTTTGGCAAGGCCTCTCAAATTGAAGTCTCCGCCGCAAGTGGATTAGCGATTCCCAGTCAGTTGCAGCAGCCTACCCCTGAACACCTTGACACCACGCAGCGGCCGTTGATCCCAACAGTCGACGGACACGATTTTCGTACCGCTTTTCGCGAGTCCTTGAAAGGACAAGGCTGCAGCCTGCAAACCGTGGTCGAACAACTTTCTCGTGACTCTGTTGCCGCATCGCGTCATGAGTTACCTGAATCGCTATTTCATTTGTTCACCGATTTAATCGAAGCCGAGGTGAGTGAAGAACTGGCTCGCGAACTCATCGAACATGTGCGTTCCGATGTATCCAATGGCGAACTAAGTGACCCGTTGCTCATGAAAGCGAGGATCTCTCGCCTGATAGAACAGGAAATTCAAGTCACCGGACCCATTCAAGCCACCGCGGGGCAGCGGCGTCTCGTGGCGTTGGTCGGGCCAACAGGGGTAGGCAAGACTACCACGATTGCCAAATTGGCGGCGAACTTTCATCTGCGCGAACACCTGCGTGTCGGTCTGATCACCGTCGATACCTACCGCATCGCCGCGGTCGAACAACTTCGCACCTATGCGGACATCATCGACCTGCCCATGGAAGTAGTCGCCACTCCCAAAGAAATGAGAGCAGCGGTGCAGCGATTTTCTGACCTCGACTTGATCCTGATGGATACCGCCGGACGCAGTCCGCATGACGAAGTCAAGATTCAAGAACTGAAGTCAATCCTAGCTGAAGCCCACGCCGATGCGATCCATCTCGTGCTCAGCAGCGTTTCCAGCGAATCCGTAATGCGCAAGACAGCGGCCAAATTTGCCGCTGTGGGAATTACTTCGATCATTCTCACGAAGCTTGACGAAGCAACGGGCATGGCCGCCCTAGTACCGCTGCTAAGAAGCTGCAAATTGCCCCTTAGCTACGTCACCAACGGCCAAAATGTACCTGACGACATTGAGCCCGCTGATAGTCGCAAACTCACTCGCCTTGTTCTGGGGAGCGAATCGCATGCGTGACCAAGCGAGCAAATTGCGAAAACTGGTCCTCGATACCGCACGTGAGGATCACGTTACGAAAATCCGCGCACCGCGCCTGATCGCGATCGCAGGCGGTCGCTGTGGCGTCGGTGTCACAACATTCGCAATCAAGCTCAGCACCGCGTTGTCAGAACGCGGATTACGTGTCCTGCTGGTAGACACCGACCTGCACCCGTCGGCAGAACACGCGTCGCTTGCCGACTATTGCCAAATTGCGCCCACCGATACTCTTGCGGATGTATTGAACTTCCGGCGTGACATTCACGAGGTTGTCCACTCAGGACCTGGTGCCATCCAAATTATCCCGGGTTGCCCCGTCGCACAGCCCGCCGTCTCCAGCACCGCACTGGACCGACTACTAAACCAATGCAGAGCCATGGGCAGGCACGCCGATCTGGTCATCTTCGACGTGGGAAGTCACGTCGATACAAGCATGCAGCAATGCTGGCAACAAGCGGACGAACTGGTGATGGTCACAACCCCACACCCCACTGCCATCATGGATGCTTATGCAACCCTGAAGAACGTCACCCCAACAGCTGCCCAACAACCGATCTACTGTACCGTCAACCAGATTACCCCGAACACAGAAGAATCTACTACCGTGTTTGAACGACTGGACCGATCCTGCCGCCGTTTTCTCCAATTTGGCATGCAGCCGTTACCAGCCATTCCCCGCGCGCCTGAACTGCAGAACTGGAAAGTCGACCCAACACGCCCACACGCTCCCGACTGTCCGGCAACGATCGCGTTAAGGCTATCGGCCGAAATCCTCGCTACTTCCCATAGGACTCGCCATGAAGCTGCATAGCTCTCGCATGCCAGCTTCATTTAATCAGTATTTGCACCCCAATTGACCTAAACTTCACATGCTGAATTGTCGATATGTCGATTGCGTATTCTCGCAATTATACATCTGCCAAGGGAGTGCCAGGGCCTTCAGCGACTCATCCCCGGGTTAGCACCCAATGAACTCCACCACGGCTCTGACAAAACCCTGAAACAACCAGAAAATCAAAGACGGCCTTCTGCAGGACGCATCCGGCCGATATAGCACGATCACGGAGGATTGCATGGCGTTAACGACCGCAACTGATGCCGACGTTGATATCTTGAGCATCTGGCAACAGTACAAGGCAGTTCCGGACCCCTTGTCCGAACAAGAACGCCGTCAAATGCGCAACTTTCTGGTAGAACGCTTTCTGCCATTAGTGAAATACAACGGAGAACGAATCTGGTCCCGACTGCCAGAAGGCGTTGAACTCGACGACCTGATCTCGGCAGGTGTATTTGGTTTGATGGATGCCATCGAAGCCTTTGACCTCAGTCGTGGAGTCAAATTTGAGACTTACTGCGTTCCCCGAATCCGCGGCGCGATGCTCGATGAGTTACGCACCATGGACTGGGTGCCCCGTCTGGTACGCTCCAAAGCCAGCAAACTAGGAGAAGCCACCAAAACACTGGAAGCCAAGCTGGGCCGGCATCCATCTGAACAGGAACTCGCCGAGCACATGCAGCTCAGCGTCAAGGAATTGGAGAAAATGATCCTCGACGCAAATGCGGTTCACTTGATCAGTCTCAACAAGAAATGGTACGAGACCGACAGCTACAAGGATGTGCGTGAAATTGACATCCTCGAGGACAAGAAAAGCGACGATCCGACCCGTCGCGTTAACCAAAATGATTTGATGCGTCTGGTGACCAAAGGACTCAACCGCAACGAACGGTTAATTATAATCCTCTACTATTACGAAGAGCTGACGATGAAAGAAATCGGCACCACACTCGATTTGAGTGAAAGCCGAGTCAGCCAGATGCACAGCAGTATTGTGCAGCGTCTAAAAAAACAACTCACACGGCGCCGCCCCGAGTTTGGCACATAACCGGTTTTTTTCTCGGCGGTCTGTTCCGCGGGCGCTTCGTTCGGCTGTTGCCTGGCAACGCATCTGACGCGACGCATCACTCGCTCGATCGGTTACGCTCTCGACTTTGAATACGAACGGCGATTGTGCCTTTGTTGTTTGAAAGTTGACTCGATGGCTCATTGATTGCCAGATAAAGAAGCGAGTCCTTAGCCGCCGTCAACATTCCAGCCCGTCCCACAGGGATGGGCTGAAGCAGTGGTGCCGCAAACTCGTCATCTCCGGTGGGAACTGCCACCATTGCCGCTAACAACACGCCTAAGGGGCGTCCACGATGATAGCGAATCGTGACCCCGTCAGGTTCACACCACCAAACACGTGGTTGATCGTCTAGTTGATACCGCCCCTCCGCGGTCAGTGCATAGGTTCTACCCGCAACCATGTGCCAACCGGTGGACTGCCACCCACGATCGGTAGCCACCTGAGTCAAGGCGCCCTCCGGCGGAACTTCGTGTGGATCGCGACGAACAAATGCGGAACGTGGTACGTCATAACCATAGTGAAGTTCCTCAACAAACAGTCGCCATTCCTGCACCAGCTCGAACCAATCGGCCCCCAATTGCTTCATGAATCGCTCCGAAAAATCCGGGGGCGAATCACGAACCCGATGCTGCAAACCGCGAAACGCCGACTGCCACCTGGGATGGAAATCTAGAAACGCGGAGACCGCCCAGGACCAAGCGTAGGGTTCAATTTCTCGGTGCGCGCGCGGCCCATAATGAAGAATTTGCTGTAGTGAAACGTCTCGACCGGCCGCAAGCTGATCACGGATGATGCGGATCCTTCCCCACCCAGGCGCCGCCTGGGCCTGGGCAGGTATCTGCCGCAATCCCAGCCGTTGATCGCTCCACGTGTGGGTAGCAAGTAGTTCGGCCACACCCTCCATATACCAAGGCGGTCCGGCACCACCCAATTGTGTTTGCATAAACCCGTGGGTGCCTTCATGAAGCAGCAGGTGCCGGCGATAATAATCGGTCTGTTGTTCGTGAATCCAGATTTCGCGGCCGCGGTTGTAGCCATGCAGAAACACCCCAATGTCAGCTGGCAATAACCCCGCGTCACGAAACTTCTGCGGCGCTTGCATCAAATAGCCCGTCAAACGCCAGCCAACGAGTTCCGCAGAGTCACGCTGAAAATAGCGACACCATTGAGGCACCGCCTGATCGAATACGGCTGGCAATACATCGACCTGCTCGCGGGGGGGTAAATCGGTATAAAGCGTCAAATAAGCACCCTCTAACCGCCGAATCCCCAACGCCCTAACACGCTCTTGATCGATGCGGTTGGACCGGTCAGCTGAGCTGCCCAGCGTAGCAACTCGCTTTCGTCGGGTAGGCTGGGGCGCGGGCTTCGCTGCCACACGGCGGCGAGCGCGCCGCGGCGGGACGTGTGGTTTCGATGTTGGCTTCGCGGCCGCAGCGGTACTGCGCTGCTTACTTTGCGGTTCACGGTTCGGTGTTTTCTCACTCCGGGGAGAAACATCCCCGCAGCCTGCTAGCCACAGTGCGAAAGAACCGGCCAGCAGGAAATTGGCCATCCGGCAACATGGCATGCGCACACCGTCCCTCCGCGGCAAGACCTTCATCGAAATCACTACTGCCTGGGGCTATTCCACGAGACAGCTCTTGAAAACTTAGTCTATCTTAACATCTGAACAAGAATTCAGGGGGAATATGGGGGCTAGGCCACAACCTCTGTTGCGGAAAGCGTCAGACCGTTAGCATGCACATCATGCGTGAATCCACTGTCCATTTTGAAGGTTTGCGGGTTGCCGCGTTTGAGAGTCGCCGTGCCAATGAGATGGCAGGGTTCATCGAGAAACACGGAGGCATCCCGTTTGTCGCTCCTTCCATGAGGGAAGTAGCGATCGAACATAATCAAGCCGCGATCGATTTTGCGAATCGCTTGCTCACCGGTGAAGTGGATCTGTTTATCGCCACCACTGGCGTCGGATTTCGTTTCCTGCTCCGCTCGATTGAACGACACGTTAAGCGAGAGCTCTTCCTGCAGACTCTCTCTGATATCACCACACTGGCACGTGGACCAAAAGTTGTCGCGGCGATGAGAGAAGTCGACTTAACCCCTTCGCGACGCATTCCTGCCCCCCATACCTGGCGGGAAATCCTGGCTGTAATTGACACCCTCCCGTCTGCGCTGGGGCAGGTTGTCGGGGTTCAGGAATACGGCTTGTCCAACGCCAGTCTCACCGCTGGACTGGAAGCTCGTGGTGCGCATGTGCTCTCGGTACCCGTCTACCAATGGGACCTGCCCGAAGATGTCGGCCCGTTGGAAAACAACGTCTCCGCGTTGTGCCGCGGCGACATCGACGTGGTCCTTTTCACTTCCGCGCGTCAGGTCGCTCACTTGGCGTTGATTGCGGAGAAACTAGGTTGTTCCGATGAGCTGAATCGGGCCACGCAACGCATCGTTATCGCTTCGGTTGGACCGGCGACTAGCGATGCCATTCAGGCCCAGGGGTGGAAGGTCGACCTGGAACCGGAGCATCCTAAAATGGGACCGTTGGTCGCAATCGCGGCTGCTCGCAGTAAGCCTATTCTCAAACAAAAACAAAAGCCGGTGACAACAGCAACGCAACTCAGCTCGGACGCCCCCCCCCCAGACGCATGGCGGGACAGCCCCTTTATGAAAGCGTGTCGTCTGGAACCTACCGATGTCACACCCGTATGGCTAATGCGGCAGGCCGGCCGTTACATGGCGGAATACCGCGCGGTGCGGAAACGTGTCCCGTTTCTGGAACTCTGCAAGAATCCAGCGCTCTGTAGCGAAGTGATGTGCACCGCCGTCAAACGTCTGGGAGTCGACGCGGCGATCATTTTCTCTGATCTGCTGCCAATGCTCGAACCGATGGGTCTCGAACTGACGTACGCGCCCGGCGACGGCCCGGTGATCCACAATCCGATCCGCACGGCACTCGATGTCGATCGTGTCGATGAGCTGGAAGACGTCTCTGCATTGGCATTCGTCATGGAGACCGTGAAACAAACTCGGCAAGATCTGCCACCCCAATTACCGTTGATCGGATTCGCGGGCGCCCCGTTTACGCTCGCCAGTTACGCGATTGAAGGTGGAGCCAGTCGTAATTACCTGAATACGAAAACGCTGATGTACAGCGATCCAGGAGCTTGGCGAAGCCTGATGGAACGCTTGGCACGTGCCATTACAATCTACCTCAACGGCCAAATTGCCAATGGCGCACAGGCGGTGCAAATCTTCGATTCCTGGGCAGGGTGCCTGGCACCGGAAGACTACCGCAATTATGTGTTGCCATATGTTCAGCAGGTCATTTCCGGACTGGAACCAGGTGTCCCGGTCATTAACTTCGCCACCGGAAATCCTGCCCTGCTGCCTCTGCTGGCCGATACCGAAGCCGCTGTAATCGGTGTCGATTGGCGCACTCAGCTGGATCACGCCTGGCAAACGACAGGCTTCAACCGGGCAGTCCAGGGAAATCTCGAACCTGCAGTCTTGTTAACCGATGTCGCCACGATCCGGAAACGTGCGCAACACGTACTCAATCAAGCCGGAGGCCGACCAGGCCACATCTTCAACTTGGGACACGGAATTCTTCAGCAGACCCCGGTAGATCATGCGATCGCATTGGTCGACGCCGTTCACGAATTCTCCAGCCGCTGAGCGCCAGCGGACTGGTAACTGCCCGCTCCACCAATCCCAGGTTGTCCGCGACCCTTCAAAGCAGTCCGTTGAGGTGGTCAATCAAGTGCCGCAATCCCCCCGCGTTGCGGCGATTGCATGCAAACACCAATCGCGGCAAATCAAGTAGATCGGTTTCACTCTTTTCTTCGTCCAATGCCGCGCTCTGTTGAAAGCGACCAGACACCAGAATGTCAGAAAACTGCTCGTTAATCGCAGTTAGCTGGGATGCGGCAAGTGGGCTCTTCAGGCGCAGCGTGAGTTGGTCTCGTACCTATCGCATGCTGTGAAACAAACGAAAAAAACAGCACTTCAGCGACGGCCTGCTGGCACGAGTCGGTAACACAATGGGGGGCAAATCCTCCGGTGAAATCATGCTCCCCTGAAGTAAGTGCTCCCGAATAAACCGGGCGAGCGAATTCCAATAGGTGCCGCCGGGTTGATCCAGCAAGACAACCGGGACCATGTCCCGTTTCCCGGTCTGCAGTAAAGTCAAAACTTCGAGGGCTTCATCGAGCGTGCCGAATCCTCCGGGAAGACAAACGACTGCATCACATTCTTTGACGAACATCACCCTGCGCGTAAAAAAGTACTTCATGTGCACGAGTTTGTGGCCACCCGCGATGATCGAATTCGCCTCCTACTCAAAAGGAAGCATGCTATTGCGCGCCATCGAATGGTCTCAACCTGCCGCGCTGGCCAGCTTCCATAATCCCAGCGGCGTCTCCCGTGACAATCAGCCACTCACGCTCCGCCATCTGCTGGCCAAACGAAACCGCTTGACGTAGGCAGGATGCTCTTCGGGCGTGCGCACCGAACCAAACACTGTCACTTGGCGGCGGCGGAAAGACGCAAACACTTTGAATGCGTAACGTAATTCTCACCGTGTCTGGCTGAGCAGTTTCAGATCACCATGACTCGATCCATCATCGGCCAATTTATCCGCGGATCGCTTGATAGGGTCGATTCAATCCGCATTGCGATGGTTCGACAGGCCCGGCTCTAGTAAACACGCCGGGTCCGCTGGCACAGAAGGCTGACTGGCTTTGCGTTCTCGTCACGCCGGGGGGACATGGCGTCTAGATCCTCCTGAAACGCGTGCCGCCATGAAAATTGTCGACCAAACGTACAAACTGTCACACCCGGTATCAGCTGAATCTCGATTGGCGGTCCTTACACCGGCCCGGCAACTTCGCCCGGCGAAGCCCTGGTCAGCTCGCGCATCATTTGGCGTGAATGTCACGATTCAGAATTCGTACGGTACGTAAGATGTACGGTACGCAGAATTCCGTCGACGGACTTCGCCGCGGCGAATCTTATGCGGAGGGACGATGAAAGTGCTGGTGCGCCAGAATAATGTCATACAAATCAGCCGAAATCGTGACCGATTCATCCTCGAAATCCCGCAACCAGGTACGATCTGCCTCGAGGCACTCGGCCAAAATTGGAAAGACGAGCCCCAGCGGTACCGTCACCGGGTTACGTACCGCTGACTCGGCTGCTTCAGGTGGGGACGAGCGCCCCGAATGCAAGCGCAGATGTGGTTTTACCATTTCCACTCCTGGCTCGAGAGCTCGAATGCAACGAGACTCCCGGCTGGACAGACAAGACATACATAGCTTGTCAGCGTTTTCGACCGAGAAGTTAGGGTAACTTTGCCATTAATAACGAAAAAAAAAGGAAATTCGGTTGCTGAGGCAGTCCACCTCCCACACCTATGGCTGGCGTCTGCTTATCGGTATAACCGCACACTTTGCCAGAACCGTGTATTTTGAATCGGAAGCGAACCATGTTTGCCGGCTTGATCACCGCCCCCAGCCGTATTGAACTCGTCGATACGGCAAACGCCACCCTGCCAGCTGCCCCCCCCGACGGCGCAGGCCAGATCTTGTTTCGACCACAGCTTGGCTGCCTGTGCGGCTCCGACATGCCATTTTTTGAACAGACAGGAGAATTCGAAGTTGAACTCGGACACTCCTTGCATGAGATCATCGGGACGGTAGTGGCGACCAATGGGCGAAAATTCCGGGAAGGTGACAGTGTCCTGGCCGTCCCAGACAACCAGCTAGGCATGTTCGAACAATTCGTCGTTGGTGAAGATCGCGTCATCGCTTTGGACACTCGCGTCCCCATCGAGCAGGCACTCATGGCACAGCCTCTGGGTACGGTCATTTGCGCACTCAAGAAACTCCCAGGAGTGCTCGATCAGGATGTGGTCGTAGTAGGGCAGGGGCCCATTGGACAGTTGTACAACGCCTCACTCCGCAATCTCGGCGCGCGCCAGGTCATCGGGATTGACCCGCTTGATGAACGGCTGCGGCACAGCGCGTCATTGGGGGCAACCAGTACGATCTGCAGCGGCGGAACAGATCCTATCCAGGCCGTCGCCGACCTGACCGATGGTCGCATGGCTGACATCGTGGTCGAAGCAGTGGGCCATCGGGATCAAGCGCTTAATCTGTGTATCGATCTCTGTCGCAAGTACGGCAAGATTTTGTATTTTGGAGTTCCACCAGAAACGATCAACGGCATCCGTTGGCGTGATATGCTGGTCAAAAACTTGAGTGTCCATACAAGTATCCACCCGGATTTTGAGCGTGACTTCCCGCTGGCTATGCAATGGATCGGGGAAGGGCGAGTCGAGTTGACAAACTTGATCACCCACCGTTACCCCGTCGCGGAAATCCAAACAGCTTTTGAAACCTTTGGACAGCGTGTCGAGGGCGCTCTCAAAGTACTGGTTGATTTTCCAGAAGCGGGTGCCTGACGCGTCTAGCTGTCAACTTGCTCAACAGCTACAATCTCCGCTGTATGGCGTGTTGGCATGGCAGTGTTGGCATGGCAATGGCCCGCGAACACGCATTCTGCTTGCTCAAAATTGCCTGTAACGGAGGGTAAGCGAATTGGCTAGCGGCCTCATTGGAACTGAGGTGCCCCGTATGGGGTTGAGGGTTCGAGTCCCTTGCCCTCCGCTTTATTAGCGGTTTCCGCTGTGGGCCTAGATGCCCAGCCAATCGCTCGGTACGGCACCCGGTTTCGGGTGCCGTTTTTTTTTGGCTGAGTCCCTTCCGGGGCAAATCGCACTCAGCACAAAACGAAGGTGCAGCGAAGAATCGATCACAGTTGGCGGGAACATTCCGCAGGTGAACCACTTGGCTATTCGTCAGACACTGTTTTGCAGCTGTCTCAAAGCACCTGTATGATGTCGCAGTATTTCTTGTTTTAACCCTTTCGAATAGAAGAAGACTCCGATCTCATGAGTGGAACATTTGCAGATTGCGTTGCCATCGTTACTGGGGGATCTCGCGGAATTGGACGCGCGACCGCTCTCCAATTGGCGCGCGAAGGCGCTGACGTGGCAATTAGTTACGGCTCCCAGGTCGGACCCGCTGACGCCGTCGTCAGCGAAATTGAAGCGCTCGGCCGGAAAGCAATCCGCGTTCAATGCGACGTCTCGAAACAAGATCAGATCGACGAACTGGTGGGCAAGACGAGAGAAACATTGGGGCCGATTGACCACTTGGCACATTGCGGCGCCATCAGCAACACCGCGAACCACGCTGACCTAACGTACGACCTCTGGTTTGAGACGATCGACGTTAATCTCAATGGTGCCTTTCGCATCGTGTTTGCCGTCAAAGATGAAATGATCGAGCGGCAACGTGGGTCAATCGTATTGATTTCCTCCGTCGCTGCGCTGCGCCCACGCGGCACACAAATCCATTACGCGAGCAGCAAGGCCGGGGTGATTGCACTGGCGCGCTGCTGCAGCGAAGCCTTTGCCCCCTCGGTACGCATCAATTGCATTTCGCCGGGTCTTATCGACACTGAAATGGCCAAAGTACTGACTCCGGAAACAACTGCCGCGGTGCTGGATGCCACGCCCTTGCACCGTCTGGGAAAACCTGAAGAAATCGCTGAACTAACCTGCTACCTGCTCTCAGATAAATCGAGTTTCATGACGGGGCAGTGTGTGGTCGCGTCCGGAGGGCGTGTCACGTTACCCTGAGTCGCAAGGCCATGCGCAGTCGGGCGACGGGTCAGTACGGCTACGTTACACCTTACTGCGAACGCGCCATTGCGAACGCGTATCTTTGCCGGGACCACCGCGGCCCAGCGCCACGCCTATAACGGAGCCATGGTAGATGACAGACGCCATCAGCGAATCCAACATTCGGCCGGTACCACCGGCGTTGCTGTCTGCCAATCCACTCTCCTGGCTGCGCGTGTTTGGCCCG
>PAQH01000153.1 GCA_002709225.1 Planctomycetaceae bacterium
CTGCAGCCTGCACGACGTGTTCGACCACCTGACGTCGATTTGCCATGGAGAGCATCGGCCACTGGCCGGTCGATCCAGTTACGTAGAGGCCATCCAATTTCTGATCAACAAAGACGTCAACCAGTGCTTCGATAGCGGGCACACTAGGGTGGCCTTTTCCATCCAGCGGCGTAACCATTGCTGGCCAGACTCCAGAAAACCGGGGCATAGGTGGCTCCTCAGAGGGCGTTGGGTGACCCAGACAGCGGGTCATTGTAAGCGTTGCAGGGTTGCTTTGTTAAAGCGTTGGTGAAGTCGACAGTGTTGGCATTGGGTCCGATGCGGTGGCTGTAATTTGTGGCGTGTTGTTGGTTGCGTCTTGAATGAAACTGACGCGGTGCGTTGAATCGTGTCGCGTGTACGATTGGTTGTAGCGGTACTAGAGGTCACGAAGAACCGGGGCACTAGGGAAACTGGACGGTGAATCTTGCGCGCCAGATTGGTTGAGCGAGGAATAAGTGGATTGGTTTCAGCAACACGTACACCAAATGAAGCATTTTTCTACCGGCTGATTTGACAAGTGCTAATTGTGACATAGGTTTCCAATGTGGTGGGTTCACGAAGTGCTGCGGCACGAGTTGTGAGCGAATCACCGCCGCTGATACGGCGCAGTGAGACATTGCGATTCAACGGTCGGTGAGCGTCAATTGCCAACTTATTGTCTCGGATTTGTTGGGTGGTTCAAACAGCTTTGCGAAGACCTAAACAGGGGAGATTGTTATGAAACGTTTTGCAGACAAGATTCGACGATTTGTAGTATCCGAAGATGGCCCGACCGCAGTGGAATACGCTGTTATGCTGGCGTTGATCATTGTTGTCTGCCTGGCGGCGATCACGACCGTTGGCGAAAGTGCCAATGACACATTCCAGAATGTGGCTAACCAGTTGTCGACCACGAGTGGTGGTAGTGGACAATAGCGCCGGGTGGAAGTCGGCGGCTCTTGCTTGAGATCTGCCCGTGATGCCGATGGTCTGAGTGACAGGCTGTCGGCATTGCCGTTTCTGCAGTCATCATTCGAGCCGCGAACGACGAAGTGACATTCCGAGGCCTGTAACAGCGAAGGATGTTGAAGTGGTGACACTTGTTACATTTGATGTGGCGGCGCTGGCTTTGGAGTGGATGTGGGGGGGTATTGCTGCGGTAGTGTTCTCGGCAGGGTACCTGGTTGCATTGCGGCCTTAAAGGTGCTGTGACACAACAGCTAAAGGAAGAACTGGTCATGGATTCGCTGACATCATTTGCCGTAACGGTAATCGCACATTGGCCGATCTGGGTGGTGACTGTGGTCCTCATCGTGGCGGCAGTCATTGACGGGTTTGAGCTGCGAGTGCCGAACTGGATTACAGTGCCTATGATTCTCACGGGTTGGGTATTCAGTTGGTGTGCCTTTGGCTGGGCCGGGCTGGGCTGGAGCCTGGTTGGTACTGTCACCGGGTTGGCGCTGTTGGGGCCAGCCTACGCGATTGGTGGTATGGGGGCAGGCGATGTCAAGCTGCTTGCCGGTGTCGGCGCATGGGTGCACGCGACACACACTTTTTACGCTTTCGCGGTTTCGGCGATAGTTGGTGGGATCTTGGCGATTGGTATGGTGCTCGTCCGGAAGGCCTGGCAGAAGCACTCCCATCAATTCGTTAGCATCCTTGGTGAAATTCACCGCATCCGTGATCCAGAGCGACTGTCGGTGCTGGCGGCTGAGCGAAAAAGTTCGATGTTGCTATTGCCCTACGGCATTCCGATTGCCATCGGTTCGATCTTTTACTTTGCCTGGACTGGTTTGCTGATCTGACGGTCTTAGAAGATGTGAGGTTTGCGTAAATAGTAACGATTGTGCTCGCTTTGTGTTTGACGAGACCCCGTAACACGGAGTGTGGAACCATGGACCTGATAACGCTGTTTAATTCCGGAATGCGTGATCGTCCCAAGCGGCGGCGAGGTGTCGCGGCCGTTGAATTTGCGCTTGTCGCCCCTCTATTTCTGCTGTTTCTCTTCGGAATGGTCGAATTTGGGCGTATGGTCATGGTCCAGCAGGTGCTCACGAACGCTGCTCGCGAGGGCGCCCGAATTGCGGCCTTGGACGGGGCGACGGCAACCGGGGTTATTGACACGGTGGTCCACCACGCAACGCAGGCAGCGGTCACCATTGACCCCGCGGATGTGACGATCACGCCAAATAATCCGGGTGATGCGGGTTATGGCGAACCGGTTGAGGTTAGCGTTGCAGTTGAGTTTGATCAAGTTAGCTGGTTGCCGGCGCCAATGTACCTTGGGGGAAAGTCCCTGATTGCGACCACGGTGATGCGTCGAGAAGGTGCACAGTAACGATTGACCTGTCAGGCGTTTTTGACGGCGGTGCGAAAACGAGTAGCGCTGGATATGTGTTTGGCAAATTGCTTTCTCGCTGTTTCAACTGGTGGTGTGGGGTACCGCTGATTTGCATTGCTTCTGTTTGCCGCTGCTTTTGTAACGGTTCGCAGGGCGGGCTGGTCAACCACTTACCTTACGCTGAATTGCGTTTCTTGAAGGTGTCAACGTATGCGTGCAAAGTCACTAATCCTGATCTTCATTGCACTCGGTTGTGGACTGGTCGCGTCGATCGGTATCAGCCAGATCATGGAGAAGGATGTGGCTACGGCGAATGTGATCGAAACGGTGGATGTATATGTGGCGAGAACCGATCTCGATATCAACACGCGTCTGAGTGCCGAAAATGTTCAGCTTGAGCAGTGGCCCAAGGGTAAAACTCCCACGGGAGTTGTGTCGCAGCTCGAGCAGTTGGAGGACAAGTACTCGCTTCACCGGATGTACGCCGGTGAACCGATTTTGGTCCGCAAACTGTCGGATCAGGCGACCGGACCATCCCATACGATTCCACCTGGTTATCGTGTCACGACGGTGCGGGTTCAAGTGGATGAGGCGGGAGGCGGATTGGCGAAACCCGGTGACCGTGTCGACATCATCGCATTTCTGCGCAAGGGGCGTGATGTCCCAGTAACCATGACCAAGACAATACTGCGCAATGTGCGAGTTTTTGCTGTCAATGATCAAACCGAAAGATCACTTGATGATACAGGGCGTAGCGTGACTGTGAAAACGTTGTCCCTGTTGGTCAAGCGAGACCAGGTAGAAACACTGACATTGGCAACTGAACTAGGGCGATTGCGTATGTCATTGCGACGTCCTGGAGATGAACTGGACGACGAGAGTGCGGCGGCCGACAGCGATGTAACGAGTCTCGTGAGTTGGCTGCCCCAACTTGCCGATGATGTGTCGCCACCAGCGCCTCAAGCAACGTCTTCAGTCCGCAATCCGTTTCTAGGTTTCTTGGATGATCTCGAACGGTCGAAATCGGATGTCAAGACAGGTGCGGCTGTGGATCCGAATCCAGTTCAGCAACCGGTTGTCGAAGATCCGTTTGTGCACCGAATGGTAGTTATTACTAATCGTGGTAACGTGACCTACGGCTGGAAGAATGGAGCAGTGGCACCACAGATGTTGAATGGAAATGAAGTCAACGGGCCATTGGTGCCACCAGGTGAACAGGTTGCTCCGTTTGTCGATCGTGAACCGACAGGAGGATCCACGGTCGATCGTGAAGACGAGCGGTTATTGGCGGCTCCGGCACCACTGGAGGGTGAATAGGCCACTGTAGTTTTGTCGGGGCGATGGAGAGTCCCGCATATTTCGCACCATGAAACATGGCTGCAAGAAGGACAAGGATGTTCAGACGATCCGTGATAACGCTGGCCGGTACGGCGGTAGCCTGGATGATCACTGCGCTTGCGCAGGAATCGGCGATCTTTTTGCAGGCAGAACCCTCGGATAATGTAGTATTTCGAGTGAGTGGTCCCTCCCAGCGTATGGAGATGGTCGTCAACACCAGTCGAACGTTGACGTTGCCCTACAAGATTCCGAGATTGGTGGTACAGAATCAGGATCTTGTAGATGCGACACCACTCTCGCCCAGCCAGATTCAGGTGTTTGCCCGTCGCGCTGGGATTACGTCGCTGAATCTTTGGTCGGATGACGGGTCAGTGCATACGGTAGATGTCGTTGTCACTGGTGATGCCAGAGAACTCGAACGCCTGTTACAGATGCAGTTTCCCGATGCGGAATTGCGTGTTCAACCAGTGGCGCAAAGTGTGATTTTGTCAGGATTTGTCCCGAGTGCGGAGGTGGTGAGCTCGGTAGTACGGATTGCGGAAGCGTATTATCCCAAGGTGATCAATAATCTTCGTATCGGTGGCGTTCAACAGATCGCGTTGAAAGTCAAAGTGATGGAGGTTTCGCGGACAAAACTTCGCAAACTCGGTTTCGATTGGGCACAGCTGAGCGGAAACAACTTTATCGTACAGACCGTTAGTGGAACGATTGGTTCTGTTGCCGCTGCCGCCAGCGGAGGAAGTCCGAGTGCCGTGGGAACCGGTGGTGAAACGGTCAGTTTTGGGATTGTAGATGGGAACAGCGCGTTTTTCGGGTTCATCGAAATGTTGCAGCAGAACAACCTTGTCAAGGTGTTGGCTGAACCGGTGTTAACTACGACCAGTGGTCGGCCGGCGTCTTTCCACTCAGGTGGTGAGTTTCCCATCATCGTTCCGCAGAGTCTGGGCACCATGTCGATTGAGTACCGTGAATTTGGCACACGTCTGGATTTTGTACCGATCGTGCTCGGTAATGGTGACCTGCGACTAGAAGTGCGTCCGTCGGTCAGTGAGATTGACGGTGCGCGAAGTGCGACCATCAATGGAATCTCAGTACCCGGAATTCGCACGAGATGGGTCGATACCGCGGTGGAAATGAAAGTTGGACAGACTTATGCCCTGGCCGGGCTCATACAGCACCGTGTGGAAGCTGAAAACCGCGGGATTCCCTGGTTAGCAGATTTGCCTTGGCTAGGTGCCGCATTCCGCCGGGTAGTCGAACAGAACAACGAAATTGAACTGTTAATCATGATTACACCCGAATTTGTCGGCGCGATGGACGCCGATGAGCTGCCCAGACAGGGGCCGGGGACATCAACGCGCAGTCCGAACGACGGAGATTTGTACATCCGTGGCAGATTAGAAGTACCGATTTCGGGCGCCATTGAAATTGCACCCCGTGTGGAGTCACACACGGAGATGGCGACCCCACCGAATCTCAGACAATCGCAGGAAGTTGAAACGGTGAAGCCCACGAATTACGTCATACCGAGTGGGTTTAGCACATCCCAGGAGATGAGGCGTTTGCCGCCAGTGCCCATTGACACGACTACAAAAAAGGCAGTTCGCCTACGCCGCAGTGGGACAACGGGAAAACCGGTGATTCGCTTGGTTGGTCCGCTAGGGTACGAGTCATTGCGCTAAATCTGGTTCGTTCTTCTTGACGAGGCAGTTTGAACAACGGTTTGGAGCATCTGGTTAGAGGCAGCGTATGAGCGGTGTTTTTCGGCTGGCGATCGTTGATCCTCAAGATAGTAGTCGAGAGTCTCTCAAGACTACATTGGGTGATCTTGCCTGCGTATGGCTCGAGTCCGAGTGTGCGCGCTATGAGTTGTTTGCAGAAATTGTGATACAGACTCGGCCTGACGTGATCATCGTTGCTTTG
Organism: Planctomycetaceae bacterium; assembly: GCA_002709225.1. Classification (GTDB taxonomy): domain Bacteria; phylum Planctomycetota; class Planctomycetia; order Pirellulales; family Pirellulaceae; genus UBA9264. The sequence continues at coordinate 5,624 of PAQH01000153.1, forward strand.
GATGCAGATCCAGATCGCGCTCTCCGATTGGTTGAAGAGATCGGGCATCTCGTGTCAGATGCAAGTATTCTGGTTACAAGTGGTACGGCTGATGGTGGATTGATCCTTCGTGCGCTGCGAGTTGGTGCGAAAGAGTTCTTGACGCTGCCCATCGATGTACCCGATTTAACCACCGCTCTAACACGAATCAGCGACTTGGATGGCGGTTTACGAGGTGAGAAAACGCAGCGCAATCTGACACTTGCAGTGACCGGGTCATCCGGTGGAGTTGGTGCTACAAGTCTTGCAGTCAACTTGGGCTGTGTATTGGCCAGAGAGCAGGCAAATGAGGTCGCTCTGGTCGATTTGGATTTGGCACTCGGTGACACGGACGTGTTCCTGGATTCAATGCCCGATTACACGTTGGCAGATGTCGCATTGAATGTATCGCGTTTGGATCTTCCTTTACTAAAGCAGTCGCTAACACGTCATGAGTCAGGTGTTTATCTGCTTCCGCGACCACTTGCGATTCAGGATGCCGGAATTATCGATTCGGATGGATTGAGACGCGTGATAGGCCTGATGAAAGCCGCTTTTTCACACGTCATTCTCGATCTCTCAAAAGGGTACAACGCACTTGATTTGGTGGCGCTTGATGCTGCAGACGAAGTCTTTCTACTGACACAACTCGATCTGCCTGGTTTACGAAACGTCGTGAGGTTAATGGGGTGTCTCGGGGAGGTGGAAGGCCTCGTGGACAAGGTCAAGATCATTGCCAATCGTGTCGGGCGCGGTGATGGGCAAATTGGATTCAAGAATGCGGAAGAGAACATCGGCAAAGAGTTTTTTTGGAAGTTGCCTAACGACTATCGGTCCATGATTGAAATGCGTAACAACGGCGTGCCTCTGATTGAACGTTCGCCTCGCGCATCGCTTACCCAGGAAATCGTTGGGTTAGCAATGTCGTTGCCCGGGCAATCTTCTGCAAAACGAAGTAAGAGATCTTCTTTGGCCAGCCGCTGGTTGAGCTTTTGGCCTTCTACAGAACGGGTTGCGAGTGAAGAGTCGGCAAGTCTGAATTGAGTTTGGTACGGCGGTTGTGTTGGGCAATCTGGTCAGATTGACCCGGGCCAGGGAAACCGTGGACGCCTTTTCTTGCCGGGTTGCCTGACGTGAGATCTGGTAAGGCAGGTCACAGTGACGCGATCCCCGCTCTTGCGCCGTAAACAAGCTGTTACCCACGCCCGCACGCTGCCAAACAAGTCCTGGTGGTGGCTGGTCGGGGAAATTGCGGTCGGAGCAAGGGAGTCCAAGGTTTGTGGCTCGTTGTATCCTGGACCAGTTGGGTCCTGTCCGCTGCCACGATTGTCATAGGACGAGCAATCTGCTTAATGTTCCATCAGGGCTGTTGCCGGGTCTTGTTTCAGGGCAGACAACATGGGGAGATAAGCGGCCATTGAAGCAATCAGCGGCGCACCGACGATCGTCATTACTAACAATGATAAATTTGGTTCAAATAACTGCCCCGCAATAGACATCTGGCGACCGACCGCCGCGGCGAGCCCGTATCCGGTAACACATCCAGCAATGCCGCCTAGAATTCCCATCAGCGCTGATTTCCCCAGAAAGAGAGCTGCCACGTTTAGACCGCTTTTTCCAAGAGCACGAAGGACTCCGATTTCGGTTCGTCGTTCGCGAACATTCAGCCAACTCATGATTCCAACAAACGTCGCGGCGGTGAGAATAACTAAGGGAATAACACCACCGACCAGACTTTTCAGCGTCTCTTCCTGGCTTCTGCGTCGTGCCACCTGGTCATCATACAGCTGTTTTGCCTGAAGGTAATGCGTATTGACGCGTGCGAGCTGTTGATTGCTTGTTTTTTCTACGGCGTCACGTTGTTCTTCACGAGCTGTCGCGCGATTACTCAGCTCCGTGACTTTGGTGTCAGGCAGGACTCCTTCAAGTTCCTTGCGGATGATTGAAATACGATCACCCTTGCATTTGCAATTGAGAGCCATGATCTGATTGATCTTGCCCGGTTTGTCCAGCACTTTCTGTGCGTCGCGCAAGTCGACGACCAGTTGTACATCTTCCAGGCCGCCGGAAGGTTTCATGATGCGCGCAATCTTGAAAGCATGCCCCGCGATTTCGATCGTTTCACCAACATTCCGGCCAATCCCCAATTCATGACCTAGGAAAACGGAACCAGATTCGACACCGCTTACCATGTGCTTCTTCTCTTCGTTCTTTTGCGAACTGGTGAGTACTGGTTGAATGCCGGTTAATAGCGTGGTTCGTTGATTCCAGGTGATCTTGTGTTGCAAGGTTGCAACCAGGTGCACAATAGTCTCGATTTGTGGGGCGGTTGCGAGTCGGTTGACGTAATCTTCAGGAAAATCTTCAGCGACAAAATTGGTATACAGGCTATCCATCTTGGTATTGCGGTGGACAATGCGCAGGTTAATGCCCAAATCCCGCATGATTCGCTTTGTCTTTTTGTCGAGCGCGTCGAGTTCTTCCTTGATACTCCGCTTCATGGTTCGAGTTTGGTTTTCCAGGTCCGTAACGTCGGCGCTCAGCTGGGCGAGTTTATCACGTGTATCACGCGCGTAGCCGGAGATGATCGCTGGGCCGGCAATAAATAAACTTGCGGCGACCGTGATTGCGAGAAGCGAGAGCACAAAATTCAATATTCGAAAATGTGTTTCGGCCAAAATCAGCCGTAGAATGCCCACGTGTGCGTCCTCCGAGTCGTTGGTTTGCGAATCGCTTCGTCCCACATTTGTCTACCTTGGCAACATCCATGGCACGTGATGTGGGCTTCCCTTCCCCAGACGGCAGTTTATCAGATGGATTGCACTGGCGTCGCACGTTTTCGTCGAATCGAAGTGCGATTTTGAGAGATTAGGTCGAGTTGTGGTGACGAGGCTCATACAGGCGGAACGTCATCAACCAGCTCAAGAGAATGATCAGCGAAGTTCCCGAGAATACCACGCTAAATCCAAATAGATCGATGAGAAGACCGATTAGGGGTGACAACACTACTGGACCTGATAGGCAGAGATTGAGAGTGCCTAGGTAGCGCGGGTGTTCAGCACGAGGGCTGAGCTCGAGCGTCAAGTTGTTCAGGGTCCGAATCACGATAGGCATCGGACCGACCAACAGAAAGACCACGGGATAGAAGTGGTGTAATGTTGAGTTGGACTGAGACAACAGCAGTGCCGTAATGGGGGCGAACATGAGGCAGAGAAGCAGTACTTGCAAGACCAGGCGATTGCCAAAGCGATCGGCAAGAGGGCCGGCCACCAGACTGAATAAGGCCGTTCCAGCATTTTGGACAATAACCCAAAATGTCAAGACACTAAGGTCGTTTGCCTGGCTTTCGTATCCTGGAACCGCTTGTCTTCCGAGCAATTGGTAATGGGGCATCAACATAATCGAGGACCCGTACAACGCTGCTACGATTGAACAACGCCGAAAATTGGTGTCAGTGGTAAGAATGTTGAATGCCGACCTGAAGATTCCACCGATACCCTGTGTTGCTTGAGAGTATGCGTCTCGTTGCTCGACAAGGAATAATCCAGTGCATGCTGAAAGAGCAAAACTGATTCCGGTAAATCCGAAAATCCAAGTGAATTCAGTGTTTCCAGGGCGTAACCAGTGTTTCAGCAAGATGGCCGCGCAGGTAATGGCGACGATGGCGCCCAGTACATTTGCGCACAACATCAACCGTCCTCGACGTCGGGCAGGGATCAGTTTTCCTTGCAGAGTGCTGAATACCAATTGATTGACGCCAGTGCCCATGAAGAAAGCCGCGTAGCCAATCAAAAAAGCCATCGCCATCCAAGGGGCGGGTCGGCCAGCGGCGTAGTACCAGATAGCTGACAGCGCCAAGAAACACAAAGCCATTACAAGGCCGCAGGCTGCCAACGCCGTTTTCTTGTGGCTCAAGAGTTTGATCCGGCGCGACAACAGCAGAGGTGGAATACTCTGTCCGAACCGATTGAGCATCGGCAGGCAGCCTCGTAGGAATCCAGTGCCCCCAAGCCAGTCGAGAACGGCTGGCATGATGATGCTTTCGGTCTTGAAGATCCAGCCAGTTCGCATCAGGATTTGATGCACAACAAGAACGAAAAAGTTGTGTTTCTGATGTAGAAAATTTTCGTTTGGCGAGGAAGAGTCAGAAGGGCTCTTCTCAGCGTTCGCGCGGCTCAACGATTGCAAACCGGGCTCCGATCGGGGGACATGCATTGCGCTAGTATACCGACGGTTTTCTGGGGCGAATAGAGAACCGCGGCTAGCGTGTAGGATAGTCTCATATTTGGTGCATCGCCGAATCGCCAAGGACTGCCGGGGGCGACGCCCCTCTGGGGGCACTGTCCGCTTAATCGGGACGTGAAGGCGGATGAATCACCCTGCCGTTACGAATCGTCGCAATGGCTGACCAGGTGTGGGCGAACCGTAAGTTGCCGCTCGCGTCCTCTAATGTTTCCGGGAATTCCGACCACTTCAGGATTGCCAGGTCGGCGGTGGTGCCGGGTTTAAGGCAACCTGTCTGTGGAAAGACGCGCATGACACTGGCTGGCGTTTGCGAAACTGCGGTAAGAATATCGGTTTCCTGCATGCCGGCCGCTTTCAGTTTTGACATGGTTCGTGGGAGGGTATGGCGAGGAGCCATATCGAGATGACGTCGTTGCAGGTCGGTTGAAATGGTGTCGGGCGTAAATCCTTTCGCAATTGCTGTCTGCGCGACGTCAAAATCAAAAGAAGCTGCACCGTGTCCTAAATCGAACAGGATTCCCCGATCTCGTGCGGCTTGAATCTCTGGGAGCACTTGTCCTTGGCTGACAATGCAATGCGGTTGCCGGCGGTAGCAATAGGTAACGACATCTCCCGGCCGTAGAGATTCGAGCTGTTCTTGCAACGCCCAATCCTTGGCGCGACGCATGCCAAACAGAATAGGGATATCACACGCTGCTGCGACTTGTAATCCTCGCTCCAGAATTTGACGCGGATCCGTGGGCCCGCAAGCCATATGGCTTACATTAACTGCCAGGCCCCAAATCGCCTGGCGATGTGAATCGATCGCGGCGATACACCGATCAACGTCAGCGTCTCTCAAGTTTTCGAAACAGCCAGTTGTCTTCGTCTCTCCAACACGAGACAAATTCAGCGCAAGACGAACGCGTGTTTCAGAGCGAGTGATTGTATGGTCCAGATATTGTTGACAATCATCCGCTCCTACGTCGCCTTGTGACAAAACGGAAGTTACGCCATGCGGTAACATGTGCTCATCAGGCGCGATCCCAAACACCGAATCGCGATTCGCTGGATGTGCGTGAAGATCGAGTAGGCCGGGTACGACGACCGTGTCCGGAAAACTCAGAGTCTTATGCGCGTTTCCTACAACCCGTTGCTCGACAGCGGCAATACGACCGTCTTTCAGGGCAATTTCCCCCGGGCCGTCCCTGTTTGTTGCGCTACAGAACAAGCGCTCGGCACGAATAAGAAGGTCGAATTGCTGTGGTTGTGTCATTATCGCACCAGTTTCTATCTCCTGGAATGTGTTCTACGTGGTGAAGTGCGCAATGTTCCATAGTACGTCTATCGCCACTCCCGGCACCAATCCGCCGTGTGAAGTTGACTGCGAATACGCCATTCACGTAACACTGCCAGCATACTTTCCCGAGTGGGCATCGCTGTTTGTTGTTCCCACAGATTGTTGCATTCGTCGGGGTCATTTTGGAGATCAAACAATTGGCCATAGGGTTCATCGAGAAAGTGTACAAGTTTCCATTGTTTGCTCCTGACCATTGTCATGAACTTGGTTCCTTCCAGGATGCCGTCTTGTGCCTGTTCGGCAAATACGACGTTTCGGACAGTGTGAGCCGGGTTCTGCAACGCTGGCAATAAGCTGATCGCTTCCAGTGCAGGAGGGGGGGCGATCTCGGCCAATTCAAGTACCGTGGGGCCAAGGTCCATCTGCTGACACAGACTGTCGATAACTTGACCGCCAGTGAACCTTGCCGGCGACCAGACAATCAGCGGTACACGAGTGACCTGGTCGTACATTGTCCATTTCTGACTGTGTCCGTGATCGGTCAGGCAATCACCGTGGTCTGACGTAAATACAATTACGGTGTTCTCCAAGTAGTTGTTTCGTTCGAGTGCGGCAATGATCTGCCCGACTTTCTCATCAATCATCGTGACATTGGCCAGGTAGTATGCGCGTTGACGGTGACGCTGTTCATGTGTTGGAGCGAGTAGATGGACGACGGAGTCGTGGTCCACCTCGGTGTTGTGCTGTCTCATTTGTTTGAATGGAGGCGGCTGATGTTCGAGTTCTCCAGACGCCACGTCAAGCAGTGGCAACGGACGGTCCATGTATTCAGCTGCAATCCTAGGCACCGGGTCGTAAGGTGGGTGGGGACCAGGAAATCCGATTTGCAAGAACAACGGTTCGGTTTGCGGAAAATGGTCCAGCCACCAGACGGCCATATCCCCGACGAAATGATCCGGATGTGAATCTTCCGGAAGTTCCCATTCAAATGCACCTAGTCGTTGCCGATAATCGGGCCGTCTTCGGTACGACTCACGCTGTTGTTTGACCAGCCCTCGAAAGCGTAAAGCCTTGTCCCATTCGTCGAAATAGTACCGACCTTCGAGGTAGCGGTCTTTGTTTTCAACGACATAACGTTCATGAAATCCCAGGGGTGTTTCAAAAGGCCAGGAGTGCATCTTGCCGATATTTGTGCAGTGGTAACCCGAGTTGTTCAGGAGTTCGATCCAAGACCGGCGCCACGTGTCAGCATTCTTGAGGATACCGGTTGTGTGTGGATAGTAGCCTTTGAACAAACTAGCGCGTGCTGGCGCACAGGAGGCAGCCGTAACATGGCAACCGGAAAAGGTGACGCCTTCCTGAATCAATCGATCCAGGTGAGGAGTCTCCATGAAATCAAATCCCAACCCGCCAATCGTGTCGTAACGCTGCTGGTCGGTGATAATGAAGATAATATTGGGCCGCGTGGTGGCCATCGCGTGATTCTCCGGAGTAGGTCGTGGAGTCGCTTCGTGGGTAGGTATCGCCATTGGGCGGGTCTGAATTGGGTTCATTCAGCGCCGTGGCACGTATTGCGTGGAACGTCGGACTGTTTGTGAGACGGCGTGTTGGTTTGCAGCAATCGATAGGTAGGGGCGGCAATGACGCGGCAGTCAAACATTCGTGCAAGATGAAAGTCCGTAACTGGCGTGAATGGCGCGTCGTTCTTGTTCCCACACGGCGCAGGAAATAACTTTCTTGGTCACCCTTTGCTGAGTTCTCACGGATGCGAAAGACAGCATTCTTGTAGCTGCCTATCTTGTAGCTGCCTATAAGGTCCAGATTGGACAAGGGTGGGTGGGATCCTTTTGCAAGTGGCGGCCATCAGACTGATGAGATGATGCGGTTGCGATATCGGGCAAGGTGACCTGTCAGCTGGACGACTGTATCTCTCTGGGCTGTTAAGCAACGTCGTAAGCAACGTCCTTGGCGACAATCGTACCCAGTACAATCTGGTACACTCAGGATTGTACTGCGAATTACGTGGCTGATCACGTTTCTCGTGGGAGTGATTACGCACCAAGTTCTGTTGCGCAGTAAGGTGAGATAGATGAAAATTGCAATGCTTCGAGGGCCGCGTGATTTGCGGATCGAGGATAGCGATCTTGATGTGACCGATCTCAAAGCAAATCAAATTCACGTCGAGACTGAGATCACCGCACTCAAGATCGGTACCGATCGAGGTAATTATGAAGGTGCGGAACGAGTGCCCGGTGCCCCCGATTATCCACGCTGGGTTGGTGATAGTAACCTGGGTGTGGTGCGTCACATCGGTAAGTGCGTATCTCAATTTCAAGTAGGTGATCGTGTTGTCGGAAATGTTCCACACCAATCCGAATACATCGCCAACGAAAACGACGGGATCGTGCGAGTGCCTGAGAACTTGGCTTCAGAAGACGCGGTTTTTGGGTGGTTGTATGCTCTCAGTTCACTGTGTTTCCGCAAAGCGCGTTTTGAGCCAGGTGAACGTGTCGCTGTTGTTGGTTTGGGTGTACTGGGTTTAGGGGCAGTCGCATTGGGGCCGGCGTTGGGAGCGCGCGTGGTGGGGCTCGGCAATAGTCCCGTTCGGATGGAGATGGCGCGTCAGATGGGAGCGGAGGCGGTTTTTGATTCGAGTGATCCGCAGTTGCAAGAGCAATTAAATCGCTGGTCAGAGGGCGAGGGCATTGACTTGGTAATTCAAACAGCCAATCCATGGCCGGCCTATCAGACTGGTGTCGAAGTGGTCCGCCCCGGGGGGCGGGTCGCTATCGTAGCGCTGCCCGGCCGCGGTGAACCGCCGCTTGACTTCAATCCACTTGACATGAAGTGGTTTTATCAGAAAGGAATATCCTTGATCGCTGTTTCTGGCGCTGCAGCGGATCGTTTTCCTGACCAAACGTTGCGGTTTACACGTCACAGGGAATGTCGGTTCGTACTTGATCTCATGGCAGCAGGGCGTTTGCGACCGAGCCAATTGATCACACACCGATTTCCTTACGCAGAAATGGCAGAAGCCTATGAGATGGCATTGCAACGTGAAAAAGAAATGTTGGGCGTGATCTTTAATTGGAACTAGCCGGTCTCTCCACGCAGCCCCAACGAGTCCAATCAGGATTCACATCTAGTCCGGACACATGCTGTTGCGCATCGTTGCAACTGACCGATTGGTTTCAGGGTTGTGTGATACAGTACAACTGGGAAACCGTGCGGAGCAGTAACTGGCCTTGTGAGACGGCAGGCGTGGCGATACACAGTTCGTCGAGAGCGTTGACACGCTCAATCTTGAACTCTCTCCCGACTGGCATCACAAAGGTATTGCCGCTTTCGTCGAGAAAAAACACTTTTCCGTTATACGCCCAGGGAGATGCCGTAAAACTCGCGCCTTTCGGAAAACGTTTTCGATTGTATACAAGTTCGCCTGTTTTGGCGTCATGGCACGTGATCATGCCGCGGTCGAGTAGGGTGTAATACAGACCGCCATAGACGATCGGAGACGTATTGTAAGGCCCCATTTTTTGAAGTGACCAGACAATCGAATCGTTAGACTCACGATTGCCGGTCAAAGCAATATCACCCTTGGCACCTGGGCGCAATGCATAGACGGGGCGCTTGTTGTCTTGAAAGTAACCGGACGTAATATAGAGCAACCCGTCTGAGGTAAATGGTGAGGGAATCGTCAGCACTGACATACGTCCATCAAAGTGCCATAGCAGTGACCCGTCGGTGCCATATGAGCGGTTCTCGTTCTTGCCAGCAGTGACAATTTCGGTTCTGCCACTATGTTGCCAGACAAGGGGTGTGGCCCAGGTGCTTTTTTCTTCGCGTTTTACTTTCCAGCGAGTTTTTCCGGTGGCCGCATCAATGGCAGAAATGTAGGAGGATTCCTGATTGTCGTAAACCATGATGACCTGGCCGTCGTGAACGACCGGTGATGCTGCTGCACCGTAACCCCACATTGTCTTGCGTGCTTCGATAGGGTGATTCCATATCGGTGTGCCATCAAAGTCATAGCAATAGAGTCCGACATCACCGAACAGCACATAGAGTTGTTTTCCGTCGGTGGTGGGGGTTTCGGCAGCATAACTGCTTTTGGGGTGGCGTGGCACTTTCGGTTTGCCTTGATGTGCTTCACGTTTCCAGAGAACTTTGCCGGATTCGAGGCTGAGGCAATAAACCATCCAATGGTGAACTGTGTCGGGCGGTGTTTCACGGCCGCGCCCGAGATAGAGTCCGCCCTTTGGTTTTTCATAATCCTCATCGCTGTGAACCGCCGAGATGAAAACACGGTCTCCCCACACAATTGGACTTCCCCATCCCCAGCCCGGGATGGGTGCTTTCCATTTGATGTTGGCGCTCTGGCCCCAGCTGTCAGGGAGCCGCTTGTCATCTGCTGCGACACCATTCGCATTGGGTCCGCGGAAACGAGTCCAGTTTTCGTCTGCCCCAAGAACTTGGCTCGACAGGAACGACACCAGGCCTAATAACATCAAAGTACGCAACTCAGTTCTCCAACTAACAGGGGGGAGGATTGGGCGACCTAACACGAAGATCCTCAGAGTGTGATTCTGACAATCAGCCGCCTTCAGGGCAATAACCTGAAGGCAGATTCTGGCACAGGCAATCGTAGTTGGCCAGATTGATTGTCGTCGCTCCCCTAGGCGGTCGTTTCAGATCGCGTCTCAAGACAAGATCTCCAAGGAAACGGAATCTTGAAATGGCCGAGCGGTCGAGGCCCGTTTATAATTCTTGAGTTGTCGAGAAGTTTGGTGTCGGCTTTTCCGGGCTGGCGAACGTTGATCTACCTTGACGCATGGGATTTGAATGAAGAACTCTGAAGCGTATCGCTTGTGCTATCTGGCAATCTGTTGGCTGATTGGCGTTGTACTTGCCGGCTGCCAGCCAGCAGCTGTTCCCCCCGTCGCACTAAAGACGGCAACTCGCTTGCGGCATCCCGTGGCAGTGGAAGTCGTCGAAGAGGGCACGCAATTATTGGTTTGCAACCGCCGTAGCGGGAGCCTGAGTCTGATTGACCTGGCGATTAGTGCTGTGGTTGCTGAACGCGATGTGGCCGACCAGCTTTCAGACATGGCGTACGTTGCGCAACAAGACCTCGTTGTTGTACTTGATGAGCGGAATAATGAACTGCTCACCTTCCGGAAGGTTGGCTTGGACATACGACCTATAGGGCACCTCTCCGTTCCCGCCAATCCGGTCAGTGTTACGGTACTTCCCGATGGAAATACCGCTTTTGTCGCGTCGCTTTGGGCACATCAGTTGACCAAGATTGATCTTTCACGCCCTCAGGCACCAAAGGTGGTTAGCAAGACAGATCTCCCTTTTGGACCCCGAGAACAGTACCTGCTTCCGGGAAGATCCGAGTTGATTGTGGCGGATGCATTTGGAGGAAGTTTGGGAATCGTTGATTCCACTTCGGGAAAGCTCCAGGCAACACATGAGTTGAACGCTCATAATTTACGCGGATTCGCGCTATTACCTGAACAACAAAAACTACTCGTGTCTCATCAAACATTAATGAGTGAGAACGCGACCACCGAATTTGATGTGCATTGGGGTACTGTCATGGTTAACGTACTGGAATCCGTTCCGTTGAGTGCGTTGACCGCAATTGGGTCCAAGAAACAACGTGCTGCCAAGCTGACTTACCTGGGTACGGCTGACCAGGCAGCGGGTGATCCGGACGAAGTGCTGGTAACGAAGGATGGGCACCAAGTCATTGCGTTTGCGGGTACCTCGGAGGTGGCCATTTATCCTCCCGGTAGCCGAGACGAGTTTGAACGAGTTTCGGTGGGGCGCCGCCCCGTCGCGCTGGTATTGAATGCCTCCGGAGACACGGTGTTTGTGGCGAGCATGTATGACGATCGCATTTCGTTGGTGGATGTGAAAACAGCCCAAGTCAAACAGGAGATTTCGCTGGGTCCACAGCCCGAGTTAACAGAACTGGACTGGGGGGAACGTTGGTTTCACGATGCGAGTTTGTCGAGTGATGGGTGGTTTAGCTGTCACAGTTGCCACACGGACGGGTACAGCAATGGCCGGCTGAATGACAATTTTGGTGATGGCGGTACGGGGGCTCCCAAGAGAGTATTGTCACTCTCTGAAGTTTCGCACACCTCGCCTTGGGCTTGGAATGGCAAGATGATGGATCTCACGGAACAGGTTCGAAAGTCGATCAAAACGACGATGCGTGGACCTGACCCATCAGAGAAGCAGGTAGCTGCCATTGCTGCGTTTCTGGGTACCTTCCGGGCGCCGCCGTCACGTGACTTGTCACGTGGGACACTAGATCGGCCCTTGATAGCTACTGGTAAGGACCTGTTTGCGCGCCTGAGTTGTGTCGATTGCCATAGTCCTCCCTATTACACGACTCCCGAGTCCTATCGTGTTGATATCGCTGCGGGGGAAGAACAGCAGGATTTCAATCCGCCTTCATTGCTTGGCGTTAGTCAACGGCGGTTCTTTTTCCATGACAACCGTGCGAACGATCTGAGCAGTGTACTGGTTGACCATGGGCATGGCTTGGAAAGCCCATTGGTGGACGGAGATTTGGAGGCATTGCTGGCGTTTCTACAGAGTCTATAGTGCCTGGTTTGGCGGCTGCGGGAACCGGTCGCCTTGGCCCCTGTCGCGGAGTTTGACCGTAAAGTTCGTAAGCCTTTGATGTAAAATGAGATAGGGATATTCTGGCGGGTGCCGCGAGGCCTGTTTTCGGTGTGCGTTGCGACGCAGTCGGTCACGTCACCGCGGCCGGCACGCAGGCAAGTAACTGCGTGCCAGAACCGGTCTGGGAAAACCATTGTCGCCACACATAGAAACAGTTAATCTCTGTTTTGTGGGCCCTACTTACTTCGTTGGGAATGATTTCCATGTTGACGATCCCTGGACCAGCCGCCCGTTATTGTGACGGGATTGACAGACGTTCGTTTCTGAAAATTGGGGGCTTGGGCTTTGGCGGTGCATCGCTGGCGGACATACTTCGCGCCGAGAATACCGACAGCGTGAGGAAGTCGCAAAAATCGATCATTATGATTTTACTTCCTGGTGGGCCCCCGCACCTGGATATGTTTGATATGAAACCGGCGGCCCCGACGGAGATTCGTGGTGAGTTCCAACCCGTCGCCTCCCGGGTTTCAGGAATTGACGTTTGTGAGCTAATGCCACTAACCGCTGGGATCATGGATAAGTTGGCGGTTGTTCGTTCATTGTACGGCGGCCTCAATGACCACAATCTTCATCAATGCTTGACTGGATGGGAGACGCATCCGCAACAAGGTGATTCGGTGGCGCGTCCTGGATATCCACCCGGTGGGTGGCCTTCGATCGGCGCAGCAGTCTCCAAGTTGCAGGGCTCTCGGCATCCTGGCGTTCCGCCCTTTGTCAGCCTTTCACCTCCCAACGCCGAGTCAACCACACGCGCGTCTTTGAACCAACCAGGATTCTTGGGGATTGGCCATGCTGGTTTTGAACCCAATCGCCGGAAAAGGAATGACATTGTCTATAAGTCTGGAGTTTCCCAGCAGCAAGTGCAGAGCGATGCGGAATCTGCGGCCGACATCGTGCTCAAGGATATTAGCCTTGAGCGCTTGGGAGATCGTCGCAGCTTGTTGAATTCCTTCGATCGATTGCGCCGGCGCGTCGACGCCAGCGGCGTCATGGAGGGTATGGATGAAATCAATCGCCAGGCGCTGGGGATCCTCACTTCTGGCCGCTTGGCGAATGCCTTGGCTTGGCGTAACGAAGAAGTAGCGGTTTGCAAGAAATATGGAATTCCAGATTCGGCGATTCCGGTCTTGGGTGGCGCGGAGCTCTTGAAACAGTTTCTAGTTGCTCGCCGGCTAGTTCAAGCAGGCGTCCGTTGCGTGACGTTAGCATTCAGCCAGTGGCCCTTAGAGCGAATGAGTCGAGGTGGATTCAATTGGGACTGGCATAGTCAGAATTTCAAGAATGCGCGTGACACTTTGCCGATGCTTGATGTCGGCTTGTGCGCGTTGATTGAAGATTTAGCTGCTCAAGACATGCTTGAGGACGTTTCGGTTGTGATGTGGGGAGAGTTCGGACGAACTCCTAAAATCAATAATACAGCAGGCAGAGACCATTGGCCCAACGCAGGCTCAGTGTTGCTCGCTGGTGGTGGAATGAAAGTCGGACAGGTAGTGGGTTCGACGAATCGTCTGGGCGAGCATCCACAGGATCGGCCGGTTCATTTCCGAGAGGTATTTGCCACGCTGTATCATCAGCTGGGAATCAATGCCAGTCATACGACGTTGTCGGATTTGCGTGGCCGGCCTCACCCGCTTGTAGATGGTCGGCTGCCAATTCGAGAGCTGGTTTGATTGTCTGCGTGTTGCCTTGGCAGCCATTAGTACTGTTGTGACTGACAGTGGGGGGGCCCGGTTTTGATGGCCAATTGGATTGATTGCCGACCGTGTGGCGACATGCAATTCACCACACCGTGACGGCCGGTGGGCTGTTGAACTGAAGCAGGAAACACGCTGCGTGGCGAGGGAATAAAGTAAAACAGCCGTTGTCAAAACAATGACAACGGCTGTTGGCGAGTGGGCGGTATTGGGCTCGAACCAACGACCTCCACGATGTCAACGTGGCGCTCTAGCCAACTGAGCTAACCGCCCTTGAATAGATGACGCGCTGGCCAAACAACAGGATCGGGATCATTTCGTGCACACACTAAGTCGAGTATTCTAACGGACTTCGCACAGAAATACGATTCGATTATTTCGCCGGAAACGCAGGTTGACGCGTCCTAGCGCCCCACATCGGGGATTTTGGAGCGCCGTACGGTGGTGCAATCTGACGTGCTCATCGTTCGCCGTCAAGAGTGGGCAGCGTCCGTGGCTCCTAACGACTTGCCCGAAGTTCTTTCCATCTTATACTTTACCCCCAAAAGTCCATGACAAAGAACAGTCCGTATTAATGCGAGCGAGAGCTGGCTTTCACGACTTTCTGAGAATGAGTGAATCCGCCCATGTTGACCGTGAGACTGCCCGACGGAAGTGAAAAGAACTTTGCGCACTCGGTGACGCCCAGGCACGTTGCCGAGGAGATTGGTCCCCGGCTGGCCAAGGCGGCCTTAGCTGCGGAGCTTGATGGCGCGACTGTCGGTATTGATTTTGCACTGCCGGAAGAAGGTAGCGTCGCTCTGCGTATTCTGACCAAGAGCGATCCTGAGTCCTTGGCAGTGATGCGGCACTCTTGTGCCCACGTGATGGCACGCGCGGTGATGCGTTTGCGAACCGGAGTTCGATTGGCTTTTGGTCCCACGATTGATGCGGGATTTTATTACGACTTCGATTTGGATGAACCGATCTCGGAGGACGATTTTCCACAGATCGAAGAGGAAATGCGTCGCATCATTGAACTGGACGAGCCTTTCGAGCGGATCGAAGAGACGCGAGAAAAATCGGTTCAAATCTGCCGAGAACTGGAGCAGACGTTCAAGGTAGAGCATATTCAAGAGGGCTTGGCCAATCACGAGACGCTGTCGTTTTATCAGCAGGGCGAGTTTCTTGACCTCTGTCGTGGACCTCACGTTCCCTCGGCAGGAGTGATCGGGGCTTTCAAGTTGGTTTCCGTAGCCGGCGCCTATTGGAAAGGAGATCAGTCACGCCAGCAATTGCAGCGTTTGTACGGCACTGCTTTTTTTCGCCAACAGGATCTCAAGAGCCACCTGGAGACGATCGAAGAGGCTAGGAAACGTGACCATCGCGTACTGGGCAAGCGGCTGGAGTTGTTCTCGATTAGTCCACTCGTTGGATCGGGGCTGATTCTGTGGCAGCCGAAAGGCGCTGTTATTCGGGGGCTGCTGGAAGAATTTGTCAAAAGCGAGTTGCAGCGTCGTGGATATCAGCCGGTATACACGCCTAACGTAGGGCGTGTGGAACTCTACGAGAAATCGGGTCACTATCCGTATTATTCAGACAGTATGTTTGCGCCCATCATGATGGAGCAAGATGAGCAGTACATGCTGAAGCCGATGAACTGTCCGCACCACATCATGATCTACAAGGCGCGGCCACGCAGTTATCGAGAATTGCCTTTACGTTTGGCGGAATTCGGCACCGTGTATCGTTACGAACAGTCTGGCGAGTTGTCTGGTATGACGCGTGTGCGCGGCTTTACCCAAGACGATGCACATATTTTTTGCACCGAAGACCAGGTGGCCGATGAGTTTCGTGGTTGCATCGATATGACGCAATTTGTGCTGAAATCTTTGGGGTTGGAGAACTACCGAGTCCGCTTGGGTTTCAGGGCCCCCGACAGTGATAAATATGTGGGCCCCGAGGCGAGCTGGGAACGTGCTCAGCAGTCGTTGGTGGAAGTGTGCGATAGTCTAGGTATGGCCTACGAGGTCGAATTGGGTGAGGCGGCCTTTTACGGTCCGAAGGCCGATTTTGTCGTGACAGATTGTATCGGCCGTGAATGGCAATTGGGGACGGTTCAGCTCGATTACAACTTGCCTAGTAAGGACCGATTTGATTTAGAGTACATCGGTTCGGATAACACTCCCCACCGGCCCGTGATGATTCATCGTGCCCCTCTCGGTTCGATGGAGCGTTTCATCGGTGTCTTGATCGAGCACTTTGGTGGCGCATTTCCATTGTGGTTGGCGCCGGAACAAGTGCGTGTGTTGACCGTTAGCGAAAAGTCCGAGGAGTATGGGCGAGAGGTTGAAGAGCAGTTACAGAGTCGTGGATTCAGGGTTGCTGCAGATTATCGGGCTGAGAAGTTAGGAGCCAAGATTCGTGATGCGCAACTTGAGTTGGTGCCCTATATGTTTGTGGTCGGGGAAAGAGACCGCGAAGCCGGCGCGGTTTCCGTGCGAGATCGTGTGGAAAGCCGTAATCTGGGTGCTATGAGCCTGGATTCTGCAATTGACCGGTTACAGGCAGAAGTCAGTCAACGACTCGTCCGGCGTACATTCAGCGGTGATGCCGGGCTCGGTGAACGTGGCACCAGCAATGAGTACTGAAATAGTGTTGCTCTGGCGTGGTGCGAAATGCGAGGGATTGGCCCAATCGAGGCCTGCTCTGATTCGTGAGCGAGGTACAGATTTTGTTCATTTCCGTCCGCGAATGGAGATGTTGGTCGCTGTTGCGGTTTTCGTATTGTGAAGGCAAGGCCTAAAATACCCTCCGTAATATAGTTGACGATGGGTCTATTAGTTGTGGATACTCAGTAGTACCAGATGGGGTGGTCGCGACGGCACGGGCAGCGGTTCGCGTCTGCAAGAGCCCCAGTGCTTTCAATTTTCTTTTGTTGTAAAGGACATGAACAATCGCCAAGGGAAACGTGCAGACCAGAATCAATGATCAAATTCGAATCTCTCCCGTACGCGCCGTAGACAGTGATGGGACGCAATTGGGGATCATTTCTACTGATGATGCGATTGCGAAAGCTGTCGAAGCTGGCATGGATTTGGTCGAGGTTGCTCCGAACGAGCGTCCACCTGTTTGTCGGATTATGGATTTTGGCAAGTTCAAGTACGACAAAAAGAAACGCCTAGCGCAGTCGAGTCATGTCACCAAGACAAAAGAAATTCGCCTGCGACCCAAAACGGGGCAGCACGACATCGACTTCAAGATCAAGAAGGCTAAAGCGTTCTTGCAGCACAAAGACAAAGTACAGGTAACCGTGCTTTTTCGAGGCCGTGAAATGGCGCACATTGCGGAAGGTCGCAAGGTAATGGAAGGCGTCATTGAACAGTTGATGGACGTTGGCAAACTAGAGACGAATCCGGAACAGCACTCGCGCCGGATGATCTGCACTATTTCGCCGAAATAGTAGTCTGGTTCGCCGAAATAGTAGTCTGGCAACGCCGCCGTTGACCTGACCACGGAAAGCAGCTGTTGCTTATTGCGGGTACGCTGACGCTGCGCTGAGTGATGGCCACGTCGCGATGTCTTTCCGGGGCGTTTGCGTTTCGCGTCGGTTTTGCGCGCGACGGTGGAGAAATGTTGTGACCTTGTCTCTCGCTGTGTGCGACACGCGAGAAGTCCTGTTCTGAAGTCGATTCGTCGGTTGACGTCATCAAGAATCAAACGAGTGCGTGGTGCCCCTGGAACAGCTTGGTGAAGTTTGGCAAGCGACGCGCGAGTTCGTGGAATTCAAATATTGCAATTCCCGTGGCAGGCGCGTACGGTGGTCCATCTTGGCGTTTTGCAGTTGTTCGGCGGTTAATCCCTGACAGCCACGCAGGTCAGTGCCGCGCAAGTCGACACCATCCAAGATAGCTCGCGTCAATTGTGTTGCCATCAGCGCTGCTTCCGTTTCGAGTTTGCTAGTGCAAACGTTCGTTACGCGCCAACGTCTACGTTTTCTAGCTGCGTGTTCTCCGGCGTGTAGTCGGGCCTGATGACGCCTTCACGACTGCACCAGTTAATCTCGCAAGAGTAATCGCACCATGAGCCAGCCGGTTTTCGAATGAGGGTGTACATGCCACCCGTCCAAAAAGTTCCTATCGGCACGATGCTTCGCAGCGGGTGAATCGAGTCGAAGTGTTCTGGCCACATAGTCGCAAGATTGCCTTGAGACTACGTGCAGGAGTGCATTAATCGGAGAAATCGGAAACGGCTTGTATTGCTTCAAGTAGTCCTTTGTTCCCGGGGAGGCGACCAAACTAGATGTGACGAATATGACAGAGCGTATTGAGGTAGTTTTCCGCCGTAGTGTGGTTCAGGAGGCGGCTAACAGGGCGGTCTCGTGGAGAAAAATCCATGCAAGGAGTGGCCGTTGCCGTTGTTGCCCGAGATGTCGTTTTTCACTCGGGTGCGCGGGAGCTTGCTGTGTTTCTTGGGCAGGCTTGTTGTACGAATGGACTGGCTATGCCTTGCGTCTCGTCAGCGCTGTGTCTCAATGGTAAGATGACCGGCGTGAAAATTGCGCTATTGATTACCTGTTTGGGCGATGTGCTGCGACCATCGGCGGGCCGAGCTACCGTCGATTTATTGCGCCGATTGGGACACGACGTTGTTTTTCCGCAGGACCAAACTTGCTGCGGACAACCGATGTACAACAGCGGTTTTAGCGAGCTCGCTCAAGTACAAGCACAGCATACGATCCGTGTCTTTGAGGAGTATGAACGGGTTGTGACTCCTTCGGGTTCTTGTGCCGCGATGGTCAAAGTTGAATATCCGCATCTACTTAAGGATGATCGCCAGTGGCACGCGCGTGCCGAACGGTTGGCGGCCCGTACGTTTGAGTTGGCTGATTTCCTGGTGAACCAATTGGGAGTTACGGATGTTGGTGCGAGGTATGAAGGTCGGGTTGCGGTACATTTTGCGTGTCACTTACGGATGTTGAATCAGACAGATGAGGTTGATCGCCTGGTAGCAAATGTCGAAGGCGCCGAACTGATTCCGATCGAACGCCGCGATCAGTGTTGTGGGTTTGGCGGTTCATTTGCGGTGCGGTATGCCCATATTTCAGGCGCGATGGTTGATGACAAGATGGCATGTATTCTGCGGGCCGGCGCCGATGCTTTGGTGTCGACGGATAATGGTTGTCTAATGAATGTCGGTGGTCGTCTACATCGTGAAGGGCAGCAGACAGAAGTCTTGCATATCGCGGAGTTACTCGAGAGGCGTTAAAGGAACCGTCGTACTGGCGGTGATAACGGAAATACCTCAATGCGTTGGTTGATCGCACGACTCTTATTCTTGCCCACGCTGGCTTGGAATCTCTCGTTGGGACGATTCCTCCGTGTTTGTGACTGGTGGAATCAGGTATGGACACGCTGACTGCACTGCTCGAGCAAGTAACCGGCACTCTAGGAGAAATAGGTGCCCTGTCTCAGACCACCGTGCCGCTTCTGCAGAGAAACGAGGTGGTGGTCACGCTCGGCTCGA
>PAQH01000154.1 GCA_002709225.1 Planctomycetaceae bacterium
GCAGTTCGACGGCATTTTACAGCAGCATGCGATTGCTGAACTCTCCAAATTGACGAATGACCGCAAGACAATTGTCAGTGTGGGTGTCGGGCAACATCAGATGTGGACAGCGCAGTTTTTTGCTTTCAATCACCCCCGCCGATTTCTTTGCAGCTCTGGATTGGGAACAATGGGTTTTGGTTTGCCTGCTGCAATGGGTGCCCAAGCCGCCCACCCCGATGCCCTAGTGGTGGATATTGATGGCGATGGCAGCTTTCAAATGAATGTGCAGGAACTGGCGACTTGTTTTTGCGAAGATTTACCGGTCAAAGTGTTGCTGCTCAACAACCAGCACTTGGGCATGGTTGTCCAGTGGGAAGATCGCTTCATGGCCGGAAATCGCGCCCATACGTATCTGGGCCCGATTCATCATCCCGAGGCGTCGGGCCAGGGCTCAGGCCAATATGCCAACGAGAGGTATCCCGATTTTGTGGCGATTGCCAAAGGTTATGGGTGTGGTGCCGCGACCGTCAGCAAGAAGTCGGACCTGGCTGGTGCTTTGGAAGAGATGATCCAATACAAAGGGCCTTATCTGTTGGATGTCGAAGTGCCCTACCAGGAACACGTGTTACCCATGATTCCTTCCGGGCAGACCGTCGACGACATCATTACCGAGTGAGGTGTGTCGAGCGCTGACTAACCGCGTCCTGGATAAAAGGGTGACAGGTCGATTTGCGTGTTTTCGCCACGGATCAGGCGTCCCATCACGACTGCTGTTGCGGGTGACAAAAAGAGCCCGTTGCGGAAGTGTCCAGCGGCGACGTAAACATTGTCCAGGTTGGGTGCTTGCCCCAGGTAGGGAAGACCATCGAAAGAACCGGGTCGCAGCCCCGCCCAACTTTTTTCAATGACAGCGGCATGCAGTGGATCGACGAGTTGGCGTCCAAATTCCGCGAGTTCTTGCAGCGTGTCTGGAGTCGTTTGCTTTTGAAAACCTACTTCTTCTTCAGTTGATCCGACGAGGACTCGTCCATCGTCGCGGGGGACGACGTAGCGTGGTCCTTCGTTGAGGATGTGTTGCAACGGAGGCCTTTGGCAGCGAAACATCACCATTTGCCCTTTGACAGGAAGGATTCCGTTCGGCAATGCCAGCGGTTCCAGCAACTGTCGTGTCCAGGCTCCGGCCGTGAGACAGAAGGATTGTGCCGGCAGACGTTCGTTTTTTTCGGACAGAGCGGCGCGGACCTGTCCCTGTTCGATTTCAAAGCTTGCGATGTGGGTGCCGAGGCTAAATTCAACGCCCAGGTCGCGAGTCGCTTTGAGGAGTGCCTGTAGATGATCGGGATTGCGCAATTGTGATTCGGTCGGTAGCCGGTATGCGGCACGAAGGTATCCTGATTCGGCTAATGGGCGGAGCGCGGGTTCCAGGTCGATCAGCATCGTCGGTGTAAGGCGATCGATTGCGATGCGTTCCTCACGCATTAATCCAATCAGGCCACCCAGCGCAGCCGCCTCGCCATGGCTGCGCGCCAGGTAAATCCCCCCACATTGTCGATAGCCATTGTCGATCCCAGTTGCCTCGAACAGGCTGGCCGCCCAGTGTGGGTGCAGCTGATAACTCAATACGCGCAGTTGGTCGAGCGGATGATGCGCTTCATCCGGACCTGTTGCTGGAAGAATTCCGGCGCCGGCCCAGGATGCTTCGCGCCCCGCTTCTTGGCGGTCCACAATCCGCACGCGCAGGCCGTGTTGCGCCAAATCGTAAGCCAGGGAAAGGCCGATAACCCCTCCACCGATAATCAGGCAGTCAGGCGTTGTCATGGAGTAATGAATCGACGAGTGCCCGAAGATCTTCCAGCCAGGGATCCCCAATGCGACGCGCCAACTTGTTGCTCAATAAGGTAAGATCCGTCAAGGTGTCCACATCATACCAAGTTGGGAGTACAGCGAAGTGAGACCCTTGCTCGGTTAGTCGAGCGACGGTGGTTTTCCATAAGTCAGGTGAACTCCAAGGCATGCCATCGAAGACTTGGGGTACGTGCCCTGCAGCTCCGATCAGGTAGTATCCACCATCGAGACTGGGCCCGAGTACGACGTCATGGTTATGTAGCTGCTCGAAAGCCCGCTCTAGAACATCGATCGGCAAGTCGGGGCTATCTGATCCGATCAGTACGACACGATGAAATCCGTCACGCAACGCAGTTTCAAAGAAATGTTGCATGCGGTCTCCCAGGTTGCCCGGGTTCAATTGGTGCTGGAGATGCCAGGTCGATTGTACTTGACGAAAGTCATGCTCCCTGTCGGCAGGAGTAAAAGCCAGAACGCGACGATCTCCAATCTCTGCGAGGCGATGGATCAAAGTTTTCACAAATAACCGGTACACGCGCGCGGCGCGCTGTTCATCGAGTGCTGCTGCCAGCCTGGTTTTGACCTGCCCCGGTTCCCAGTACTTGGCGAACATGCCCAACAATTTCACGATCGAGTTTTCCTTTGTGTCGGCGCTTGAACCAGCACGTTCAACATCACGAAACGCGTGAAGAGGACAGTGAGACTAGTCTCTTTCTCTTAATTGGGATTCGCTGCGAAAACAAAAACAGCTACCACCTTGTTGTCTCACACCTTTGACAAGGCACAAGGAGGTAGCCGTGTCGCGACATGATCTCACGGATGAGGAATGGAGTGCAATCCGAGTATTTCTACCGGCCGAGCGTCCACGCAGACGTGGGCGTCCGTGGAAACCACATCGACAGGTGGTGAACGGAATGTTGTGGGTGATTTCGTTGGGTGGAGCGTGGCCGGATGTGCCTGAGGAGTTTGGCAAGTGGAAAACGATCTACAATCGATTTCGGCGTTGGCAACGCGAAGGTCTGTGGGATCGGATCATGCAAGGTCTGCTACACCGACTTGATCGTGAGGGAAAAATCGATCGAAGACTTTGGTGCGTGGACGGAATGTTGGTTCGAGCTCACCGCGCGGCAGGTGGCGCGGACACAACGGCCGAAGAAATATCGAAGAATCAGGCACTGGGACGATCTCAGGGCGGCTTCGGTACAAAACTCCATCTACTCACCGATGGTGAAGGAACACCACTCGCTGTGACACGCACTCCTGGCCAAAGTCACGAATCCAAAGAATTTGAGAACATACTCAGCTCCGTACCGGTCACCTGGCAACAGCAGCCAAACCGACGTCCCATCGCGATCGCCGGTGACAAAGGCTATAGCGCCACTCGGATCCGTGACGGGCTTCAAACGAGACGTATCAAAGACGTCATTGCCACCCGATCAAACGAGCGACGCAGACGATTCAACAAACGCCTGTACCGCCAACGAAACGTCGTTGAACGAACGATAGGCTGGCTCAAAGAACGTAGGAGAATCGCCACACGATACGACAAGAAGGCCGAATGTTACCTCGCGATAGTCAAGATCGCGATCATACGGAAACTGCTCAAACTACATTTGTGGGAAAGAGCCTAGTATGGTATTTCGTTAAACGCGGTCTGTGGTAAGACGGGTCTTGCCCCGCTGGCGGATTCTAGTTTGCCCGCATCACTGGCAACGTATTGTTACTTGATTGCGATGGCTTGTTGCAGCGGCTGGAGGATGTGTTCGATGACATATTCATCGACAATTTGCTGGCATAGTCCAGCCAACTGTTCCATGGTTGAGACGTACGACTCACCGGCTTCCAGGCTGCCGTAACGCCGCGCGGTGATGTATACGCTCAACTGCTCCTCGGGGAACTCACCCGCGCGGACGTGGTAAGCGCTGGTCCGTGGTTCAATCGACAGCCGGCACTGTATGCGACACTCTTGATCGAGAGAAAATTGTATAGCCGGTTCGTTGCTGATTAGCGTGGTGCCGTCCCGATTGGCCAACTTGTCGAACGCAGGAATCAGTCCGAGCGCTTCGGCAACAAGCTGGTTGTGATTCCCTCGATAAGTGAAGTCAAAACCAAACATGACATTGAGGGATTCGCAGTCCAGAGGGCTAATGGAAAGCGAGTAGGGGACAGACTCCAACACATACCGGTGTTGCTGGAGTGCGTTGGAGACGGAGTCAGGATTCACTTGACCTGAACAGACACGTCGAGCTTCGACGGAAGTCCAGCGATAGTGTCCAGGTTCTTTGTCTTCTTCGAGTACGAATTCACCGCGCTCACGCGAGTAAAAATTGCGCATCGTCGGATAGATTTTTTGAATCTGCTCAAAGAAGTGCAGAACGGTCTCCCGGTTCTGCGGTAAGTCCATTTCAGTGTTTAGATTGATGTTGATGTAGAAATCGTCACTGAGACCACTATAGCGGGACATCGCATACTCCTGTGGTGGCCCTCTGTCGTGTTGCTTCCCACGGTGTTGTTGCGCACGGTGTTGGGAAGCCGTGCCATCGAATGTAGCACTTGCGCTGCGTGCGGGCCCGAACTTGGTGCAAAAGGAGTCGCTTCACCGGAACGCTCTATTATTTCTAGGACGGGCGTGTCTCGGTAACTGGCTTGTTACGATACGGGTGCATGTTGATGAGATATAGGTAGCCCGCTTGGCACTAGTATATGATGGCCAGCCAAACGCCACCAGAGTGCGTGCGACGGAACGCTGGGGCCTGATTGTCCTCTGTTAACCAGTTGCGGGAGTATGTACGTGAGGCGAAGCACAGGTAGAGATTCGGATGTAGCGGATCCGGATCATGTCACGATTTTTTCCTCCGCACTGGGCTGGATGGCTGTGTCCTGGCGCGGAGCAAGTTTGACCAGGATTAGCTTTGGGCAGACTACTCCTCAGCAGGCTCTAGCGGTTCTGGGTGCGAGCGAGCCGCACCAACCCACTCGAGTGATTCAAGGGGTCGTGCGACGTTTGCAGCGGTTTTCGGAAGGAACGCGGGTTGAGTTTTCTGCCGTGCAGCTGGACCTAAGTCACTTGACCTCGTTTCAACAACGAGTCGTGCAGCAGTGCCGTGCCATTCCTTATGGCGTGACCTTGAATTATGGCGAACTCGCTCGGCGGGCTGGTTCGCCGCGTGCCGCGCGTGCGGTTGGTAACGTGATGGCGACGAATCGTTTTCCACTCGTGGTGCCTTGTCATCGTGTGGTTGGGGCAAATGGGGCACTGGGGGGGTATTCAGCGCCAAATGGTTTGGCGATTAAGGTACGTCTGTTGCGCAATGAGGGTGCCTGGTGATTACGCTGTGTCTTGACTTTTCTGGTGACGGATCACTTTCAGCAGTCGGTTTTCTCTGAACCCATGTTGCGGGTTAGCGTTCGCGTCGCGCGGTTGGATTCGATGATGCAAGAGTTTGTGTTTGACCATTAGCTGCGGCTTGGTAACCAGAAAAGACGGCATCCAGTGCGTGCGCTGACTCCGCCGTTGTGATGGGTGGTTCTCCCAGGCCGCGCGCGAAGGCGATCGCGGCGCGAAAGAATAATTCATAGAGACCAGGAGTCGCTGGACAGGTGGCGTCTTGAACGCCTTGGGGTGCGTCGGGATGGGAAGAACTCCAGAGCATGCGACGTTCGGGGAGCATTTGCAGTTCAAGCCATCCACGAGCACCCCAGATTCGTACTTGATTCTGTTTGCCCCGCGCGAGGTAATAGCCGGTGTTCAGCGTTCCCAGCATTCCTTTACTGGTCTGGAAGTTGACGATTGCGGCATCTTCCACTTCGATCGGTTGTCCACCTACATTGGCGCACATTGCTGAGATCTTCCGGATAGGCTGATTGACCAGGAACGTGATAACGTCCAGGTAGTGGATGCCGTGGAAGATCAACTTGCCACCACCGGCACGGTTCTTGAACGACAACCAGGAAGCTTGGTAGTCAGGGCTTCTTAGACGCGTCTGGTCAGCTACCCAATCCATCGTAGCGGCGTAGGGTTTTCCCAAGAAGCCTTCTTGAATGAGAGACCGTGCTTGTTTGATTAGAGGACTGGACCGAGTGGACATTGCCAGCATAAGTTGACGTTGGTGCTTGTCGGCCACGTCAACGATTCGATCTAACTGGGCTCGTTCGACACAGGCCGGTTTTTCGGTCAAGACGTGACTCCCCCAGCGTAACGCCTCTTCGATGGCGGCTGGCGCATGGTGCGTTTCCAGTGTAATGACGGTCAACGCCGGGTGGAGGTTCGCGAGTACCGCCTTGGCGTCCTGGTCGGTATAGGCGAACCGGTTTCCCAGTAATCGTTGTGATTCTTCGACTGTTTTTCCCGTCGGGTCGACGACAGCGATCCGCCGTACACCATCGCATTTGGCCAAGATCCGGAGGTAGCTCCGCCGATGCGATGCGGTCGGTTCAGTGATGAAAACCACATCGATGGGGGCATGTTTCGGCTGTCCGGCCAGGCCCCGACAATGGGTCTGCCAGGTTTGCATACCACCTAGTGCCGTGATTCCCCTCAAGATCGTCCGCCGTTCATTGGTGTCACACTTCATTTAGATTTCCTGTTGAGACTGTGTGAGGTATGTGCGACCGCGGTTCGCCTCAGGCGCGGAATCGACTCAGTAATCCGAGAGTGCGACAGTGCTTTGCTCCGTTGCTCTCGAATCTTGTGCTGATCGGTCTTTATGGATTGATTATTTGAGGACGATCGAAGGTGAGGGAATCGCGGCTCGCGTTGCTGCTCCTCAGTGTGTGATTGTTGCGTTTCGTTCATTTCGAGCGTAGCTGTGGGTCCCATCAGATTTCCGGCAACTTGAGTTCTACCCTTCTTCTGGGGACGCCTGCCACGTGATAGCGACCGCGAGCCTGAAGCTGCTGGCAGGTGGACAATGGTGCAGGTTTTCGTCCGCCATCCTGCGGGTGTAACGCGATGCTCGCTTCTGCCGGAATCCCGGGCCTTTGCATTTTCGGGCTCCAGAGCGTAAGCTGATGTCGACACCCAATGGTGTCTATTGCTTTCTGCAAGTGGAAATCCATTACTGGAAAACTTGTTTGTATCTTCTTGGAGGAATGTTCTATGAAGAGAGTGACGGTGTTGTCGCTCGCTGTGCTGGTGGCGTCGGCAGGCGCTGCTGCATTCGCGGCCGACTTTAAATCAGGTTTGCAGGTTGGTGGCTTCGCCACGGCCTACAACGTGAAGGACATTACGGGGCCAAATAAGGGTAAGACCCTTTGCTATCGCTGACGGTATGGCTCTCGTCCGGTGGTCAACATCTTTACCAGAAAGATCACCGACGAATTGACCAGTTTGGTCAAACAAATGGACGTTGTTGTTGGCAAGAACAAGTCAGACCGAATGGCGAGTTTCGTGGTGCTGCTGACTGACGATCCCGATGAGGGGGAAGAGCAACTCGCTGCTTTCGCCAAGAAGCACAAGATCAAGAACATTCCGCTGACGGTGTTTGATGGTTTAGCGGGCCCGCCAGCCTACAAGATTGCCAAAGATGCCGAACAGACGGTGTTGATGTGGCAGCGAGCTCGTGTCAAAGCGAATCACGCCTACACTGCTGGCAAGCTGAGTGACAAGGAAGTGAAACTTGTCCTCAACAGTACAAAGAAGATTCTTCCTTAGGAAGGTTTCCTGTGCTGTAGATGCGATCGTTCCAAGCCCGCTTTTCACATCCGTGAAGAGCGGGCTTTTTGTTTGTACGTCTGCTCGTCCGCAAGTTTGATCAGGTGAGTTCAATGATGATGAATACCGCACGCAGTTTCTTAGCCTGTTGGATGGGCCTATCGATGGCTGTTTGCGCGACGGCCGGCTCTTCTAACAGCCTGATGGATATTTCATCAGACGGCCGCTTGTTGGTTTGTTCTAATCGGGACAATGGCAGCTTGTCGGTTATCGACTTGCAGGCTCAGGAAACAATAAAACAAGTTTCAGTTGGGGCGAAGCCTGAGGGTGTTTCATTTATCGGTGATTCTCACCACGTGGCTGTGGCGGTCTACGCCGAGGACGTGGTCGTACTGGTTGATTCTGACACAGGAAAAATCACCCGCCGTATTAGCGTGTTCGACGAGCCATATGGAGTTGTTAGCGACCGGGCGGGCCGACGCATTTTCGTGACACTCGATTACCCGGGCCGAGTTGTTGAGATTGAAGTGGCGACAGGAATGGTAAAGCGAGAGATCCAGGCCGGACGCTTCTTGCGTGGCATTGCGCTGACTTCCGATCAGCGTCAACTCTTGGTAACGGAGTATTATTCGACCCGCGTACAATCAATCGATCTGCAGGCCGGTGAGGTGAGCGACCAGTGGGTCGGAGCTCGAACCGATAATTTGTGTCGCCAAATTGCGGTTCACCCGACGCGTCCCAAAGCCTATTTGCCTCACCTGCGGTCTCGTGTAAAGGCAGTCCATGGCGAGGGTTCGATTTTTCCTTACCTTTCCGTGGTCGATACGGTTTCTGAGCCTGGTCGCCGCCGCAAACGCATTCCTATGGATGCATTCTTGGGCAATCTGGTCACCGCAAATCCTTGGGAAGTCGCCGTGTCACCAAGCGGAAAGCAGATTTATGTCGTGTTCAGTGGTACGAATGACCTGTTTGCTTGTCGTGAGCTTGATGACAATTACCGGGAAGTTGAATATCGAAAACACCTCCAGCTGGGAAATAACCCGCGGGCTGTGCGGGTATCACCTGACAACAAAACGGTCTATGTCTACAACGCGCTTGATTTCAACGTGGTGGCTTATGACACCGAAAAACTCGAGCGAGTTGGGACGATAACAGTGTGTGAAAATCCGCTCGGCAAACAGGTGCTGGAAGGGAAAAGGTTGTTTTATTCGGCGTTGCAACCGATGGTGGGCCGTCGCTGGATTTCTTGTTCCAGTTGTCATCCCGATGGAGATGCTGATGGTCGGACCTGGCATAATCCAGAGGGGTTGAGGAACACGCAGTCGTTTGCGGGGATGGCTTGGACACATCCGATTCATTGGTCGGCTGACCGTGACGAGGTACAGGATTTCGAGCATACGATTCGTGGCAAGCTGATGCAGGGACGTGGCTTGATTGAAGGGCCGGTGCGGCCGCAATTAGGCGAACCAAATGCCGGTCTCTCACCGCAGTTGGACGCGTTGGCTGCTTATTCCAATTCCCACAAATTTACCCTTAGTCCTTATGCACGTAGTGGTCTGAGCGAAAGTGCAGAGCGCGGTAGGGCTTTGTTCGCATCAGCAGAGATAAAGTGCGCGACGTGCCATAGCGGCCCCTTCTATAGTGATTCCAGACCCACAGTGCCGGCGGAAATCACACGGCATGACGTGGGGACTGGTGAGCAGGACGACACGGAGAAAATGGGACCTGCTTACGATACCCCAACGTTACTTGGGTTGTACCGAACCGCGCCCTATCTGCACCATGGGAAGGCGCAGAATTTGCGAGAGGTGTTGACGACATTTAACCGCGACGACCGCCACGGTAAGACGAGCCATTTGACCGATCGACAGATTGATGACATGGTTGAGTTTCTTAAGGCCTTGCCTTTTCAAGATCCAGAAATTGAGGCGGCCCAACTTGGTTTGAGAAAGGTACGTTGATGAGAGGCATTCGTTGGTTCGTCTGTGGGTTACTTGCCCTGGCAGGTTGTAGCGGTGGCCAAGTCGCCGTTGAGGTTGGATCGTGGCAAGATACTGAGGCACGTATTGCAGAGAACCTTGGGAAAGTTGTCGTTGTTGACCTCTGGGCGAAATGGTGAACGGAGTGTGTGCGGGAATTTCCCGGACTTGTGCAGTTGCACAATCAATACTCAGAACAAGTGATCTGCTTGAGTTTCAACTTGGACTTCGATGGTGGCACGGAGCGACCATCTGCTGCTCAATTGGCAGACGTGCAAGCCTTTGCCGATCGGCAGTCCGCCCGCTTTACACACGTTGTTTCTAACGAAACGGACACCGCCATCTACGAGCGGCTGGATCTTGCCAGCATTCCGGCAGTTTTGGTCTACGGCGCTGACGGCAAGCTTAGTAAGCGGTTTGACAATGAAGCGAATGAATATGGCGATGAGGGGTTTAGTTATCAGGCTGACATTATTCCCTATGTTGAGGGTCTACTGAAACGTCCATGATTCCACCCATTAACGTTATCCTGGTGCCGACCAGGTACCCGAAAAGATTGCACGTGTGGAACTGCATGGTTTGCTGAGGTTGCGCGCAGCCCGGTAATTGGAGCGACGCGTTGCGTCAGCTGTGCATGCGAGGAAGCGGGTGTCCTGTGGACACGATTTGTGCTTCTTCACTTGCCAGTACAGCGAGCCTCGCTTCAACTTCTTCGTCCGTTGCGTACCCTTTTGCCAGACGCACATAGATGGCGTGATGGCGCGCTTCGGATTCGAATAGGCTTCCGTAAAAGTCAGCCAGGTCTTTGTCTTCAAGCTGATCTCGCAAGAGGCAAAATCGCTCGCACGAACGCGCTTCGATGAGGCCCGCTATGAGCAAGCGATCTACTGCTCGTTGTGGTTCTGTGCGGTTTACAAACGCGTTCAAGCGACGGCCGTAATCTCCGGGACGTAACCGCCTAAAATGAACTTGTCGTTGACGGAGCAAGGCTCGGACCATTTCGAAGTGCTCGAGTTCCTCGCAGACAATGCGGACCATTTCACCGCACAGTTCGTGATTGTCGACATACGTGGAAAGCAGGTTCATGGCAACACCTGCTGCTTTACGTTCGCAGTGCGCATGGTCGATAAGTAGTAGATCGAGGTGTGGAAGAACCTGTTCTAGCCAACGGTCAGGCGTCTTGGACTGTAAATTCAACATGACTGCACTATACGTTTTGCACTGGCGTTAGGGCAACGGCTAGCCGACGCGTGGGTGTCTTAAGGGGCGGCGGTTTGCAGACACGTGCCACCATGAGAGGCTGCGGAATGCGTTTGCAACCAGTGCATCGTGGCGAGAAGCATCGGCCGTTAGCTGGTCGCTGAGCGTGTCTAGCAATCTGGTTTCATGGCCAGGCTTTGTAGGACCGTAACGGCTCCCGCCGACATCAGCGCCCACCCCAGCCACTCGGGTGGTGTGATCACATGGTTCGGGACCAGATTGGTTGCCAAGAGGGGTTCCCGGAGCGCGGATTGCACTGGGCGTTGTGGCACACTTTGTGCCAATAGCCGTGTACTTTCTTTGGTCAGGACCAGTGAATCAACCCAGTGCAGCTGGAGGCCGATTGCCAGAATGACCAGACCCACTGTCAGGGTTTGATGGCGGTTGAGTTTCATTTTTGAATCTCCGCGCAACTGGCAGTACCCGGGCGGGGGAATGACCCGCGGCGGCTTTTTTCCTGGTGCTCGATTGCTCGGCCAGAGCTTTCTCGCTGATCGGTCAGCGCGGGTGAGAGTCTGGAGAGAAACGCTTTGACGCACGATTGTAGGAGTTTTTGCGGCCTCTACGCTCGAGAATATTTGAGGGAGCCAGGCCAGCATGATCACGCACTGCGCTCTTGCGTGTTGGGTGTTTTATGTCAATTGCTCCGATTACTGCGCAGCGGTGTGAACACATTGTCCAGCAGAGAATCTTTGGAGCGGATCAAGTCGAGGCGATTGGCCTCAGACAGTGCTGTTTTAAGCGTTTCGTGCCGTTCCCAGTCGTCGTGGCTGAAATCACGAATGTCGACATACGCATCGTCGAAATCCGCCGACTGCTTCTTGACGAAAATGATCCCATCCAACCCCTCGCCAGCCCGTACCACATGGTACTTGAGCCCCGTAAAGACGAGAGCACCCCCACAGGCAGCTCCAAACAGGAAGGCGGTAACCCGGGACATAGGTGAGTACTCTTATGTTGACATGGTAGACGAATCAGAGAAACTTTATCGGTGACTAGGCGAGCGGAACAATATGAATTGTTTGTTTGCCGTCATATCCCCGCCTTTCCCCATCATCGTGTGCTCCCCCACAAGCTGAAATGAAATGACCGATTCACTTGCCTTGGAACAAAAAACTAGTGATCAGCAGGAGAGGCTGCTGTCACGTAGTTTTCTCGGGCTGCTTTTTACCCAGTTCCTGACGGCGGTTAACGACAATGTCTTTCGCTGGCTGGTTATTGGAATCGGTAAGGACTTTGTCGAACCTGCTCAAGTGGGCACCATCTTGATGCTGGGGACCGTGTTGTTTGTGGTACCGTACCTGGGTTTGGCGGCGGTTGCTGGCTATCTGGCAGATCGGTTTCCCAAAAACCAAGTGATTCTGGGCTGCAAGATCGCTGAGATCTTGATCATGGTTTTGGGAGTTGCCGCAATTTTTGCGAAGAATGATTCCATATTGTTTGTGGCGGTTTTCTTGATGGGGGCCCAAAGTGCCATCTTTGGTCCGGCGAAATTGGGAAGTATTCCCGAGATCCTCAAACCTGAAAAAGTGTCCTTGGCAAACGGTCTGTTTGGTTTGACGACTGTTGGGGCAACCGTGATCGGGATGGCCGTTGGTAACAGTGTTAAAGACATTGTTGGCTTCCGTGGCGTCGAAAACTACGTCTGGTTGCCGGCAGCCGTGCTACTGGGCATCGCCGTTGTCGGAACGTTACTCGGACTGTTGCTGCAACCACTTCCGATTGCCAACGCGACTCGAAAATTCCCTTGGGATTTTCCGGTACAGACACTGCGTGATTTGAGGACGTTGACCTCGCGAGGTCCTTTGTTTCGAGTTGCTCTAGGCTCGGTTTTTTTTTGGTCTTTGGGTGCACTGGCACAGCTCAATATTGATCAGTTCGCTTTTGAAGGAGGGGCCATTAATGAGACGCAGAAAGTACCTCTGTTGATTTGCCTCGTTTTTGGCCTGGGCTTGGGTGCCGTGCTGGCAGGGATCTGGTCGCGAGGTCGCGTCGAGTTGGGACTGTTGCCGTTGGGCGCGTTTGGAATTGTGGTTTCCTGCTTTCTGCTGTTTCTGGTCCAGGGCACTATCTTCAAGTTGGAGTCGCCACCGACGGTGCCGTTTCTTTGGGCATGTCTGTTCCTGGTGGGACTCGGGTTTAGTGCAGGTCTGTTTGATGTTCCGATCAACGCTTACATGCAGCAGCGTAGTCCGCGTGAACATCGGGGTTCGATTCTGGCAGCCTCGAATTTCCTGACCTTCTCAGGTGTCGTTGTGATCGCATTGCTGTTTAATGCAATGCGCATGGATTACAGTCCAGGCCGATTGGCGAATGTCGTTGAACCGATCGATGAGTCGCAGCAGCAATCGATTGATGATGCCGTACAGGAGTACCGCCAGAACTGGCAGCCCAGTCTGGAGCAGGACCAGATTAAAGAGTACCTCTCTGCGAATCCGGTCGATCTGCGGAAGCATTTGCTCGGGCATCTGCTGTGGGTGGACGTCGAGAAGCGTTCGCCGGTTGAACAAGCGGGCGTAGTGGAGGGAGAAGCAGGCCAGTCCGGATTTCCCCCGTTGTCACGCTTGGATTATCTGCAAGCGTTTCCCCAGGACGCCGAATTGGTTTCCCAAGTATACACACAGGCAACTGGGCCACCTTTTTTGGCGGCCAATGAGATATTCCTGGTGTGCGGTATTGGTACGGTCCCGGTCTGCCTGTACATCATATGGCTGATTCCGCAAGCGACCATTCGCTTCCTGGTTTGGATTGCCAGCGGACTGGTGTACCGGATCCGCTTGTATGGTGAGGAGCATGTTCCCGAAGAAGGGGGGGCATTGTTGGTGGCGAATCATGTCTCTTGGATCGACGGTATCTTGATTCTATTGGCCACTGCGCGCCCCGTTCGCATGGTTGCTTATGCGGGAAGCTATTTTAAAAACCCGCTGATGGGTTGGGTTGCCAGAAGTTGGGGTGTGATCTTGATTAGCGGCGGGCCCAAGTCAATTCGCCAGGGACTCGACACGGCCCGTGAAGCGCTCAATCAGGGAGAACTTGTCTGCATTTTTCCAGAAGGCTCTTTGTCTCGTAGTGGCCAACTGCAGGCTTTTCGACCTGGCACGCTCAAGATTCTGGAAGGAGCCGATGCACCTGTGATTCCGGTGTACTTGGATGAGCTCTGGGGCAGTATTTTCAGTTTCTCAGAAGGAAAGTTCTTCTGGAAGCGTCCCCAACGTTTGCCGTATCCGATATCCATTCACTTTGACAAGCCTTTGGCGGACACTGAAGATGTGCACCAGATTCGACAGGGCGTTGTGGAACTAGGAGCGAAAGCTGTGCA
>PAQH01000155.1 GCA_002709225.1 Planctomycetaceae bacterium
ACGATGACGCGACTCCTCGTGGCGACGGTCGTGATCACGCTCGGCATGCTCTTCTTCCCGATGACGCGACTCCTCGTGGCGACGGTCATGATCGCGCTCGGCGTGTTCTTCTTCCCGATGACGCGACTCCTCGTGACGACGGTCGTGATCACGCTCGGCATGCTCTTCTTCACGATGACGCGACTCCTCGTGACGACGCGCTCGTTCGCGCTCCGCGTGCTCCTCACCGCGATGCCGCTCTTCTTCGTGACGACGCGCTCGTTCGCGCTCCGCGTGTTCCTCACCACGATGCCGCTCTCCTTCGTGACGACGCGCTCGTTCGCGCTGCGCGTGCTCCTCACCCAGCCTCTCACGCCACTCCAACATCGCTCGTGAACGAGAGCGACGCGCCCCGCCCGCGTATCGACGTCGGTCGGGCTGACGCCGCCGTTGAAACCGTCGCATTATCTCACGCCAGTCGTCTTCTGTTTGCGCTGAGCGAGCGCGATCCTCATCAGTGGAGCGCTCCATGCGTTCGCGCATGCGCCGCATCTGTTCGACTCGATTGCGAACCCGGCGCATCCGCTCCTGACGATCCGAACGTTCTTCAGAACGACGACCGTCCTGAAATCCGAATACTCGCGATGCTGACTCATGACACAGGGCTAACGTCAGACAAAACAAAACGATCATACCGCGTTGCGCCATCATCACTACTCCCAAAAAGAGGGACGGAGAAAACCGTACACCACCAGATCGCCTATCCAAGCCTGGCCGTTTTCAGTCGAGTGTTTCATTCACGCGACCACACTGCTTCCTAGCAGCGCTCAGCTTCCCAGCAGCGCTCATCATAGTCAGCGGTCAAACCTATTTGCCAGAATGCCTGCCAATTTGTGGAATCTTACTGAAAACAAGTCATCCATCGGCTCGATCATTGCCGTCCACTGTGCACCCGCATTGGCTGACGCACGAGCAAAGTCACCGTGGACTCGCCACAGCGCTGCGACAGGGGCGCTTGCCCACACGGACGGCCCAGCTCCACAGACAAGTAACGTGGCCGCGGATTCACCGGCTAATCAACCAAAACGCCTCGAAAAGACTGCCAGGCCAAAAAACGACAGAGTCGCGGCGGAGATCACTAATCCCAGCACACCTAACACGATGGCCGCAATTGCGTGCCCCAAACCACCAGCATTGGAGTTGGCTTTCGCCTTGCTGATCCCGACTCCACCCAGAATAATCGCGGGCAAACCAGTGACCATGCCCAGCAGTGGGATCAGGCTGGCGACACCCAGATAATATCCAATCAAAGCGGACGGGTTTCCCGTCGGAATCATCGGCATGGCAAGTTCCTCTACAACATGCGCTCGCGCGGGGCTTCAGAGAAGAGACGTCCGCCGCGCGGACCTTAGTTTCCGATACAGTACAAGCTTTGATCACTACGCAAATAGAGCCGCCCATCACTAACCGCGATCGATGCGTTGGTACGACTCTCATCACCTTCGATCCGGTTATGAGCCAACAGTTTGAATTCAGGCTGCGCCGCGACGACATACGTTCCCTGATGCTGGGAAACATAATAGATCTTTCCATCCGCCAGGGTGGCTGAAGCCCAAAATCGACCGGGCCGCGGCTCGAGACGCTGTTGGTAGACTACTTTACCCGTCTTGGCATGCTGGCAGTACACCACTCCGCCACGTGCATCAGCCCAATAGAGATGCCCCTGATGCAACACCGGCGAAGAGACATTCGAGCCTCGTTTCTGTCGCCAGAGCACATGCGAGTCGGTCACATCTCCCGTTCCGCCGGCGCGAACCGCCAGCGAGGTGTGTCCACCCCCGATGGCATAAACCACACCCTTGTCTGCAACCACACTCGGACAGACATAACGATGAATCCCATCCGCGTCCCATAATTTCCGTCCATCGGCCGGATCAAAACCCAACAATCTGGCCTGAATACTGACCACCAATTCCGTTCCGCCTCGCTCGGTCGCAACCAGCAGCGGTGTATTCCAAGAAGATTGAATACCGCCTGCGCGCCACACTTCTTGTCCCGATCGCTTGTCAAAAGCCACCAATGCACCGCTTTCCGCGCTGGCGTTCACAATCACTAAATCCCCCGATAGCAGCGGTGAACAACCCGATCCCCAAGATGGATGAATCCCGTCACCCGCGCTGGCCTGCCAAATTAACTTCCCGGCTAGATCAAAACAGAAAAGACCGGACTTGCCAAAAAAAACGTACAAGCGTTCCCCATCACTGCCAGGTGTGCTTGAGCTGTAACCGTGGTAAGCACCTTCACCGCGATACGCATGTTCTGGCAATTTCGGCTCGAAACTTCGCTGCCAGAGTTGTTTGCCCGTCTCCCGGTCGAAACAGAACAAATGACGGCGCAAAGTCTGCTGGTCGCCTTCATTCGGCTGCAATCCGTAACCTGTATAACAGGTCACAAAAACCCGTCCGGCAACTACGATGGGACTCGACCCGCCGGGCCCCGGCAAATCGACCTGCCAGGACAAGTTCTCTTTCGCGGACCAGGCCTGCGGAAGCGAGGTCTCATCGCTCTTGCCTTGGCCACCAGGGCCACGAAACTGCCGCCAGTCCGCGGCGTACAGCGGCGCCATTGCAGTGCACAACGCGGCCAGCAAGATTAGAGGAATCAAGCGCGACATGAAGCACCTCGTGCGCACGGCAAGCTCTTCCGCGGCCGCACCCGCCGTGATCATGCAAGCCGCTAAAGGACACCAAGTGGGACCGTTCAGAGACCCGCTATCCCCCGAACACAACGCGACGTGCGTTGAACAGTAACCGCCGTTAAACAACCGGCTCAACACCCGTTCCCACAACGTTCATTCTAGCCCTGTGCCGCGGCGGTTGCCAGCGTGGCTTGCCAGGGTAATGCCAGTGCCAAAACCAGGCGTGCCACTGGCCTCACGATCCTTTTCTGGTAACTTCGTTTGTTATTGCATACCCAAACTACGGCGATAGGCCAGGCGCTGTTGGTCACGTCCCAATGAATCGGTAATCTGTTCCCATTGCCGCGCTGCCTCAGCCAGACTCACCGCTGCATCCGTACCCTCGACGAGACGCCGTCGCACCGCTTCCGCCAAGGCCGTCAAGTAACTTGTTCTGCCAGGTATTCGTGGAGAGAAAACAACATCCCGGCTGGCCTGCGCAGCATGTATTACATCACCGTAATCCTGGGTAGCGCGGCGTGGCGCGGCGCGCTCAACCCACTGCTCAACACGTAACAATTGACTCTCACGAAACACCGTCGTGGCGAGATCGCGCGAGGATACGTCCGTCGCAATTTCCGGACCAGTCATCAAGGCCAGCAACCGAGCTGCGGCCCGCGGGCTGCCGGCCTCCCAGGTGACGGATCCGAGTCGCCCGCTGACACCTAACAGAAGCGCCAATTCGCGTCCGCTTTTGCGGACGGACCAGGTACGACTGATGGAATCGAATACGTCACGTGAGCCCGGTAGCGGCGCAATACGAAATGCAGCTCGAGTCCTGTCGCTGGTTTCACCGTTGGCACTCGGCCAGGTCAGTGCCAGCGCGCAATGGCCCTTGTGAAACAAGTCGCGAACTTCACTGGGGCCTAAGCTTCTCCACGCTTCGGGCACTCCCTCCTGACACTGTGCCAAATCGTTTAAGGCGCGCACAAATGGCTCCGTGTCAATGCGTGGCTTCATCGACGCCGCCTCGAACAACGTCGCAACTTGATCCGGATGCTTGGCGTATCCGACAGCTCGTGCCAATAACAACTGCGCACTCCAGATCGCATCGAGTGGCTCCAACGCCGAAACCCACTGAAATCTGGTTTCCGAAACACCCTTATTCTGTTCGATCCGCGCCAGTTCAGGACTCATATTCAAAGCCGAAACAACCGCTTGGTATTCGTCCCACGTTTGTGGAACAGAAACTCCCAAAGCTTTCAAAACATCTTCTCGATAGTAGAGCACCATGACGGGAGACCCGAACGATAACGCCATCGTCTGTTTGCCCCATACCGTCTCCAATTGGCGTTGCAATGGCAGCAGGTCATCACGGGCTACCGCAGAACTAGCGATCACATCGGGCGGAATCGGAGCCAGCAAGCGACGCTCCGCCAACTCCCCCAAATAACCGGCCGGGTAGATCACCACGTCCGCGGCCAGACGTCGCGCGGCGGCCAACTCTTCCCAACGGCGTTCACGCACCACAATCTGTTGGTCCGTACGAAGCGCCCATTGGCGTTGAATCTCTTCCGCGAGAACCGGGTCTTCAATCACAAGCAACCGCACGGGAGGTTCAGTAACCGGTTTAACGGCAGCTTCTTCCTCAGACGGAACGGATGGCTGGCACCCTACCGCCAGCGCAAATGGAATCACCCGGTAGAGCAAACATCGCAAGTCCCACCACAATCGTCCCTGTTGGTTCACCATTAATGATTCCACTTTCCCTGCCTACAAATTATCCCTCTTACCGATTGCCGCCGAGTACCCGTAGATCGCATACCCGATGGTTTACAACTAAAGAACTGGACTACTATACGCCGTCCTTCACAATCGGTTCAGATCAGCCCGACAGATCGACACCTGGAGAATTGAATCGTTGTCGGTTTTAATTGTCAACGTCTCTTGCCAACCAAGATTCCGACACCAACGCAAACCTGTTGTTTGGCGTGTCTTTGTTTGGTGTGTCTGCCAGCCGAGCGTTAGTTCTACTGGCGTGTCATTTGTCATTTCAGAGAAAGCACTATGCCCGTCCTCTACCTTACCGAATCCGACGTCGACGACCTGCTCACCATGCCCCTGGCTGTCGAAGCCATGCAGCAAGGATTCGCACACCTCGCGCAGCAGCGTGCTGAAAATGTTCCACGACAACGAGCCACCGCGAAAGGATTCGTACTGCATTCGATGAGCGCCACGGCAGAGTACCTTGGTCTTGGCGGTTGGAAGCAGTACACCACGACTTCGCACGGCGCCAAGTTCCTAGTCGGTCTGTACGCGCTGGAAACCGGAGAACTTCTCGCCTTGATTGAAGCCAACCGCCTCGGACAGATGCGAACTGGAGCGGTAACCGGTCTGGCAATACAACATTTGGCCATAACCGATGCCCGCACGGTGGGTATCCTGGGAAGTGGATGGCAGGCCGAGAGTCAATTAGAAGCAGCCTGCGTCGCTCGGACAATTGAGCGCGCGGCCGTATTCAGCCCGAATCCGCAACATCGTCAAACGTTTGCCGAGAAGATGTCGCGTCGACTGGCCATCGAGGTCACCGCGGTGGAGACACCGCGCCAAGCGATCGACAAGATGCCCATCGTCATCACGGCGACAACCAGTCGCGTTCCCGTCTTTGAAGGTACCTGGCTGGCGCCAGGAGCACTGATTTGCGCGGTCGGTTCGAACTGGCTACGAAAAACAGAAATCGACACAACCACTCTCGCGCGTGCCACACTTATCGTCTGCGATGATGTTGCCTGCTGCCAACACGAAGCGGGAGATTTTCGTGCAGCACTGGAGGATGGGTTATTTGAGTGGAAACAGGCACGAGGCCTCGCTGACGTCGTGGCGGAGCCAACGCCAGCCCGTCGCGACAAATCAGACCTGATTGTATTCAAATCGGTGGGTATGGCTCTTGAAGACGTCGCGTTGGGAGGCCAGTTACTGGACCGGGCCCAGCAGGAACGTAAAGGTATTACCTTACCGTTCTGACGAAACGCGACGGCTGGCACGCATAGCCGAAATAGCAGCAAGGTGGTTACGGCAAACGAAACATCGACTGGCTTTTCACAATGGCACAGTCATCCGGAAAGGTATGAAACGCCTGTACCAGCATGCTCCGATTGCGTGTCTCCACATTCACGTAACTGAGCGCACCCAAGCACATACGTTCGCTGGCATCAAAGCGATGCAATAAGCCTTGCCGCTCTCCGTCATTCGCCAGTTCTTCTTGAAAAATCCAAAAGACACTGGGATCTACCGTCTCCAGTTGAAAACCGACCTCATAAGTCACACCGCCACGACATTCGATGCGATCGGTCCGTTCTCCACGCAGGCAATAGGACATCAACCGTCGTTTTTGTGGCAGCGGATGTTGTGCAGACGCAGCCACTTCAGTCAAAGTCATACCCTGATATCGCCAGGTGATGACATGGCCAGCACTCGTAATTTCAACCTTTGCCCGATAGCCGCGTTCCAATTCGCGTGTCTGGTGAATCTGAAACAACTCAGGATGCAAGGAGCGTCCGTAGACCTGAAACGTCAACTCGGCAACTTTCGGTCGAGTGACTAACACGAAACCAACCCTTTCAAGACACTTGCCAACAATAACCAACCAGCCCAAACCACAGGCAACTCACCGCAAGTCGTCTATTATATTCGCTCACTGCCAGATGAACAAAGCCACTTTTAGCACCGCTGCGGGAAACAGCAACCGGGCCTTTGACAAGTCGCCACCGCAGTTCTCGAGATTCGGGTCACAAGGCGGTAACAAAAATGTCATACAGAGCGTGTGTGCCGACCGCAATCCCAAAACCACGCCACAAAAACAACCCCGAAAAAAAACCTCCCGCTAACGTCCGGAAAATAAAACTGGAAACTTCAAAAGGCTCTCCTGCCGTCAAGAACCAGTCATAGTGAGCGGCGGAGAATAGCAGGCTAGTCGATACCACGGCCAGTATCACCGCTGTCGACAAGGGAACGCCGGTGAATCTGAAAAACCCCACCGCCGCAGGCAACAGCATTAACCGAAACAAAAGCTCCTCATAAATCCCCGCGCCCATGAAAGAAATGCATTGATCGAGCCAAGTACCTGTCAAATCAGGCTCGCTCTGGGCAGCGAAAAGTAACCCGGGAAGTCCTCGAGCCCCGATCACCAGGATGGCAGCCAAAGCGGCAGACTCCACCCACATCGCACTTACCACGCCCGAAGCCACGCGCCAAACTTGTCCGCTGAGGTGATGCCACCCCAACAGAATCGCGCAAGTTAGCAGCGGCAAAAGGAAATACTGGCCTAATCCCAGGAATCGAAGCAGTTCACGCAACCAACCATCGGCCGCGTTTCGCATCGCCTGTGGACCGAGCATCAGGCCACCGACTTCGTAAATCAGCAATATTGGAATCACGAAGGCCAGGCTGGCCAGCGGCCGGCGCGACTCTTGGTGATACGACGCCAGCGACGGGGAACTCTGTTGGCTTTCCATCTAAACGCATTCCCGATCGATCCGACTCAATCCACCCGAATGACGACCTGATTTACAGTTTTCAGGCAAAGAAACCCGACAACTGCACGGACAATCAAACCGATCGGCCAAATCTCAAAGCCCACGAGCACCCGCCATGTTGAAATCGGCTCTTCCTACATTGCCTACCCCAGGTCTGGTAGCACAAATGGATCCCGATACTCTTTGGTCAGCATGGCGTTTGCCGCCTCTGAGTTGGTAAACCGCTGGGCCTTGGCATCAAAGTCAAGTCGACCATCAGTTCGATAAGCAATTTCGCCCAGATGCACCAGCGCACATGAACGGTGAGCGACTGCGGGTGGAATCCGGTTCGGCTTGCGCGTGCGCACGGAAGTCAGAAAATCCTCCATGTGTTCCTGATACCCACGTTGGCCCCGGATTTCTCTTCCCTCGGTCGGCCCAGGCTTGGCCTTAGGTCCTAAGAACACACTGAACGCGCCTCGACGCGAAAAGATCATGTAACCTTCCGTCCCATAAAACACATTACCGTTATCGAAACCGTGCAATCCATAGGCAGTAAAGGGGTAGTTTTCATAAATCAACAAACGGCCGTCAGGGTATTCGTAGTTGACGCACAGGTTGTCCGGGTACTCGCTGGCGTGACCGTGCAGCAGCATCCTGCCACCTCGCGCGGTAATCTGACTGGGAACAGTATCTACTCCCAAACCCCAGCAGGCCATATCCAGGTCGTGGATCCCATCGTCACCAATTTCGCCGTTGCCGTAATCTTGAAATAGCCGCCATGACCCATGAAATCGGTGGCGGTTGAACCCACGCGATGGCGCAGGCCCCAACCAGCGGTCATAGTTGACCGTAGAGGGTGCTTCACTGTCCGGTACCGGACGTACCACACGCCGCAGTTCGGCAGTCCAAGCACGCGCCACCTTGATCTCACCGAGAATTCCCTGCTTCATCAGCCGGGCGGCCTTCTCGGTAACCTTACTACTGCGCATCTGGCTTCCCTGCTGGACAATCCGGCCATACTGCCGCGCCGCTTGCGCAATCAATAGCCCTTCGTTGTAAACATGTGAAATCGGTTTCTCGAGATAAACATCCTTGCCTTCCTGCATCGCCCGCAACGCAATCGGGGCATGCCAATGATGCGGCGTCGCGACGATCACTGCATCCACGTTCTTGTCTGACAATACATCTTCATAACGTGAAGTGCGTTTCGGCGCGGCTCTTTGGGCCGCTGCGTAGTGAGGCGCAATCTTGTCGATCTGTGCCGAGTCAACATCACAGAACCAGGCGATCGAAACACCCGGGCGATTGGCAGCCAGGCCCTTCACATGATGAGTCATGATGCCGCCACAGCCGATAATCCCCAGTTGCACAATCTCTTTTTGCACGGCAGCTTCAGAATGGACCGCCCCCATTGTTGAAACGACCGCCGTGGCGGTGGCCACTTCGGAACCCCGCTGCAGAAACCCTCTTCTTGTTGTCTCGCGGTCCATAGCACGTCTCCATCTGGGGATGAACTCTGCCATCCAATCTGGTCGATCGGCACACCTCGGTCCCGTTAAAGCGGGCCGGGGCGCGGTGGTGAATTGCTACCTAGCGGAATCCATTGTAACGAATTCACCCTCCCCTGTGGCCCAAATCAGTTTGCGACACAATTGCCCGCGATGTCCGGTTACGGCGTGGGATCGCGTAACCGTGCCGATCCTCTAGAATCTGGGCAGCCAGCGGCGATACCAAGGGGGCACCGGACGCTCAGCCGTCGCGGCGGCCGGCTGTTCCGCCGCTTCAAGCGGTTGATTTCGCCGCACGGGCTGTAACGCAGGAACCAATGGCACATAGTGCTTGAAGAAACGCGGCCAATAACTGTCCAGGAATTCCTGACAATCCAAAACGCGCCCCTGTTCCAATTGAAAACGGGCCAGAGCCAGGTCTTTCTCCAACTGCCCAAGTTCAGTACGACTGAACCAGGTGTCTAGAATCTGCACATCGTCAACCCAAACCTCACCAGGCCCCATCAAGTCAAAACCAATACGCAGATCTTGGAGTCCATCCAGTGGCAATTTTCCAAATGGCACATGAAAGAGCTTCCACTGGGCATCAAGTTTGAAACGGTCATCGGAGACGTTCGCACCAACCCATGCGTAGCGGTAATAGGGCTGCCCATTCACCTGTGCCTCGATTGCCAATCGCAATGGAGGCTGTTTCGCGCCCGCCCGAATCCGGGCGCGCACTCCCAGCTTAAGACGCCCCAGGAGTGGGCGTTCCAGCGGCCCACTGCGAATCCATAAGATTGGTGGCCTGCGACTCCGATCCGTATGTTTCAAGTACAACGATTTCTCCCCGGCATAAGCGTACGACGAGTCAATCTCGGCATGTAATTCGTCATCCGGGGTCGGTTGCGACCGCATCCACCCAGGCAACTCACCCGCTGTGCCCGACTGCTCAAATCCCGCGTTTGCCACACGTGTGAGCTGAGGGCGTTGCCTCGCGATCCGGGTCCGCTTCTGCAAATCCTGTAATTCAACCTGCAAGGCCGTCGTCAAGCCAGCAGCATAGGAAACCGTCCAGCCGAGCACTTCGATATCTTTGGCGCTGAGTGAAACCGCGACCAGGTCGTAGGGCTCAAGCGAGGCAGACCAGGTGGCTCGAGCCCCACGCAGGACGAGTGGACGCACTCGCTGCGGTCCTAGCGACCGAATACGGCAATCCCGTGGCACTTGAAATTCAAGGTGGGCTTCGACCGGCCAGGCAGAGTCATTCAGTAAATAAACCAGCGTCTGACCTTGATCGACGAGCGTCCTGACCACAACCGGTTGGCGTGGCGTCTTACCAGACTGTGGCACGACGTCCTGGAACTCTCTGGCAGGCAACGCTCGAAAAGTCGAGAAGAACGGCAGCAGCGCATCTTCCTGACCGATCGGTAACAACCAGCCGCCAGTCACCAGAGTGTCGGATTCGAGCGTTGCCAACGCATGCACAAAACGACGGCGGTTCGAGGAGTCACTGGGTGAGAAGTGTGCCAACAGCCAGGCCTGCGTATTCTCTCTCCCGAACGGACTGCGTTCTTCCAACGCGGGCAGTGCCAATGGAGTCGCTTCCTGAAACAAGAGGCTTCCCGTGCCCGCCGCATTGGCGAAGTAACGCGAAAACGCGGCCGAATGCGCCAATCGCAAATCGACCGAACGCTCTGTAAGTGGCGCTTGCAGCGCCAGTCGATGCGGCCGCAGCAAAACTACTTGCCCATCGTCTTGAAAGCTCTCTGCGTCGATCCCAACACGCAACATCAGCTCACGAATGCTCCGATCGGCTGGTTGCATCCCGCCGGGGGATTGCGGCCCGGGAGGCCTCTTCTCAACCGCAGCACCGCGTCTTCCGCGGCGTGCCAATTGGGGTCGCAACTCCCTCTGCACACGACGATAGTCCAGCATGCGGGACCCGAGCAGAAACAATCTGGCGTTTTCACGGCGATGGCTAATGGTGGTCCGCAAGGTCTTATAAAACGCACCCAGTTGTGTCGCACGCCAATTCAACCAGAGTGACTTTTCTGCGT
This sequence comes from Planctomycetaceae bacterium, assembly GCA_002709225.1. Lineage (GTDB taxonomy): Bacteria > Planctomycetota > Planctomycetia > Pirellulales > Pirellulaceae > UBA9264. Next base: position 10,721 of record PAQH01000155.1, read on the forward strand.
CCGCTACTGGAGCATGTTGAAAACGAGAAACCACTTCCACTCCCACCGCATCCGCAAATCGCTTCCGAGTAGGCTGGTCCCAGCCCCAGTTGTCATCCGGAAATTGAGCAAAGGTCTCAGCGCCCAACTGCAACGCTACGCCTGCGAACGCCGGATGGTGGGCGTAACGGTCAACAAGCTCATCAACGACGTTCTGCATGGCGGCCTGAACGCGAGGATCCAGCGGATTATAGTACGGTGCCAAACCGCTGCGTGGCACGTGGACGTCCGACCACAATTTCCCGTCGCGTCGCACCAAATCAATCCCCACGAGTGCCTGCGGTGCGAGGTTATCGTCCAAACGCAACCGCTCCAGTTCAGGCAACAACGAAGCGAATTCAATCGCCGGAACAAGCCGCAGCCCCTCCCGGTTAAACAAGCGAAAAAGCATTTCGAGCACATCTTTGCGATGAGGGTCCGCCGCTTGCCGCAACATGATCCCCGAGTCGTACTTCGGTGTCGGCGACACGAGTTCGCTCGGGTACAGTGTGCTCCCCTCGCAATTCACCGAGAGAATCGCCGCGTTGTAACCCGCGTAACGCAAGTACTCTGTCAGGCGTCGACCTCCGTCGTAAAACGTGACCCAATCGTCCAGAGGCGCAGTAGCGACGACACCACTCTGCGTCGCCTGAAAATTCTCCGGGAACAAGGGTTTGTCGAAAAACGCAGCCAACAATCGCGGGGCCACTTTGGTGCCCTGAGGTTCCCCCCCATCACCTCTGGAAGGCAACCGTTCTGGACCGGCGCGAACACGAATCATCCCGTACACGGCGGACTCTTCTGCCCGACGGTTGGTGATCAACAGCATCGGATTTGGTGTTTTCGGCCAAAACACCAGGCGGTGGGTGCGAATCGCATGATCCTGTGTTTGGCGTGGGGCATCCACCTCAACGCCGGAATCGACACCGAGTGGTCCCACCTGCCCGATCACATTCGGCTCCAGAATACTAATCCCTAATGACTGCGCCGCCACGTCCGGATAGTCGACTTCCAATACGTGCGGCAGGCCGACCCGTTCAACAGCCAAAGGGTAGATCTTCCAGCCCTCCGGCGGCAAGTCGATCCACTCTCGACCCAGGTGTTTGACGCGACTCGCTTCACCCTGTCCAGTGGCGTCCGAGTCTTCAGAGAACAGCCACTCCATTTGCGTCAGCCTGGCAAACTGATCCCACCAGCTCTTACTGGTCGGATCGAGCTTCAGGACAGTGTTCCACTCTACCGGACTCGTTGTCGACGACTTCGAATCGACAACTACAAACTGGACCTGCCTGGTCAAATCAGGCACGCTGGTGACCAGCGGTACAATCAGGCGACTGCGGTTGCGATAGAACTCAAGCTCCAGCTGGTAAACCCCCTCGCGGTCAGGAACCGAGAAACGCAGTGGACGAAAATCCGCCCGCACAGCGCCCTGCAGCTCTGAAATGGTCCACTGACGACTCCAGACATCCTCACCTTGCCGGCCGCGCCGAAGTTTCACCTGCAGCGACCCGTCTGAATCCAGAGGGAAACCGGGGCGGTAGACCGAGATCTCCATTTCAACCTGCTCGCCCTTGGAAAAGACAAGAGACCGCGGCTCCACTTCCACGCGCAGACGATCGCCAGGCGCCCGTCGAACCACCAGGCGGTTGGACCGCTGATCCAAAGAAGAGTCATGGAGACCGTTCGAGGTAAGCAACTTCCGCAGCGGAATCTCCAAGTAACGCCGCTCTGAGGGCTGGTCGTGAGGAGCAAACTCGAGTAGTAGGCGGCTTTCCAATGAACCGGTCACAGTGACATCAAAGCCGTCATAATCAAGCTGCTGGCGGTGGGCGACGCGTACCGCATCCTGGTCAAGCAACACACAGCCGGGCGCATCCGCCGACCACCCCAACACCACCAGGTCACGTACGCTTCCTTCCGAAAGGCGTAAACTACCGTTCCATTGACGCGCCTGACCGTATCCCCATTCTACGCGCAGACGAATCTGAACTTCTTCATCGGCTTGATCTGGTTCATCGCCACAACACGATGTGGCGGGCCACGTGGCAACTGCAAAGCACGACACCGACACGAGCAAAAGCCAATGCCGCCAATGCAACTGAACCAATCGAATTGCCCTGTAAGCGATGCGCAAGGGCATGACCAGCGGACCTCCATGTCCTGCCATGGCGCTGTACAAGTGGAGCGACCTGCGCCCCGACGATAAACCCGAGGAGGGTACGTGCGTGGGGGACGGATTATAGCCAGATTGTTTAATCCAGGACTAGGCCGGAATTCCGGCCAAGATCAGGCTTCCACGTCCGCTGTTAGACCTCGCCTGGAGATTCCACGGCGAACGCCCATTGTGGACGACACCGAAAACACGAGCCTGTCAATTCAGTGACGGGTCCTGAGGCATGTCCAGCTTGTTGACAACCGTGGAAAGCAGGTCAATGCCAATCGAATCAAGTACTCGCTTCCAGAGCTGCTCACAATCTGAGAACACCAATGATGCAGCACCAGGTGCTGTCAGCCACCCCCCCACCCGCAATTCGTCTTCAAGTTGTCCGGCAGACCAACCCGCATAACCCGAATACAGACGAAACTCTGAATCGTCCGCCTGTATGAGCTGAGTCAATGCGTCTCGATCTGTCGCCACATAGACGCCAGGCACGATCTCTCGTTCGGACAATTCAGGGTTGGTGTGCAAGGCCATCAGTGGTCCGGCAACTGGTCCGCCTGCATGCACCGCGCCTTCAACGCTACACGCTTCATCACTCACGTGCCTCCACAAGTCCTCAATCGTATTATCCGTGGGCCGATTAAGTACCACCCCAACCGCACCGGACGGATTGTGCTGCAGCATGAACACAACCGATCGAGAAAAATGAGGATCGGGCAGGTGCGGGGAAGCCACCAGAAATTGACCACGCAACGAGTCCATAAACCGAGCTCCTGACAAGTATTCCAGCCATCGTAACCAGTTCAGTATATTCTGAAAATCACGATGCTTCAGGTAATCGTGAACGGCGCCGGCCAGCCCCTCCCTGGCTGAACTTCCACCGCCAGATAAAATAGAGCCCAGGTAACATAGAGCAAAATACAGGAGCAACACACCATCAATGGCGTGCCTGTCGATGCATGCTCCAACGCAAACTACTGTCATAATTTGCCCACATCCATCGAATGAATCAAAATAGATTGATGCCCGTCACGGTGCGACCTCGATAAGCAACCCCAATACCCGTGGCAGGGCCCACAGCCTGAGGTCCGGCGAAAACTTCCGGGCAGACTACCAGCTCAATAGGCGCCAAACTTCGTCTTCGATCTCTAACCAAACACCATTGCGTCGTATCGTCCTGCTGCCACGGGCGACCGCCAAGCAATGCTCACCTCAACGGAAATACCTTCTATGATTTGCGTCAGTATCGGCCGTGGTCGCCACCGTAGCATGATTGCAGAAGCTCGCCATGTCGCTGAGCAAGGGGCTGACCTGGTCGAGTTGCGTCTGGACTACATTCGCCGCGCGGTGAACATCAAACGTTTACTCGCCAATCGCCGCTGTCCCATTATCGCCACCTGCCGACGCGAAGATGATGGAGGCAAGTGGAATGCCAGCGACACCGATCGCATGACGCTGCTACGCCAGGCGATCGCCGAAGGCGTAGACTACGTTGATCTGGAAGAAGATGTCGCGGGACAAATTCCCCGCTATGGAAAAACCAAACGCATTGTCAGTTATCACAATTTTGTGGAAACGCCGGAGGACGTACAGTCCATTCACGACCGCATGGTCAAGCTGGATCCTGACATCGTCAAGATCGCCACGCTGGCACATCATCCGCACGACAACTTACGTTTGCTACAGCTCATTGAAAACAGCAAAGTGCCCACAGTCGCCTTCTGCATGGGAGAGCAGGGCGTCCTTTCACGCCTGCTCTCCGGACGATTCGGGGCGCCGTTTACCTACGCAACGTTTCACGAAGAACGCGCGTTGGCACCCGGGCAACTGAGCTACCGTCAGATGACGGAAATGTACCGTTACACAGACATTTCCAAATCAACCGCCGTTTATGGCGTGGTTGCGGATCCGGTTGGACATAGCCTCAGCCCTATCATCCACAATGCCGCTTTCCGGGATTCTGAACTGGACATGGTCTACATTCCGTTTCGAGTTCCACTTGATGAACTCGGCTCATTCCTGGGTGACTGCCCGGACCTGGGAATCAAGGGACTCAGCATCACGATTCCACACAAAGAGGAAGTGATGCAGTTCCTCGATCAGGTAGATACCGATGCCGCCACCATCGGCGCCTGCAACACGGCGGTCTTTGATGGCGAACAAATTTCCGGCTACAACACCGATCATCAAGCCGCGGTGGACTCGCTTCTACGGACCCATTCAAAAAGCGGCACAACCCCCCTGAAGGGCAAGACCTCACTGATCCTGGGTTCTGGTGGTGCCGCCAAATCTGTGGCATACGGCCTGACTCAACTTGGATCAGACGTGGTCATCACGAGCCGCAATGAGGAACGCACCATGGCCCTCGCAGAGCGTTTTAACTGCCGTACGGTCCCCTGGGAGGAACGCCAAAAGATCCGTGCCGGCATCCTGATCAATACCACGCCAATTGGCATGCATCCCAAGGTGGATGAATCTCCTTACGAGAAACGCCATATCGACCGTGGGATGGTCGTCTTTGACACGGTCTATAACCCGGAACAGACCCTCTTGATCAAATATGCGCGTGAACAGAATTGTCGCGTGATCACCGGTGTCGACATGTTCATCCGGCAAGCTGAACTCCAGTTTCGGCACTTTACTGGTCAAGAAGCGCCCAAGGAAGTCATGCGGAACCAGCTCAAACGATCAACGGGAGCCGCGCGGTACTGAGACGCGCTTCGCAGCAGCGATGTGCAGCCCTTCAGGAGGGACGACTATCGACGGATACGCGGTGCAGAATACCAGAGAGGCTGCGCCAACATACAACCCGTCAACGAACAAGCTGGGCAGAGCGTGGCTGGCTCGATAAGATAGATAGTGGCGTCCGCGGACGCGGGCACGCGGTTCAAGGTCCACACGCGTCAGGGACAGAGCACCCTCGACGCTCCAGGGGGAGCAGCGATGACAAATTTGTTCGATCGCGCCAAAACGATGCAACGGCTCGACAGCTACCTGTTGGGATTGGTATTCCTGCTAACCGGCAACTTGTGCGCTGCCGAACCCGATGCAGTGGGTGTGACTGCGTCAGCCCTGCGGATCTCGCCCGCGGTGATCCAATTGGACGGACAAAATCGACGGCAACAGCTGGTCGTGACCGCCACTTCGCCAACAGGGTTCCAGTTCGATGTAACTCATCTCTGCGAATTGATCGTTGGACAACCGTCCGTGGCCACGACCCAAGGCAGCCTGGTGGTGGGTGTCACCTCTGGAAACACCGATCTGAAAATCCGCTACGGCGACCAACAGCACACAACCCAAATCGTGGTCACCGACCTGGAAACCTATCCACCCATCGACTTTCAGAATGACATCATGCCGCTGTTCTCGAAACGAGGGTGCAACAGTGGAGGCTGTCACGGAAAGCAGTCCGGGCAAAATGGTTTCAAGCTCTCGGTGTTTGGGTTCGACGCACGGGCTGATTATGTCGCGTTGCTCAAAGAGGCCCGCGGCCGACGGATCTTTCCGGCCGCCCCCGAACGCAGTCTGCTATTGCGGAAAGCCATCGGCACGGTCCCGCACGGCGGCGGGGCCCGCATGCCCGCCGGCTCACTAGACGCGGAACTGCTAACACAGTGGATTTACCAAGGCATGCCCTGGGGCTCCGCGAACGCCCCCCGAGTCACCCACATCGAAATAGATCCCGCCGAACGAGTTTTGCGCGCAGGTACTGAACAGCAACTGCGCGTGACCGCTATCTTCAACAACGGCCATCGGCGCGATGTCACGAGCGAAGCCGCTTACACGAGCAACGCGGAATTAGTCGCGCAAACTAACCAGACAGGTCGCATCGCAACTGGCAAGCGTCCGGGCGAAGCTGCCATCACGATCAACTACATGGGGCACGTCGGCGCGGCCAGGATGCTGATCCCTCGCTCTCAAGGTGACAATGAAACCGCAGACACGCCAGCGCACAACCGCATCGATGAACTGGTGTTGGACAAACTGAACAAACTTCGAATCACTCCCTCGGAGCTTTGCGACGACGCCACTTTCTTCCGTCGCATTCACTTACACACACTGGGCAGCTTGCCAGATCCCAGTGCACTACGCAGTTTCCTGAAAGACACTTCTAGTGACAAACGGCGTTTGGCTGTGGACCGTGTACTCAAACGTAACGAATACACCGATTATTGGACGCTCAAATGGGCGGACATCATGATGGTCAACGCCGAGACGCTGGGAGAAAGGGGCGCCTACGCGTTACATACCTGGCTGCGGCGGCAATTTGCTACCAACCGCCCGTATGACGAGTGGGTCCGCGAATTGCTGACTGCTTCCGGAAACTCCGGGAAATACGGACCGGTGAATTTCTTTCGCGGCGAACAAACCAAGGAAGACCTGACGAAAACCATCAGCCAGGCTTTCCTGGGCATTCGTATGGATTGCGCCCAATGTCACCACCACCCCTTTGAAAAATGGGGACAAGAGGACTTTTATGGCATGGCCGGCTTTTTCAATGGTTTGGAGAAGAAGACACTCAATGACAGCAATCCGTACGACAACGCCGCTGATCGGGAATTAGTCTACCATCGCGGATTCCAAGCGACACAGCATCCGACAACTGGCGTACCCGTCCCCATGCGGGCGCCGGGAGGACCGGTGATCACCGCAGAAATGGTGGACGACCAGGACCCCCGCGTGTTCCTCGCTGACTGGGCGACGGCCGCCGACAATCCTTACTTTGCCCGCCTGGTCGTAAATCGCATCTGGAAATCCTTCATGGGCCGCGCGCTGGTAGAGCCCGAAGATGACTTGAGATCAACGAACCCCGCCACTAATGAACCGCTGCTGGACTACTTGGCAGAGCAGATAGTGTCCACTGGGTTTGATTTGAAAGCCGTAATGCGAATGATCATGCAGTCCCGCACCTACCAGCTTTCCAGTGAAACCAACGCAACGAATCGAGACGACAATCAGAACTTTTCGCATTTTGTCGTCAAACGTCTGCCTGCAGAAGTTCTCCTGGACGCGATCAGTGAGGCTACAGGGACACCCGATTCTTTTGACGGCATGCCCAAAGGAACACGGGCGATTCAACTTTGGGACAATCGCATGCCCTCCTATTTCCTGGAGACCTTCGGACGGTCGGAACGCAAGTCTCCCTGCGAATGCGCCAAATCGAGCGAACCGACGATGGCCCAAGCATTGCACTTGATGAACGCACCCGAAATCGACGCCAAGATCAGCCACCCGGCAGGCCGGCTGGCAGTACTGTACGCGCAAGCACTCCCTGACGAAAAACTTGTCGAAGAGCTCTGCCTGGCGGTGCTCGGCCGGTTCCCCGGTGAGAAAGAGAAAAAGGTGGCCGGTACGCTTTTCCGAGATTATCCAAGGCCACAAGCAGCGGAAGATTTTCTCTGGACGTTGCTCAATTCGTACGACTTTTTGTTTATTCGGTAAGTTGTCTTGAGTCGCGCCTCGCCAGGCGACTGCTGAATTGCAGAACTTCCACTCTTGGCTCCGCCGTTGCGCCAACGGTCTTCTCTACTGTCGTCTGAGACCACCTGTCCTAGGCGAGAGGATTCAATTCGCCGTCAAGTCCGCAACCCGTTGGTTGAGCCAAATTGCATGTTGCCAGGCATCTTCATCGGGGGTGAGTGTTGCACTTCGCACGTGAGCCTGACTACGTGAAATAACGCCTCGCCGAACCAGCAGATCCTTCTCCATCCACAAAAACAACTCCATGTTCTGTAACGAATAGACAATCTGCGGCAATAATTTCTCGAATAGGTCGGCCGCATCGGAACTGTCTCCAGCTCGGGCTAACCGCCAAACCTTTTGCAGTAAATCACCTAATGCCAGACCAGGCATCAGCCCGCAGATCCCTGGAACAACGAGTTCCAGCAGGTACATTCCACCCCAACCTTCCAATACGCCAACTCGATCTTCGGTTGCCTCACGAATCGCCCTGACCTTGGGAGCCATCAATGGCTCTTCAAGCTTCACAAACGAAAAATTCCCACAGTCTTCAGACAACCGACGACAAAACTCCGCTCCGATCGTCTGGCCGCTAGGATTAAAATCTTGAATCAGGACTGGGATTTTCACCGCTTGGCAAATGGTCCTGCTGTAAGCCAGGAGATCCGCTTCCGGCAACGCAAACATTCGTGGTAGCGCAAACGAAATCAAGTTGGCGCCGCGCGCCTCGTTCGCTTTTGCCAACTCGGCAGCATGTCTCGCGGCAGGATGATTGGACTGTGCGATCACGAGCGTGCGCCCAGCTGCGGCCTCAACCGCGGTACCGACCACGGCCGCTCGTTCGGTATCGATGAGTTTGTAGAATTCACTCCCATACGCCGGCAAACAGACCGCGGACAACTGGCTTTCGACGGCAAATCGAACACACGCGGCGGTCGCCGCTAGATCCAGCTCTTCGTTCGTATTGAACAAAGTTGGGATGATCGGCACCACTCCCTGGAGACCGGCTTCAGCAGGAGACATTGCAATCAGCTTTCGATGAAGAAGAAGAGGGTCTTGAACGTCACGACAATCGGTACCCGATCAAACCAATGGCAAGCCGCCGGCCGCATCGTGAAACGCCCGCAGATCGAGTCTTTGATACGGATGGCGATTCACGTAATCCCAGTCCAACTCGACCCCCAAACCGGGCCGATCCGGAACTTCAATTCGACCTTTCGTGACCGGCATTCCCTGGAGTTGAACCTCGTCCAACCAAGGACGGTGGCGGCAATGTTCCAGAATCAGAAAATTTGGCATGGCCAACGCCGCGTGCGCCGCCGCGGCCAGAGCTACTGGACCGTAGGGATTGTGCGGTGCAATCTGCACGTTGTAGACCTCGGCGCACGTCGCAATCCTCATCAATTCTCCAATACCGCCGCAATGGCAGATATCCGCCTGAATCACATCGACCGCTTCACTCTCCAGCCACTCACGAAACTGCCAGCGAGTCATCAAGCGTTCTCCCGCAGCAATCCGAACATCGGGGAAACTGCGCCGCATGGCGCGTAATCCGTGCGGCGTATCCATATTTACGGGTTCCTCGACAAACAGCATTTCGACTTCGCGCAGACCTTCGGTCAGACGCACTGCGGCCTGCTGAGAAAAAATCCCACCGCAATCAATCATAAGCTCACAATCGGGACCAGCTGCATCACGAATTTCACGAGCGACCCCGAGTGCCACATCCACCTGTTGCTCATCGTTATACGGTGTCACATAGGGCCCCGGGCCAAACTTGAATCCGTCGAAACCTTCCAATACTGCGGTACGTGCCTCTTCTCCATAACTTGCCAGTCCCAAATCAGTACGTGCGTACAAACGGACATGGTCACGAACCGCCCCGCCGAGCAGCTTATAGACCGGCACGCCATACGCTTTGCCGGTGATATCCCAAAGCGCCTGTTCAATCCCACTCGCCGCGCTGCTGGCGACAACTCCACCGCGCCACCAGAAAAAACGTTGCATCTGCTGCCACAGATAATCGACACGGGTCGGATCCTGACCAATCAACAACGGAGCAAAATGCTCCTGCACCATGGCAATTACCGCCTGTTCGTGGTACTCGGTCGTCGCTTCGCCAAGCCCCACAATGCCGGCATCCGTCTCGACTTCAACGAAAATCCAATTACGAGATGGCGCAAAGCCTCCGGGCCCCGGTACTCCCATCGCGTGTGTCGTGATCCCAGTGATTTTCATTTGAGGACCCCTGATTATCAGATGAGCACCGACCAAATAATCGTGACGCGAGCCATCAACCCGGAGGCTATTCCACCGTCGAGATCATGTCATCGGCGCGACAATGTCGAAAACGAAACCCCCCGTCCACTGCCAGGATACTACCCGTGATATAGTCTGCTTCATCCGACACCAGGAATGCGGCAGCCTGGCCGATGTCGGTGGGTGTTCCCAAGCGGCCCCAAGGCAGTTTCTGCCCTTCCGCCTGGATTGCTTCATCCCCAAACGACTCATGTTCTCCCGGCGTATCGATCCAGCCCGGTTCAATCGCATTAACGTTGATCCTGTGAGAAAACAGCTCTACAGCAATCGTGCGAGTCATATGATTCAAAGCCACCTTGGCCGCCCCGTAGGCGATGCTTAACGCAAATGGAATCTCCGCCTGAACGCTGGAGATGAAAACCATTTTGCCCCCCCCGCCGCGAGCAACCATATGCCGGGCAACCTGTTGGCCAATCGCAAAGCCGCTAATCAGCGTTCCTTGAATCACTCGTTCAAAGTCTTCGCGCCGGTACTCCAAGAAAGAGCAGCGTTTACCCCACGCTGGATTGCTCACCAGGATGTCAATCTGTCCAGCGGCAGACAACGCAGAAGCCACCAACTCCTCACTACCCGACTGTTGGAATACATCCGCCTCCAACAGGGTAGCCCGCGCACCCAGCGCCTCGATTTCGCGTTGTGTTTCCGAGAGATCGGAACTGCCGGGGCGATCATTAAGGATCACATGGGCACCGCCACGCGCGAGTTCCAACGCACACCCTTTACCGATTCCGCGTCCCGCACCCGTCACCAGCGCAACCTTGTTCTCAAATCGCATATTAGATCATCCACCTTCTTGCTCGGTTGCCCGCAGTAATTGATCAAATTCCTCACCACGTTCACGGAGCATATTTAAGAATGCTGGAAACTCGCCTCCATAGGCCAGTAGTCGTGCGCCCTGGGCATGCAACGCCTGCAATTGCTCCTGATCTGCCACTGGGCGTCCCCAGGCTTTGCCATGCCGTGCCGCCGCAGCAGCGACTCGTTCGGTCGCCAACTCCAGCGTGAGAGAACTGTCCCCGGTGCGCAGCCGTAATGACAGGTCAGCAGGGCCGATAAATAGACCGTCAACACCTTCGACCGCGGCAATCTCCTCCACATTTTCTACTGCCTCGGGAGTCTCGATCTGGACGACCAGAAACGTTTCGGCGTTAGCGCGATCGGTATACCCCTCGTCCCCACGGAGATAAAAGTCACTATCCAGTCCAGCGCCATCCAGGCCACGATCCCCGATCGGCGGAAACTTGACTGCCTGCACCAACTCTCGCGCCTTCTCAGCGGTCGATACAAAGGGAATCATCAAACCGGTTGCGCCGTCTTCGAAATACCGATACAACTGGGTTCGTTCCAATGTCGGGGGACGCAACATGCAATCAATGTCAAAGAGGTGAAAATATGCCAGCAAGGCCTGCACTTCACGTTGCTGCATCGCGCGATGCTCATTGTCCAGCCAGATACAATCAAAACCAAAATGGGCCGCGTGCTTCAAGAAAGCTGGAATAAAGTGCCCCAGCCCACAAATGCGCACTGTCTGACCCGAGCGCAACTTGTTCAGTGTCTTACTTTTTCGCACAAGACTCCTCCCGAAAAATGGGTTCCCTCAAATGCTTCATGCCAATGGGCAGCGACGCGTTTCCCACACCGGACCATTATTCGTCCGTAACACACCCCAATGAAGCCGATTTCACGTTCTTGATGTACTTGTAGAGCGTGCCACGCGTGGCTCGATACGGCGGCGCGTGCCAGGCTTCTCGCCGCGCGGTCAACTCGGCTTCGTCGAGCTCGACATCAAGGCGATTGTTTTCGGCGTCCAGGGTGACTCGATCCCCATTTTCCACCAGAGCCAACGGGCCTCCTTCCTGCGCCTCGGGGGTAATGTGGCCAACGATGAACCCATGCGACCCGCCTGAAAACCTGCCATCAGTGAGAAGTGCTACGTCCGCGCCCAACCCGGCTCCCATGATTGCGGAAGTCGGCGTCAGCATTTCGGGCATTCCTGGCCCGCCTTTAGGTCCTTCGTAACGGATAATGATCACGTCACCCTTCTGAATCCGACCCTCCTCCAGTGCCTTGATCATCTCCTCTTCCGCGTCAAACACATTCGCCGTGCCTGAAAAATGCAATCCTTCTTTGCCCGTGATCTTGGCAACAGCCCCTGCTGGTGCCAGGTTGCCTTTCAAGATCTGCAAGTGCCCCGTTGATTTAATGGGCTTTTCTACCGTGCCAATGATGGTCTGCCCTTCCTTGAGCCCCGGGCAATCGGCCACATTTTCAGCCAACGTCTGGCCCGTCACAGTCAAGCAGTCGCCCTGGAGCAAACCCGCCTCGAGCAAATACTTGATCACAGCCGGTGTCCCACCAACTGCATGCAGATCCTCCTGGACGTAACGACCACTGGGTTTCAAATCCGCCAAATAGGGAATCCGGTCGCTCACTGCCTGAAAGTCGTCGATCGTTAACTCAACGTCCACACTACGCGCCATTGCGATCAGGTGCAGAACCGCGTTGGTCGAACCGCCCAGAGCCATAACAACGACCATGGCATTTTCAAATGCCTCGCGCGTCATGACGTCACGAGGTTTAATGTCCTTCTCCAAGCAAATACGAATTGCCGCGCCAGCCTGCACACATTCCTCTAGTTTTTCTGGATACTCCGCCGGGATTGATGAACTGTAAGGTAGAGACATTCCCAGAGTTTCGATCGCACAGGCCATCGTGTTGGCTGTGTACATGCCACCGCACGCACCCGCTCCGGGACAACTCGCGCGGACAATTTCCTGACGTTGCTCATCGGTGATCTTGCCAGCCAGGTACTCTCCATAAGATTGAAAAGCCGAAACAATATCCCGCGGCGTTTCCGCCTGAGATTCCTCCTTGTCGCGGAAACTGGTACAGCCAGGTCGGATAGTGCCTCCATAGACCATGATTGCCGGACGGTTTAATCTCCCCATGGCGATCAAGCAGCCGGGCATGTTTTTGTCACAACCGGGCAAAGCAACCAATGCGTCGTACCACTGCCCCCCCATCACCGTCTCGATCGAATCGGCGATAAGATCTCGGGATTGGAGCGAATAACTCATCCCTTCGGTGCCCATCGAAATTCCGTCACTGACACCAATCGTATTGAACCGCATTCCGTGCAACCCCGTCCCTGCCACCCCTTCCTTCACCTTCGCGGCCAGGTCCAATAGATGCATATTGCAGGTGTTGCCTTCGTACCACACGCTGGCGATCCCAACCTGAGGTTTCGCCATATCCTCTTCGGTCATACCGGTACCGTAGAGCATCGCCTGCGACGCGCCCTGGCTACGGGGCTGGGTAATACGTTGACTGTACCGGTTCAGTGGCTCGCTCATCGCGGCTCCTCAAAACAACAACTGGAAATAAGCTAGGGCACGGCCTTCTGGAAAGGCGGAATCGCTCATTGTATGGCTCTCTCGGACAGGCGACCAGAAGCCTCTGGACTGGCGATAGGGTCTGACTCAATCCCCCATACCTGATAAGATAGATAGCAGGGTGCCGCTGACGCATTGTCTTGCCGTAAAGGATCGAGGTTCGTTCATGGCTCACTGCCGAATTCCACTGGGTGCCGCACTCGTTCTGCTGGGAACCTGCTTACGTGCCGAAGACGAGGCCCTGAAGTGGCCTTTTGTGCCGCTGCAGCCGACCTCTCCTCCAGCGATCAACAATACGCAATGGGCACGCAATGAAGTCGACCATTTCGTGCTCAAGCGGCTCGAGGAGCAAGAACTGAGCCCTGCGCCGGAAGCCTCGCGAGAAACATTTATTCGCCGTGTTTATTTTGACCTGATCGGGTTGCCACCTCTTCCTGAGGAGGTCGCCAGTTTTGTCCAGGATTCCGATCCCCAAGCTGCCGGAAAACTGGTTGATCGCTTACTGGAGGATCGTCGCTACGGAGAGCGTTGGGCAAGGTTCTGGTTGGATCTGGCCCGCTACGCTGACACGGCCGGGTATGAGGGAGATCCGGATCTTCCACATGCGTGGCGGTATCGTGACTATGTCATCGATGCGTTCAACAACGACAAGCCGTACGATTTGTTCATCCGAGAACAGTTGGCCGGCGACGAATTTGCGGAAATCCTCGGAGCCGGCGACCTGCCATCGACCCCACCTGAAAACGTCGTCGCCATGACCTTCCTGCGACTTGCTCCCTTTACCGAGCCTCGTGGAGACGAGACGCGTCATGAATTACTGAGCGAAATGACCTCGACGGTTGGCTCCGTTTTCCTCGGCCTGACAGTTGGATGTGCCAAGTGCCACGACCACAAATACGATCCGATTCCCACCCGTGATTTTTACCGGATGCAGGCGTTTTTCGCGACCATCCAGATTCCACGCCCGCTGCCTGGAGATGGCTTTCAGATTGGCGGACCTCTGCCGGCAGCATTTTATCGCCCCGGCGAAAAAGAGTGGGCCTCAACCAAACGAACCGCCTTAGAAAAAACCGCGAATCTCGCAGAGCAACAGCTCAAGTCCTTACAGAGAGAACTCGAAGCGCGGCTGGACATCCAATCGGGATTCGGCATGCAGGCCATGGGAGCACCGTTCGGAAATGACTATGTGTTCGACCGCCAGCCTGTGAATGACGGCAAGTGGCATTACTCCGTCATTACTGCCCATCAGGGCAAGTGGAACTTCTTTACCGACGGCACACCTGCCTCATCAACCGGTTCGCTCTCGGGAAGTAATCGCGGCCACTGGTACGGTGCGTTACCGAAACCACAGCACATTACACTGGGCATGTACACCGCCGGCTCGGGAGACCCCAAGGAAGCCGGGCATGAGGGGAGTATTGCGGAAGTACTGATTTTCGATCATCCGCTCGATGATTCGGAACGTCAGCAACTAGATCGCTATCTCAATGGACGCTATCGCGACGGCCCAGCGGAACCGCTGGCCATCCAGGGCATCCGGTTTCATCTCGATGCCGCGAACCTGGATGGAAATCCAGACACTCCCAATCCGACCATTGAAAGCCCCGTGTCGGATTGGGTCGACACAAAGTCGGGACTTGCTCTCACGGCCCCGAGTGAAAAAAGGGCCCCAGTCCTGCAACTACTTCCTGGATCAGATCAGCCGGCAGTATCCTTCAGCGATGATTTCCTCAAAGGGAAACTCGACAAAGCGACATTCCTTGAAGACCAGGAAGGCACGCTGGCAATCGTCTATACGGCAACCAACACGGGAGAAGCCTACGGAATGGAAGTCGGTGGTGATGGGAGTATGTTGACGACTTTTGTGAATCCGGCCGCTGCCCAAAAAACAAACCTGGCACAACTCATCAACGACCCCAACAATCAGCAAATCACCGATTCTGAACGCCAGAAATTCGCCTATCTGTCGAGTCGCAAGAAATTCCTTCCGCAATCATTAAAACGACTTTCTCCGTTGGCAATGTCGCTGCGGCATTCGTACGGCCCTCCCTACGAACCGGGCGTTCCCACATCTCGCGTCATGATTCGTGGCGAATGGGACAACCCCGGAGAAGTCGTCAAGCCAGGATTTCTGAGTTTCCTCACAGGCAACACCAAGGCAGCGGAAATTCGCCTGGATCCATTCAAACGCTGGCCGACGCGCAGCCGTCGCATGGCGTTGGCACAATGGATCACTAGCCCTCAGAACCCGCTCACCGCTCGGGTGATTGTCAACCGGCTCTGGTACCGTCACTTTGGTCGCGGAATCGTGGCCACGCCTAGCGATTTTGGCGCCCTCGGCAGTGAACCATCGCATCCTCATCTGCTCGACTGGCTCGCACTGAAACTCGTCGAACAGAAATGGAGCCTGAAAGCAATCCACCGCTTGATCTGCCAAAGCGCAACCTATCGGCAGGCGGCACGGATCCGCAACGAAGTCGCCCACGACAAAGATCCCGAAAATACGCTATTGTGGCGGACCCGAGTCCGTCGACTCGGTGCCGAGGCCATCCGCGACAGCATACTCAGCGTCAGTGGCCGGTTGAATGCGGAATCATTCGGCCTACCCATTTTTCCTCCGCTTCCCAACGACATTGCCAACCGGGTCAAATACGACACCACCAAATGGGATACCCAGTTCGGACCGGAAGGGCGAAAACGAAGCATCTACATTTACCAGCAGCGCACCTTAAACATGCCTCTCCTGCAGACCTTTGACGCGCCGGTCTGCGACGAGTCTCGCCCCAAACGTCGTATCAGCGTCACTCCACTACAGGCGTTAGCGATGTACAACGGAAATCTCGTAGCCACCGAACTACCGTTTTTCGTCCAACGCGTGGTCGATCACGCGGGCACAGACATTACCAGACAAATTCAATATGCCTTCCAGATTGCGTTCTCTCGCCAGCCAACAGACGAGGAGCTTTCACGTCTGAAAGAATTCTACGCGGCATCACCCACACCATCCGAAGCACTCACTAGCCTCTGCAGAATCCTCTACAACAGTAACGAATTCCTCTACGTCGACTGACGTGAAACCCGACACAGCGAAGGATAACAGCCATGTCATCACGACGTGCTTTTCTCCAACAGTCGTACAACGGATTGGGCACCCTGGGGCTCGCCGGTCTACTGGCGCAGGACAACTCTATTCGCGCTGACACTAGCAACCCATTTGCACCTCGTGCCGCGCATCTTCCACGGCGAGCGAAACGTTGCATTTTTCTGTTCATGCAAGGTGGCGTGAGCCAAATGGATTCGTTCGAGTACAAGCCCGAATTAAACAAACTGCATGGTAAGCAATTGCCGGGCAATCCGAACGTACGTGGCGAACTACAAGGACGCCTGTCCTTTGAACACGTCTGCGTCGGAAGTGCTTTCAAGTTCCAGCAGTATGGAGAATCGGGACGTTATATCTCAGAGCTGTTTCCGCATCTGGCGAAGCAAGTCGATCAACTGGCGTTTGTCCACGGCATCAAGACAGACAACCAAAACCATGGACCCTCCACGCTCCATGTCACGACGGGAAGTCAATTTCCCGGAAGCCCCTCAGTCGGGTCGTGGATGGCCTATGGCCTGGGCAGCGAGAACCAGGACATGCCCGCGTACATGGTAGTGCAAGACCCACGGGGGGCTCCCGTCAATGGTGCCGCGGTCTGGAGTAATGGATACCTGCCCGCTGCCCATCAAGGTACGTTATTACGGGCCAAAGGGACTCCAATTCTGAACCTGGCCCCCCCTCCAGGCCTCTCCGCAAGTCGGCAACGACAAGAACTGGAACAACTGCGCTGGCTCAACCGGAAGCACCTCGAAAACCGCGATGACAGTGGCGAGCTCGAAGCCCGCATTCACGCCTACGAACTCGCGTTTCGCATGCAAACACGGGCTCCGGAATTGGTAGATCTATCCAAAGAACCCGAACACATCCATAAGCTCTACGGGCTGGATCGCGCAGAAACCGCGGGATTTGGCAGGCAGTGTCTGCTGGCGCGACGACTCGCTGAAAGCGGCGTGCGTTACACCCTCCTGGTGCATGGTGTTCAGATCAACCAGCACAGCTGGGATGATCACGGCGACGTAAAAGGCCGCATGATCCGCCACTCACGCGAAGTCGACCAACCGGTCGCGGCGTTACTGCGTGATCTCGAGCAGCGAGGACTGCTAGGGGAAACGCTGGTCGTGTGGGCATCCGAGATGGGTCGTACCCCGTTCAAGAACGGAAAAATGAACGACAAGCCAGGACGCGACCACAATTCTTATGGCCTGGTGATGTGGATGGCCGGTGGCGATGTTAAACCTGGCGCAACCGTCGGGCAAACCGACGACTTCAGTCTTCGGAGCGTGGAAGAACCAATTCACATTCGGCATGTCCATGCAACGTTATTGAACCTGATGGGCCTCGATGACGAACGGCTCCGTTACCTGCATGCGGGCCGCAACCGACAATTGACCGATATTGGCGGCGAGGTGCTCGAGGACCTGATTAGCTAAGGGCCCAAGCAGGTCGCGGGCAACTCTCGTCTCGGTTGCAATGCGCAGGCAGTGTTGAATCCGCCAACTTGACAGAGACGCGATCACATCCCGCTCGGTTACAGCCACGGTGCCGCTACTCCCGCCAGTACACGCTCGCCATGAACTCTTTTCTCAACCCCCATCATCTGGCGAAACTCGAGGGGTTGCAGCTGCGCGCCCGCAAAATCGTAGAAGGCTTCATGGCCGGACCTCACCGCAGCCCGTATCGGGGATTCTCGACTGAATTTGCGGAACATCGCCCCTATGTCCCGGGGGATGAAATCCGCTACGTCGATTGGAAAGTATTCGGCCGAACTGACAAGTACTACGTGAAACAATTCGTTGATGAAACTAACCTCGTCTGCTACCTGGTACTCGATGTAAGTGCCAGCATGCATTACCAAGGACCCGCTGCGCCTTTGAGCAAGTTGGAATACGCACAGTGCCTGGCGGCTTCTCTGGCATGGATTGTTCTGAATCGCCACGATGCGGTATCGTTGACCACATACGATGAAGTCGTACGAACATCATTGAATCCAAGTTCAAGCGCAACACACCTAGAGCCAATCCTACGGGTACTCCAATCCAACCCGAGATCAACCAACACACGCGGCGGTCCACTTTTCCACGAATTGGCCGAACGCTTTCAGAAACGCGGCATCGTCATCATTTTGAGTGATTGCATCGACGACCTTGCACCATTCTCAGCCGGGCTTAAACACTTACGGCACCGACAACACGAAGTAGCTCTTCTCCAGGTCCTCGATCCCGCAGAACTCGACTTCCCTTTCACCCAACGGATGCGTTTTCTGGACCTGGAACAAGAACCGGGCGTCATCACCGATCCTCAAACCGTACGGTCCGCCTATTTGTCCGAATTTCAGGCATTTCGGGATTCGCTGCGGAACCACTGCTCCCAGCAATCAATCGATTACACCCTAGTACGAACGGACAGCGCACTCGACACCGTATTGAGCCGTTTCCTCGTGGAGCGTGGTAGCGACCACCGCTCGGCAACGACACCCCAGAACAGCCGCGCTGCAGACGGCCGCGGCGGACCGAGGCCACGAACTTCAATTTCGTAGGGGAGGGAGCATCGCGCAACCCGCGCAACCTCAACCCTGGCGGTACACTACTCGCGTAGGTCTCCGAGCATGGTCCGCGCGCCATTTCCCAGAAACAAGACATCCACCCCAGCCACAATCAACCGGTAACCGCGTTCCATGTAGGGCCGCACCGCACCCGGCGTCACACCAAAAATTCCCAGAGGCATATCAACATCCAGGCAGGCTTGTGTCACACGGTCAATCGCCTGTGTCACGATCGGATCATCCACCTGCCCCATTTTCCCCAGGCTGGCCGCCAGATCATAAGGCCCCAAAAGCACTGCATCGACACCATCGACCTTCACGATCTCATCGATGTTCTCTACTGCGTCGGCATGTTCCGCCTGGACGATCACGGCAATACGGTCGTTTGCCGAATCAACATACTCCTGAAATCGATACCCATAACCATGGGCGCGTGCCAACCCTACGCCCCGCGAACCGTGTGGCGCATAGCGAGCATGCGTTACAACTTCGGCCGCCTGGTCCGCCGTATTGACCTGCGGCACAATCACACCGTCCGCTCCCAGATCAAGGACCTTTTTGATCGGCGCTTCGCCACGCACCGGCACGCGAACCACGCAGGGAACCCGATGGCCAACCGCTTGCAGAATACCAAGCAAATCGGCTGTTTCCAAAGGCCCGTGTTCACCATCAACAAAAAACCAGTCAAATCCGGCTTCCGCGAGAATTTCCGCGGTGGAACCCAACGGCAAGGTAACCATCGTGCCTAATAGCGGATCCCGCTGCCGCAACCGCGCACGAAAACCTTCAGTCATGATGTGGCACCCCGCGATAAACCAAACCAGAAAACGGATACGTCAGACGTATCTTCGTAACGAACCGGTTACATCAATTCTTGCAACGGTAGATAACCGTCATCGACCAGGTAGCGAGGTCGACCGTTCAGATCCGTAACCGTGGTCTGCTGCACATCGATTCCCAGGTTACGGTAGATCGTGGCAAACACTTCCTGGAAATGCACAGGACGATCCGCCGGTTCTTCGGCGTAAGCATTGGTAGAACCGATGACCTGGCCAACAGGCATTCCCCCGCCTGCCAGTAAGGCAAACGCATTGCGGCTCCAGTGGTCTCGTCCCGCACTCTTGTTAATCCGAGGAGTCCGACCAAATTCCCCCCACACCACCACCGTCACATCATCCTGCATGCCGTGTCGGTAAAGGTCCTCAATCAACGCCGTCAGGCCCTGGTCCAACAATGGCAACACCTTGCGGCCATTCGAGAAATTACCACCATGCCAGTCAAAATCCGCAAACGTCGCGGTCACACTGCGAGCTCCCGCCTGCACAAGTCGACGCGCCAGTAGAAACTTCGACATGATTGCCTGGTATCCCAAGTGGCCATACGAAAGCACCTTGGTATCGTCTTTTC
Organism: Planctomycetaceae bacterium; assembly: GCA_002709225.1. Classification (GTDB taxonomy): domain Bacteria; phylum Planctomycetota; class Planctomycetia; order Pirellulales; family Pirellulaceae; genus UBA9264. The sequence continues at coordinate 31,120 of PAQH01000155.1, forward strand.
CATAACTCGCACGGATCTTCGGGTCCTCTTTCTCGAGATCGAGAGCATCGGCAAGCTGGCTGGACGTAAGAACGTTCAGCGCCTGCTCCGTAAAGGGATCGAGTCGCCCACCCTCAGCGCGGCGGTCGACCTGACGGCGAAAACCATCGAACGCGCGGAGTAATTCACGACGGTCATCCAAACGATTCACGCCAAGAGTCTCTAACTTGAGATTTTCCTGACCCTCAGCCTCAGGCTGAAATGCCTGATGGCTCATCCCCAGAAAACCGGGTCCCGGATGGTTGTAGGGTAGGTGCGCCATCTTCATGAACAAATTCATAGCCGGTGGCACGCCCGCATGGCGTGGACCATGTAACTTGGACAGAATTGATCCAATCCCCGGCCAGCCACCCTGCGGCTGATTTCCCGAACTACGGCCCGTAACACATTGGAAAGAGGTATGCCCACCATTGGAACCGACCAGCGTGCGGATGGTTACAAAACGATCCAACATGCGTGCCAAACGTGGCATGTGCTCGCTGATCTGAATGCCAGGTAAGCAGGTCGAGATGGGAGAAAACTCACCGCGAATTTCTGCCGGAGCATGCGGCTTCAGATCTACCATATCCTGATGGGGTGGACCGCCCGTCAGATAAATCATAATGACGGATTTTTTCGAATCGCGGATGCCCGAAGTCGCCTCCGCCTGCAGCATTTGCGGGAGCGCCATCCCACCGAGGGCCAACCCACCCACCTGCAAGAACGAACGCCGCGCGATCCCATCACATTGGTAAAACTCTCGACGGTCGGCAAAATTGAGCATGATCACTCTCCACATTCAACGCTTCTGGAACCGGTGTCGCTCATGGTGTGCCTCACATTCTAACCTGCCAGGCAGTTTTCAGGAAATACAACTACGTGCCACTCAAGCCCCCCTCTCAGGGGAGGGGACTTTCAGACTGCGTAGACCGCATCTGCGGGACGGGCTCGCCGTCGCCCCGAGCGTACATCATCCATGACCTGCTGCAAATCTGCCAAGAATAAATCGATCGACTCGCTATGCGACCGGTCAAGGAAAAGATGTAACGAGGGCGGGTCTCGCAGCCGGTTCATCACCCAATCACGATCTTCCATACCGTCCGCCACCGCGTGGCTGTCATAACCAGCAGACCCGAATGCGACCAGGTACGCATCGGGCTTTCCCCGTACTTGAAGATCGGCAATGCGGCCGATTCCGGCAACCAGTTTATCGCGTGTGCCAATGATATTCTTGACAATCTCGCAATATCCAGCTTCACCGAGAAACTGCATGACAGCCCAGGCTGAGGCGAGACCACCAGCGGACCGTGATCCGCTCACCGCCGCGGTGCGGTAAGCGCCCGCCGGCCAGTTCGTAAACCGGTACTCCTGAAACCCACTGAGAGCTTCATCCCGCAACAACAGAACCGAAACACCTTTATTCGCGTAGCCGAGCTTATGCACGTCAACGGAAATCGAAGTCACTCCAGGTACTGCAAAATCGAAAACGGGAACCGGCTGCCCCAACTTGCGCGCAAACGGCAGCACAAAACCACCGTGACAGGCATCGACATGCAACCAGAGCTCATACGTCCGAGCCAACTCGGCCAATTCCTCGATGGGATCAGTCACCCCATAGGGATACGAGGGTGCAGAAGCCGCCAGCATGACCGTGTTGCTGGTGATGGCCTGCGCCATTGCGCCGACGTCGGCTCGATACTCTCGGTTCTCCGGCACGCGAATCGATCGCATACCCAACAGGTGGGCCGCTTTGTCAAAACCTGGATGCGCTGCGTGCGAAACGACTATCTCAGGAGTTGTCGCTGGCAACCTGGTGGCAGACCGTTCCGCCGCGGCCCAGTCACGAGCAGTCTTGACCGCCAGCAACAAGCTCTCTGTACCACCCGAAGTCACGCATCCACTGGCCGTCTGCGGTGCGTGTAACAAACTCAATAGAATGTCCACCACCTCCCGCTCATAACGCACCAAGCTGGGAAACACTTTGCCCGCGTACAACGCGTTGTAATGCTGGTAGTCCTGGCTGGCCCGATCGGCAACTCGTTGCACTTCGTCACCGCCGTAATAGCTTCCGCCAATAAATCGGCGTGGACCATACCAGGGCGCATCATCGGCTCGCATGGCGTCCATGGCGTGCGCCACCTTGTCCGGGTCCATTCCCGCCGCTGGCAATTCAGTACGCTTCATGTTCGCATGCTTCCCATTGAACTACCGAGCCAACTACCGAAGCTTTCGGCCGGCCGGCACAACTTGTGCACACCACTACCGTCAAGAAAAACAAATCCACGCAACATCAAGTTCGTGGCGGGAGCCATTGCTTGTTGAGTTTGCAGACCATGGTGTAGGCGGGATCAAACACATTACCTAAATCATAACGCACGCACTGCGCCATCAGCAGGTTCGCGGCCAACGGATCCAAAGCGTAATCCTGTTGCAACCATCTCAACATTTCAGTAGTCGCATGTTGCGTCGCCTGATCGAGGGGACGCGCATTGCCTGCTGTGAATATCCAGTCAGCATTCTCACCACGTGGCCAACCGATCTCCCGACCTTTCTGCACATCCAACGTTACCTGGACATCCATTGAGATCTCGATTCCCGAACCAACGATCTCACCGTCACCCTGAACCGCATGTCCATCTCCCAGGAAGAACAGCGCGCCCGGTTCGTAAACCGGGAAATATACCGTCGTACCCGCGACAAACCCTCGGTAGTCCATGTTGCCGCCGTGCTCAGCAGAGGTGGCAGTTGAAATTGCCTGCCCACCACGAGCCGCAACCCCAAAACAGCCGATCATCGGTTCCAATGGCAACACCAAGGAGCCCAGATTGGACTGAGGTGACAACAGTGTCGCGGTCCCCGCTTGCGTATCAACATCCCACTCGGCAAGTGGGGCGGCGGGCAACTCACGAACATACGTGGGATCCACGACATTTGGAGCCACCGATGATCCACACCACCCGTACCGGCGATTGGGCTGTACCTTCTCCAGTTGCACTACCAGAGTATCCCCTGGTTCAGCACCTTCCACATAAAAAGGACCGGTCTGCGGGTTGCCGCGCGGCGTAACCTGTTGGCGATCTTTATCGTATCCCCTGGCATCCACCGTGGAAGTGATCACTGTGTCACCGGCGGCGACATGCAATGCCGCTGGGTGAGGTCCCAAGGATCGGTAATACGTCGCAGCGACAAATCGATGTTCCATCACGTAGCCTCCACTAGAAATTCACGGTCCAATCGACTGGCCGTCAGGCCGAATACACAGCGCCCGAACCTGGCATGCCGCTCACAGCAACACCCGTTCATAAAAGGGCGGTTACCTGATCGAGATGCGACAAGCGCGGCGTGCTGATATACACGCATCCGTAAGTGCGCGAAAGGTATCTGGTGCCGGCTCGCAATGGCACTTTAACCACTGGAACGCATCACGCCGCAGCGCCGATAGTGCAACCAAACTGATCGTACTGCCTCTCCAGCACCCGGGCAATCGGTACGGTGAGAAACCACAGCGCGGCTCAACGCCGCGGCACGAACTTCTGGAGCGTCGCACAATCTGCGGTGACTAATCCACGACTGACACCCGCGGAAAGTGTCACCTCTGCCACGTACACACCGCCTTGTCGATCGACCCAAATATCATGCGGGGCAATGAAATCACCTGCCGCATAAGGGTTCAGCCCACCGCCCCAGCGGCTGAGTAAGACGCCGTCGGGCGCGAACACACTGACACGGCCGCCCGCTTCGTCCGGCCGAGGCTGGGAGGTTCCAGCATGCCATCCCATTTCAGCGACAAACAGGTTGCCGTCCGAGGTGACAAATACGTTGCAGGGCCGCACCACATCCGTCCATTGTTCACAAAATTCACCCGCGCGAGTGAAAAACTGCAGGCGGCTATTTTCCCGATCCGCTACGACCACTCGATCTTGACTGTCGACCGCAATTCCGTGCGGCAGGTGAAACTGCCCTTCGTCACACCCCGGCTCCCCCCACGACAATTGAAGTTCGCCCGTCGCCGCATAACAGTGGACGCGACAGTTTCCGTACCCATCGCTGACATACATTTCACCGTCACTAGAAAAAGTGACGTTCGTCGGGAGGTTAAATGGCCCAGCGGGCTGCTGGAGTGTACGATAGTTTGCGTCAACGACCCCCGTGTCACTTGGTACACCTGGGCTACCAAACATCCCTAGACGTTCGCCTTCCGGTGTGCATTTGTGGATGCAATGGCCCTGATCATCGGTGAGGTACAATACGTCTTCCGGGTCAATGTGAATGCCATGAGGTCGCTGGAAGTCACCTTCTCCCCAGCAGCTCAGGAAAGTCCCATCAGCATCAAATACCATGACTGGGTGCCGCCCTCGATTGAAGACAAATACCCGATCTTGTGAATCAACCGCGACTCCTACCGCCTCTCCCATGGGAATATCTGCGGGAACCTGGTGCCACGCATCCAGTGGGCGATAGACATGGTCTCCCTGCCCCACGCGCTCCGTATGAGAACTCCGTTGATTCATCATGCAGCTCCCATTCACACGGACCACTGGCACAGTGCACGTAAACTTCCTGACTGGCTTGCTGCGACACCACGAAAAACTGACTCAGCTGCCGCACAGCTAATTCGCAATCGCGCAGCGACCGGGACCACCTACAACAGACTCGGAATCGGCCGACCGGACTCAATTGTCCGGACCAATTCGTTGGGCAAACCTGATTGCAAGCGTAGTTCACCGACATCAAACAACGTGTGCATGATTGTCGCCATCAGGTTGGCAGGTCCGTAACGTTCAGTCGCAGGCTGGCTGGCATGGCGATCGGACTGTCCAACGACCTGCCCCATGTTCAATCCCCCGCCGGCAAACAACAGACTTGTCAGCGCGCCATAATGGTCGCGGCCACCGTTCTTGTTAATCCGCGGTGTGCGGCCCATTTCCCCGGTAACCACCAGCAATATCTTCTCCTCCAATCCACGGGCATGGAGATCCTCGATAAATGCGGCCACGGCTTGATCTACTTGATGTCCCAATGGGTAAATACCTTGCATATTCTTGGGACTATTGTTGTTGGCATGCATGTCCCAGCCACAATCGGATACCGTCACAAACCCACACCCGGCCTCACAGAGTCTCCGTGCCAGCAACATTTGACGTCCCAGCAGATTGGTCGACCTACGCATGTCGCCATACCGTTGAATGTCCTCATTTCGAAACACCTGCGACGTATCGTACCGACGTAGTGTCTCGGGATCTTCTCGTTTGAGATCGAACGCCCGGGCGATCCCGCGGACGATCATATCAAACGCCTGCTGCTGATATTGATCAAGACCTCGCAATGCATCCGAGGCATCAGCGGCGCGCCGAATACGATCCAGCCGGCCCAGCAAAGCCCTACGATCATCCAATCTGCCGCGACCGATGCTCAAACGCATACTCTCCTGTAGTGGCCCGCCCCCACTGGGATCAAAAGCGGCACAGGAAGTTCCTAACGCGCCCGGGTCCGTCAAGGTAGGCAGCGCCTGGGTTTCAAAGTTGCGTTTCAACTTTAACCCCTCGGCAACTGCTTCCGGCAACACCAACGTGTTCTCTGGTATACCGGTACGTGAATCATTGCTGCCAGCAACGCGAGCATACACCGCCCCCATCGCAGCTCGCAAACTGTTGCCACCACTGGCCACAGCGCCGTAAGTATGGCTCGAATTTCCCGAGGCGTAGGAGCGTACTACCGTCAAACGGTCAGCCAATCGAGCAAGGCGTGGAAAGGTGCCTCCAAATGTGACACCCGGTAACCGAGTCGCAACTTCACCTGTGATGCTGCGAATTTCCGCTGGTGCCGTCAACTTGGGATCAAAGAGCTCAAGGTGAGATGGACCGCCTTGCAAAAACAACAGAACCACCGATTTATCTCGCAGTACGGCGGATCCCGAGTCGCTTGCCTGGGCTGCCAACAAGTGTGGCAAACTCAACCCGGCCAGGCCCAAACTGCCGATGCGCAACAGGTCTCGCCTTGGCATCTGACGACAATTTGACTGGCGGGTTCCATCACTAATGGTCAACATATACAGACACTCCATCACGAGTCATTCACAGCCCGGCCAGGGAATCCCCTGGACAACAGCAGCATCAACTCGGGTCGGCAGGCACAAAATCATGCCCACTCCACCCACCACGGGCGACTTCCTCAGTCTGGCTTTTATTTTACGCTGGATCGCAAACACCACGCAACGACGTTTCTTCGCTGCTGGCGGCATCACTTTTCAGTAGATCTGAGTCTCTCACAACCTTCCCCAACCGATCATTCTCACCGTGCAGCGACCAGGTGCCGAGGTATCTTGGCCCGACACCCCAGTACACATGTCGATTTCGAAACGACTCGTGATAGCGCCTCCGGGTTGAATCAACATCGACGTTCAGTAACACAAAAGTAGAGCTTTCACATCAGCCCACCTTCTTTGCCTGCCGCAGCGGGCTCACTCTATCCCTCTTTGACATGCGGAAACCAAGCAACGCTAGAGAGGAAACCAGGTCAAACCGACTACCGGCCATTACTGCAAAGTCACCCAGAATCCCGCCACAGTCAGCGTCGATCTCCAGACTGCAGCACAACCTCCCAAAATCACACTTTGCTCGTTTTCGGCAACGCCCTAGAATGAAGGGGGTTCACGCCACATCTGCCTGATGGCAGTTACACCACGACAAGATACTCGCCGCCTGACACGTTGAACCAACCCGGCCAGCCACTCCGCACGGCCGAATCCTTTGCGACACGAAGGACACCCCGGAACGGTTACTATCGGCCGTGCCACTAGTCGGGGCCCAGGACCTATTTCCTTATGCGGAACATCATCCTGCTTTCGATCCTGGCGGGTGCCGGGCTGGCATTGGTCGGTTATTTTGTGTGGCTCGTGATTCGCGCACTTTTCGAAGTCTACCGCAGCTGGCGGCTTGGACAGGAACTTGTCGCACTGCGATCCGAGGTCACGGACTGGAGAACACGTCGCGCCGCCGCCAATCAAGACCGGCTCAACACCGGCTGCAAACACCAATTTGAAGATGGTCCGGGGGCGTTATTGCGACGCGTTTGCCGCCACTGTGGACTAGAAGCGGAACGCACTTCTGAAGAGTGCGATCACCGCTGGCGACAACTGGATTCTCCGGTACCCCGTAGTGCATGTGATACCTGCGGCCAGGAGATCGAAGGGGCGCTGGGTATCCCGTACAACCATGAGCTAGCTGTCGCTGACCTGAACACTACAGCGAACCCAAAGGAAGCTTGACATCCTCGCGGATCACCGCTTTTCGGTTGCGGACAACGAGTACGCGTCGCGCGCGGTTTTCCCCAGAATCCAGGCTTTATCCTCGGCGTTGAAAAACGGGATCAGGTCCTTGATGATCAGTAACTCGTAAAAATTGGCGTAGATCATCCGGCGTGGTCCAAACACGTCGTAGATGCGTCGTAAATAGGGCCACATATCGCGGAACGGCAACCCCTGCTTGGATGGATTGTGGAGTGATGTCCGCACGTACACGTTGTTCAATGGCTGCAAGGCGAGAATAAGATCGATTCCCTCTTCATCCGGGCGACCAATGTCAATCATCGCAAAATGATCGATGACGACTTTTACCTCCGGAAATCGGCGAGCCATATCAGCCACCTGCCCAAGTTGATGCGGCTTAAGAAAGATATTGAAAACGGCGCCCAACTCCTGAGCCTTTTTCCACAACGGATAACTGACTGGATCATTCAACCAAGTCGTCTCTGGATCGTAGATCGGACTGAGGCGAAGTCCCGCTAACCCCGCCTCCATAAGGGACTCGAGCCGCATAGGGTTCAGCGGATCGCCTGGGCGGTGCAACCGGTGCCCGACCAGCAATCCGATTCCGGCAAATCGGTCAGGATCGCTGCGTACACAGTGGATCGTGTACGAATTATCAGTGCCGTAGTAGCACACCTGACTGATTACTACTTTATCCACGTCATGGACTTTCATCTCAGCCAACAAGTGTTGCCGCGAGTAATTGCGTTGGGGTCGGCTGTTGGGACAATTTGAATACCGCGCATTCATTGGAAAACGCGGATTGTCAACCACCCAGGCATGCTCAGCTGCATTGACAATCGAGAGATCCGATTCCTCTCGCAACTCCGCCCATGCATCCTGCTGATGCAGGGCAAGTGCGCCCCACCCGCTGGCTGTAGATTGGAGAAATTCCCTGCGACGCATCACGATCTTGACCTCCCGCTGCTGGCAACGTTCCGTACCACCTAATCCGTATAACTGGAATAACCCATCCAGCTTGAAACCCAAAGGACCAATTCACCCGCCACCAAACGTCTCGTTACCGCTCTGTCGCCTGGGCGCAAGAACATCCTTCAAGCTACCTAAGTTACTCGACGATACTTGACAGTGATGCGCTGCGCACAATTCACTCCTCGGAATCGACTCATGTCTACCTTCCAAACGTTCGTGCTGGCCTCGAGTCTACTTGGCATCCTGTGTAGCGGCGTGGCTGTCGGCCAGCGCGGCAACAGTGCCACAGATTCGCAGACTTCTTTCCGTCGCTCAAGCACCAGTACAGAGCAGCGGAACAACAAGAGACAAGAGCACGCTCCCATTTCAGCGCCACGCATCTTCTGGCAACAAGATCGCCTGCCGATTCCTTTCAATATTAAATCGACCAGCGACGCCAGAGAAGTACAACTATATGTCTCCACAGACCAAGGGGCACGCTGGCAACTCTACGACCGCAAGGTTCCCGCCGCGCGTAGATTTCTATTTCGCGCACCGCGCGATGGAGAATTCTGGTTCGCTTCCCGCACGCTGCAGCAAGAAGAAAAGGCCGCGGCACCCACACCTCAACATCCCGAGTTACGTGTCGTGATCGATACCACCAAACCTGTCTTAACAATGAACTCGTTGGTGCAACCGTCGGGGAAAGTTCAAACAACCTGGGAAATCTCCGATGCGCATCTGAAAACGAGTTCGTTCAAATTACAGTACCAGCCGCTAGGCGGAACGAGCTGGATTCCCGTCCCACTCGACCGCGCGGCCGAACCCACAAAGCAACGCTGGAACGGCCAATGCCTCTGGTGGCCGGAAACAAAGTCACGATCACTCGTCCTGCGTGGTGTTATCGAGGATGAAGCTGGCAACCAGGCCATCCAAACAGGTCGACTGTTCCTACCCGCGGTCGCGTTACGGCGCCCCCCCACAAACGCCGCATCCGGTAGGCTACCGCAAGCTGAGCCTACGAACACAGGCCGCGCCACCTCTCCGCGTAGTAACACGAGCGGATTTGTCGCTGCCGCCCCCGCAACCAACCAAGCACTTCGCCCCCACTCGTGGGATGACGACACCGAGAACGAACGGTTTATTTCGACGGCCGTACCGAGCGGCAACAAACGAAACCGACCTGAAAACCCGACATACCGACCCGCAACGGATAAAACACCCGCACACGGTGATCCGCTACAGACCAGCCCCTATTCAGGCAGTCCGACCGCTTCTGGCCAGACCTATCGCTCACCGTCAACGGAGAGCGAACGGGAAATAGTTCAGGAGAGAACGAATGGCGAACCCAGCTGGGAAACCACACCGGGAAGCCCCTACCAACGCGGTAGCGACCAACGTCACGAAACCACCGAAACGCTCCCCAGCCCCACCCTCAATACGACTGACAAACACAGCTGGGAAACCACACCGGGAAGCCCCTACCAACGCGGTAGCGACCAACGTCACGAAACCACCGAAACGCTCCCCAGCCCCACCCTCA
>PAQH01000156.1 GCA_002709225.1 Planctomycetaceae bacterium
CAAAACATCGCGACGCATCTCTTTCGAGTAGGCTTACATCAGGGCACCTCCTTGTCTGGCGTCCCAGCTTACCTACTTTGTGGCGATGGCGCTAGAGTAAGAAAAGACACGCTCTAGTGCGTTTTGAGCCAACCGACAAGTGCTCGCGTCACTTGTTTCGGCTTATCGCGATGCACAAAGTGCCCCGCTCCGGGAATCGTCACCAAGGTCAACTCGTTGTCGATCCAACGCCATGTTCCATTCAGAGCGCCCGCCAAGAGGGCTTTATCCTCAAGTCCATGAATAAGTAAGGTCGGACATTTCACGCGCCGGCGAACGGCCTCATTTTCCTCATACGGTGGCCGCGGGTAGTTAGCTTTGTAGTAATTCAGCATTCCTTCGAAAGAACTACGCTGGAACGCTTCAATATAACGTTGCCGTGCTGCCGGCTCCCGAACCCAGGTGGATATCCCCTGCGCCGTTAACAATGCGGCCGCTTGTGGTTGCTGAAAATTCCGCGCGTACTGGCTATTTTTGACTTGCTGCGGGTTTTCCCGCAGCTCGCGCAGCAGTCCACGGGGGTGGGGAAGATTCAGGATGACCAACCGGTCCGTTTTCGTCGGGTGAGCCATGGCATAATTCCACGCCACCATACCGCCCCAGTCGTGTCCCAAAATGGTCGCCGACGGAGCTCCGAGATGCGTCATCACAGCGTTCACATCGCCCACCAACTTCTCGACACGGTAATCCTCGATGGCCTTGGGTTGATCGCTCTTGTTATATCCCCGCTGGTCAATAGCGACGACGTGGAACGACTGTGCCAGGGCGGGGATCTGATCACGCCACGTATACCAGTAATCGGGAAAGCCATGCACCATGATCAACAGGGGGCCCTCTCCGGCATGCACGAAATGAATTTTTACGCCCGTTGAATCAGCCACGCCGTGACGGAGCGTCGTTTCCTCCGCCGCTTTCCCCGGACAGACCGCAAGTTGGCAGCAGGCGACCAAATACATAGCCACAACAACACGAGCGAAGGACGGTACCGGCATTTGCGTAATTCCCAGTGTGCAAAATGTTATGTGCGACGCGAAGCATCTGGACATGGCGACCTCCGCCTTTCAACGAGACGAAACGTCTCAGATTTGGCGTGTCCCTTTCTGCCAATAGGGAGCGCGCAGTTCGCGTTTTAGAATTTTCCCATAGTTGTTCTTGGGCAGTTCTTCGACAAACTCGATCGTTTTCGGTTTCTTGTAACTGGCGATATGGTCCTGACAAAAACGAATGAGTTCTTGTTCACTCACGTCTTGGTCGTGTTGCCGGACGACGATCGCCTTAACTGCCTCGCCCCACTCCGCGTCCGGCACCCCAATCACAGCAACTTCGCGAATCGCGGCATGTTTCGTAAGCACCTCCTCAATTTCGCGAGGGTAGATGTTCTCACCTCCACTGATAATCATGTCCTTAGAACGGTCCGACAAGTAAAGATACCCATCCTCGTCAAAATGACCAAGATCGCCGGTGTGCAACCACCCATTCTTAAGCGCATTGGCGGTGGCCGCGGGATCTTTCCAGTAGCCGATGGTTACTACCTCGGATCGCGTTACCACCTCACCAATCTTGCCAGCGGGTAACGCTTCCCCCGTGGAATCAACAACCGCTACGTCGACACCCGTGCGGGCAACACCCGCCGACGCCAAGCGGGTGAGATGAGGTTCGCCGGCAAGCCTATGTGCCTCTTGGGAAAGGGAGGTGATTGTCATTGGCGTCTCGCCCAGACCGTAAATCTGCACCATCTTGGGAAATTTATCAATCGCGCGTTTGAGATCTTCCACCATCATGGGTGCACCGCCATACACCAAGGCCTCAAGTGAACTGGTATCGGTGTGGGCAATCTGAGGACAGTCAAGGAGACGGTTGATCATCGCGGGTGCGGCAAACAAATTCGTCACAGCCTCGTCCTGCAAGATTCGCAGGACCTCGTCGGGCGCGAAGGAGCTCGTCTCCAGAAAGACGTGTGTTGCGGCATTGGCCATATTGGGCAACGCGTAGAGCCCGCTACCATGCGACAGGGGAGCTGCGTGAAGTACGACCTCCCGGTCGCTTGGGTGGGGTAGGATATCCTGGTGAAATCGTTCCGTCATACCCCACAAATTTTGATGGGTGAGCATCGCACCCTTGGGTTGGCCCGTCGTCCCGGAGGTATAAAAGAGCCAAGCGACGTCATCCGACTGAACGTCGACGTCATCGTAATGGTCGGATTGTTCCGCGAGTACCGCTTCATATTGAAGAAAACCATTCTCCGTGGATCCGGTTGCGATTTTGTGGGTGACTCCTCCGAGAAGCGCATCAACCTGAGTGAGCGCATCCTGAAAGCCAGCTTCCGTAAGCACCACACGAGATTCAGAGTGGGCGATGATGAAAGCGGATTCCTCCGGGTGCAACCGAAAATTGATCGGCACCACACCGCAGCCTGCTTTAAACCCCGCAAACATCGCCTCCAGCATTTGCGGGCCATTCGTCATAAGGATGGAAATATTCGTACCGGGATTAACGCCAAGGGCCACCAAACCGTTGGCAAGCCGGTTGACGCGGCCGTTGAACTGGTGATAGTTCTGTCTCTGGGCACCCCGCACCGTGGCCCATTGTGTGGGCCGCGACTGTGCGGCGGTCGTGAGTAGCCGTCCAATATTCACAGGTATTCCACCGTTTGCGCGAGCGAGGGACGCGAGCCATTATGTCAGAATTCCCCGACCACCTGAATGAAACGCGAGAATCGTATCCCTACTTGGTGTCAATCGCATCAAGATGGAACGACATCGACGTCTTCGGGCATGTCAATAACGCCCTCTACTATGAGTATTTTGATTCGGTGATCAACAGATACCTGGTGGAAGTTGGTGGCAACGATCCCAAGTCGGATGCTACGATGCAGTTTTGTGTCGAAAATCGTTGTCGGTACTACCGAGAAATGGGGTTCCCGGAAATGATCGAGGCCGGTTTGCGAGTTGCGAAACTGGGAAACTCGAGTGTTTGTTACAATCTGGCACTGTTTACAGCGGGCACAAATGACCCCAGTGCGCTCGGCTATTTCGTCCATGTCTTCGTTGACCGAGGGCATCGCAGGCCGGTACCCATCCCCGCGCCGCTCCGTGACGCGTTAGGCCGTTTGCTCGTCGATCCGCGATCCAGTTAGGGTGCCAGGGGTTTCGCTTCGGCGCCTCTTCAAATAGCCACGAACGGGTAGTACTCTTGTGAAAATCCTCTTCCTCCACGGTTGGACGAGCGTTCCGGGCGGCGTGAAACCGTCTTTCCTGCGATCCTGCGGCAACACCGTGCATAATCCCGCACTCCCGGACGGCGATTTCAACAGCGCTGTCGCTATCGCGCAGCAAGAGTTCGATCGCCACCAACCCGACGTGGTGGTTGGCGCTAGCCGAGGCGGTGCCCTCGCGATGAATATCCGATCCGGGACAGCGCCACTTGTACTTCTGTGTCCCGCCTGGAAGCGTTGGGGAAAAGCAACACGGGCGAAAGGTCGCAGCTGGATTTTGCATTCGCGAGGCGATGACGTGGTCGCCTACGCGGACAGTGAACTTCTGGTCAAGGCGAGCGGCCTAGGCCAGGGGCAAATGATCGAGACGGGCGAGGATCATCGTTTGGCCGACAAGCCCAGCTTGGAGGCAATGTGGCAAGCTTGCCAACGATCTCAAGACGCCCAGGTTGGCGTCACGGTCTACTACCTGGAAATGCGCTGCGCTCCCGCGGACCCCGCGCCACCCGCACCGGTCGGAGCACGCGTCCTTGAGGTAGCTGCCCCCACGGTCGACTACTATCGATTTCTCTACAACGCTGTCGGCAGCGACTATCACTGGGAGAGCCGGGGTGCGGTAACCGACAAGAACTTAGAGGCGAGTATCCGGGATCCGCGGAATGTTTTGTACGTGCTGCACGTCGAGGGGGCCCCGGCAGGATACGCGGAACTCGATCTTCGTCTCGCGGGGGAAGTGGAACTCGTTCAATTCGGGCTCTTTCCTGGCTATCTGGGCCGCGGTTTGGGACCTTGGTTTCTAAGTTGGATCGTCGAGAAAGTTTGGGCCGGATCGCCAAGTCGTTTCTGGCTGCATACCTGTACATTGGATCATCCCGCGGCGGTCCCGACCTATGTGCGGCAGGGTTTCACCCAGTACGCAGAGGAACACATTCAGCGAACTCTGCCACCCACGAATCGCTCCTCAACCTGATCGGCGTCAACTACCGCCATGTGCGCCTACCAACTTTATGAAATGGTTCATTGAACAGTTTGCGTTGCTGGTCTCCCGTCACCGCCCGTGGGGCTGGGCGCTCCTCTGTTTGTTGAGCATCCCGCCCACTTTGGGGTTGCTGGGGTACCAGCGTCGTCACCGTGAGCGGGCCCAATGGGCCGAAATATCGGACTACAAGGCCCCTCCCGGCGTGGATGTTTTTCAGTTTGTCGGCGCCCCTTTGCAATTCCTGCTTGAATCGGACGGATTTTTCCAGCCCGATCGAATTGCGGCGATCCGTGCTGCCGTCACGGATTTGGAACAGCGCAAAATGCTGCGGGGAGTGTTCTGGCTCGACACCCTGCCGGCGCGGGGCGCAATGGGGCTACCCGGGCGTCTGCTGCCGAAAAAGCTCACCGACGAAATTGATTGGCGAGCTGTTGCCCGACGGGTTGCGAAACAGCCGTTGGCGGCGGAGCAACTTGTGTCCGCCGATGGGCGGGCCCTGTTGTTACTCGTCGCGCCATATTCGATGCGACGTGCGTCGTTGGCAGCGATCCGGAAACAGCTACAGACGCGGCTACAATCAGCGGACATTCGGGTGCGCATGACAGGCCTCGTGCCGATCCAAAGGGCACTGGTTCGCGCTTCGGACCAGGAGCATCTCCACATTCAACTGACCGCCTACGCTGCGGTTGTCGCCCTGGCCTTGTTAATCTTTCGCAAGTGGTCCACGATTATCATTGCCGTCAGCGGCCCGGCCGTCGGAACATTTTGGGCCCTTGGCTGGTTGGCGCTTCTGGGTGAACCGCATTCTGATTTGGACCCGTTGCTGCCCGTCATGTTTGCCATGATCGGTTTCACCGACAGTGTCCACCTGGTCGTTCACCTGCGGCAGGAACGATTGCGTGGCACTTCGCAGGCCGAATCCGCGCGTCTTGCCGCCACGCATATTGGCAAAGCCTGCCTGCTAACATCTCTTACCACGGCAATCGGTTTTGGCTCGCTGATCATTTCCGATGCGGAAGTAGTGCAGGCATTTGGTCGCGGTGCGGCCATTGGCGTCTTCGCGAGTTACCTCGCGGTGATCTTGGTCGTTCCACTGCTTGGGGCATCCCCTTTGGGCAAAAGGATTCATCTAGGCCTGGATCGGGACCTTGTGACAAGGCACATGGAACGATTGGCCGTGGTGGTTGTTTGGATCGTGCCCCGCGCACGAAGTGTAGCGGCGTGCGGTATTGTTGCTACCGGTGCCCTCACCTACCTGACGTTAAACCTGACTCCCGATGATTGGCTTGGGAATCGCATTGACACCGACAGCGAAGCGTATCAGTCCATGCTGGATTGCGAAAAGCTGTTCGGCGGGATTGAGCACCTGCGAGTCATCGTCCAGTGGCCGGCCGGCGCCCGCCAGGAACGCATTTTGGAGCTTCTCGAAGAGGTGGAGAAGGCATGTGCGGACCAGCCTGAGTTGCACGCACCCATCTCAATCCGCCCCTGGCAACAAGTCGTGCCGCTGGGATTCCTGCCGCCGCAGGTGCGAGACCAGTTCTGGCGGCCCACGGCGCAACGTGCTCAGGTGGTCGCTCGACACGGCGATATGGGGATCGCCAGCTTTGCGCCTGCCGTACATCGGTTAGAAGACCGCCTGAAACGGTTAGCCCAGAACAACCCGGGATATCATTTCCGGGTATTGTCACCGGCCATGAACCGAGGAATGATGATCCAGGGCGTGGTCCGAGAACTCTTCACCAGCCTCGCGTTGGCCTCCGTAGTAATCTTCGCGATCCTGGCGTTGGCCTTCAAATCGCTGCGGGTCGGTATGGCTGCGGTGATCCCTAACCTGTTCCCATTGGTGGTGACTGGCGGAATCCGACTTCTTTGGAACCCCACACTGGACATAGCCAGTGCCTGCGCGTTCACCGTGTGCCTGGGAATCGCCGTCGACGACACCATCCATTTCCTGGCCAGGTATCAACACGAGTTGCTGGCCTCGCAGGATTCGCTCGCGGCATTACGTCGGACATTTGTGGCCGTGGGCAACGCCCTGGTCCTGACGACCATCGTACTGGTCGCAGGATTCGCCTCGGTCTTTGTCAGCCCGCTTCCGACGCATCATCTTTTCGCGGGCGTGGCGTGTACAACTATCGCCGCCGCCCTGTTTGCGGATTTGGTGTTCCTCCCCGCACTTTTAGCCGCCATGTCAAGGAACCATGGCACCCCCACGGGATAAGCGCGCCCGCTGGCGCCCGACGAGGACGCGTCGACTTGAACCACGGGCCGGCGCGCCGTCCTCCAACTCGGCAACACGCGCAATCCTCTCCGCGATTGACCTGACCGGGCAATTAGGCTTTGGTAAAAATCGAGTCCGAAAGTACCCCGGTGCTATCGGCGAAGGCCGATTCGTGAATCCCCATGGAATGTAAGATGCTCAGATACATATTCGACATCCGCGTTTTTTCGCGGTGCCAATACGTACCATGCCGCAGGCCCATATTCGATCCCCCCGCTACGAGCGTTGGCAGGTTCGTGGGATTGTGGGTCGTGCTCGCACCACTTCCATAAAGCACGATACTGTTATCGAGCACCGTACCATTGGCGTCTTTGAACTCACGAAGACGGCCAAAGAAATAGGCAAGTTGTTCACTCAAGAAGAGATCGTAACGAGCAAATTCCAACTGCCCAGCCTTGTCACCCGCGTGGGAAAGGCTGTGGTGCGTCCGCGTCAAGCCGAGTTTAAGCGGGAACGTATCGCTAATTCCCATTCCGTCTTCACGGTTCAGCATAAAGGCGACCGAACGCGTGATATCCGCATCGAAGGCGAGCGCGATCAGATCGAACATGTTTCGATAATACTCGCTGGGCGTACCCTCGGATGTGACATCCAGATTAAGATGGGAGTAGTCTTGCTCCTTGAGCGGAATATCGATCCATTTCTCGGAGGCGATCAACCGCGACTCAACCTCGTTGAGCGAAGTCAGGTATTGGTCCATCTTCTCTCGGTCTGAGCGACCAAGCTTGCGGTTCAAATCGCGTGCGTTCTCGAGTACGGCATCGACCAACCGAATGCGTCGCTGTAGTTGATCACGCTGCGCCGTCAGGGACGCGCGATCGGCGCGGAAGAGACGATCAAAGACCCTGCGCGGGTTGTTCTCGGCCGGGATCGGTTTGCCGTCAAGGCTGTACGAAATGGTGCCCGTACGTGACAGGAAGCCCACACCCGCGTCGATCGATAACACGAGCGACGGCTGCCTACAGTATTGCTTGGTGTGCAACGCGACCACTTGATCAAGACCCACCGAGTTGTATTTGCCACGTTCGGAATTGTGCAGGGGTGCGCCCGTTAGCCACATGTCCGAACAGACATGCGGATCTGCTTTCGTACCATTTTCGTGGTAAAGTCCGCCGAGGAAACTAAGCTCATTACGAAACGGGTGTAGCGGTGCCGTTGACTTGCCGTGTTCGAACCCGTTCCCCTTGAGGGTCGGAAACCAACTCCATTCATCAAGGCCATGTTCCGCTTTCGGCAGCGACATTCCGTTGGCCGTATAAAGAGCACAGAAACGGCGGGGCGGGCGAGCATGGGCCTCGTCTCCCATCGCTTCCAAGACTGGAAGCACAAGCGCCGTGCCAGCGACACCCTGGAGAACGGACCGGCGATTTAAGTGTGCTTGGGGAGTCATCTCTGGCACCTGTGTTCGAGAATGGAAATCGTCAGCGTGTTGACTAGGTTTCGGGCGATTCGTCTTACTTCTTGAGGAACAAGTCACTGTGGAGGATAAACCGCACCAGGTCCTGGAGCAGGTAGCCGTCCGCTCTCAATTCTAGCCCCCGCTCTTCCAGGTACACAAGCTCATTATAGGTAAGACTCCGCCCCGTCGCGTAGATGGCGAGATGTTTGAGGAAACTAAAGGCTACCCGGTCGAGTCGATCTTGCTCGAGATATTTCTTCAAGGCGGCGTGATTGGAAATTTCAGTTGTGTCAGGCAATGTGGACTGTGTCTGCGAAGCGGCTACCTGGCGGAACAGGCCGCCCGCGTCGTACTCTTCAAACGGCAGGCCCCAGGGGTCGATGCCGGCATGGCAATTCGCGCAGCCCTTCTGGTCGCGGTGACGCTCGAGCTTTTCGCGAAGTGAAAGCTTTTCGTCCGCGCCTTCGTCCAGTTGCGGTACGTTCGGGGGCGGGTCGTCGGGCGGTTCGGCGATGATTTTTCGCGCTAGCCACGCGCCTCGCTTGATCGGGTTCGAATTTCGACCGTCGGAGAGCCCCGCCAGGATGGCGGCTTGTGAGAGGATGCCTCCCAGGTCACTCCGCTGGTGGCGCACAGGTACGAATTCCAAGCCACTTTCCGTAAGACCTTCCAATCCGTAATAGTTCGCCACAACTTCGTTCGCCATGATAAAGTCAGACCGGATCAACGTCCGCAACGGCAGGTTCTCCTGCACCAGGTGTTTCAGGAAAACGATGGGCTCTTCACGGAGTTGGACGCGTGTATCTCGAGTAAGTGTTGGATAACGACGGCTGTCCACTTCCAGCACTTCAAACTTGTCGAGTGACAGCCACTGCGATGTAAAGGTTTCGATACAACGATCAAATTCAGGTGCGGCGATCAACCGAGCCATCTCAGCATCGAGTTTATCTCGCAAATTCCCCGCGGCGGCGAGTTGCAGTAAACGCTCATCGGGCGGTCCGTTCCAAAGGAAATAGGATAGTTTCGATGCCAATTCGTAATCGGTGAGATCCTCCGCCTCCGGAGTTTCACTGTTTTCAATCAGAAACAAGAATTGGGGTGACGTCAGCACGACCAAAAACACGTCCCGAACGCTGCTACGAAAATCGCCGCTCTGTGCATAGGTTTTGCGCCATAAATCCAACAGTGATGTGGACTCTTCCGGAGCGAGTGGGCGACGAAACGCGCGTTCCGCAAAACCCTCGATCACTTCAGACGCATAGGCCTCGGAATGATCTGCATGCGCCGAATCTGGAAAAAGGTTACGGTGCGTGACGGGCGGCCAAGTTTCGAAATAGGGCCCTTCAAAACGGATTGAACGCACCCGCAAACGTGGCCGCGGACGGCCGTCGGTATATTCGCTCCGTACGCCAATCTCGCGAAAACCGGCCAAATAGTTCATGTTCCCCTGCTCGACATCCGGGCTGGGGTAATTGTTGATCGCATCCTCAAAGACGAAATCCGTTAAGGAAGTCGACTTTACCGGCCGCGGTTGACCGACGCGATTTAGTGTACTTCCACAATCGCGGCGCAAACCGACGTGAACACCGAGAGTCGGCAGACGCTGTTCGAAGCGAGCAAAAGCGTGACCCAGCTCGCTGTCGGCGGCCACACGGGTGAATTGGATAGCCCGCGGTGCGCGGTCGCCACCGTATTTAGCACGCACCGAGAGGGGCCCCGCTGGCAGACGAACCGCCAGAAACGCAGGCTGCGTAAGGACGGCCGAGAAAACCCGTTCGTCGAGGCCCAGCTCTAACGTTTGCGGTTTTTCCGCGGCTGGTACGTAAGCAAACCTCCGTCCAGGCTGGACCAACGCCTGCAGTTCCGCCTTGTCCAAGGCGCGCCGGTAAATCCGCACATCATCTATTTCACCGGAAAACAATTGCGCGTCCTGCACACGCCCAATGTGCAATTGAACGGCGGGGTTGTCGAGATCCCATTTCGCAATCGTACCGGCGCCGACTTCATAGCCATTTACATAGAGGCGTGTGGTTTTCTCGTCGCGCTTTACCACCACGGCGACGTGCTGCCACTGATTGGCCCGCAAGACGCCTGGTCTCGATTGCACCGTTCCATTGTGAATCTTGCCTGGACGAGCCGTTTCCAGTCGCAAAACACCTTGCGAATTTGGCATATCCAATATCCAACCGTGCACGTAGCCATAACCACCTAGGCAGACGATCCCACCCTGCCGCAATTCGCGGGGGTGGATCCAGGCCGCTACGGTGAATGCCCCGTCACCTACCTTGAGTTGTTCATCCCGCGGGATGACGACCGCGCCGGACTGCCCATCCACCGAAACCGCTTGTCCAAATGGCGACTCCACAAAACGCGCGCCACCAACCAGCTTGCCCTCGAGTTTCGGCTCCGCCGGAGAACGCGCTGTGTCACCATCAAATGGCCACAATCCAACCAGCTGCTCAGTGAGGCGCGAGGAGTCTGGTGGATCGACCGGTGGTGCGGCCGTCCCAGCGTACACATCAACCTGGTAGATGCCATCCGCGGGGATAGCTACCTGTTGCGGTGTGGCAAGTTCCGCAAGCCGCAACGCCCCTGGCGTGTTGGTTCCGGACGGCATGGTATTTTCGTCGAGCAACAGGCCATCATCCATTCGCGCCGCGCGCACCGTGACGCGAAAATTCCCCTGCTGTGGCAGTTCCCGCAGTGAAACCTTGAAGTTCGCCCGCGGTCCGTAGGTACTTTCTTGGCCAAAGATCTCTGAACTTGGTATCGCCTGCCGCAGCAAAAGCCCGCCGGGCCCCGTCTCGTACGCCGCGCCACGCGGGTAACCGTTGGTCCCCCGCATACAGGCGAACACCGCGTGATAAATGCTATGGAATTCCCGCAATCCACGGACGGTGTCATTCCCACGATAACCTTCAATGAATTGAAAATCCTTCTTCATGGAAAACGGCGTATAGGGGAACCCCTTATCTGGTGCCAATTCTTTGACCACGACATCCGTCTTGTCAAGCAGCAAGCTTCCCGCACCGAGTATCAACTTGTCCGCTATCGGCGTCGGATTAACGTCTTCCCCAAGGTCCATTTGAAACGTTTGGATCACCGGCCGATGGTCAGGGTCGACCATTGACAGCTCAAGCGCCTTCTCGGCGATATTGAAATACGCCTCGATCAGAAGTGGCGATAATGCCAATGTTTGGACATTATTGGCAAACCCTTCCGCGGAGACGCCGTCGGCGGGCAGGACGGCTGTCAGGTCTTCGTCAAGTTTCAGCAAGGCGCGCAGCGTGTTTTGATATTGGGCTACCGTCAAACGACGGATGAGGCCATTTCGTTCGTTGTCCCGCTGTCGCGCGACAGCCATTGCCTTTTCAATCCAGCGAACAAGCTGGGCGCGTTCAACCGGGTTTGGTTGACGCTCGCCCTCTGGCGGCATTCCCATCCCCAAGAGCTGCTTTCGTACATCGCGCCAATGGAAAAGGTTCTTGTCTGGTAAGGTTCCGTCAAGATGATCAAGGCGGATGCCGGACTCCATCTTCTCAGCGTTGTGACAACGCAAACAGAGGGCTTTCAAGAGCGGTTGAATGTCCGTGCGAAAAGACTCTTGCACCGCGATTTCGGCGTCAACCGCGTTGCGCTCGCCCTGTGCGGACAACGGGATGGGGAGACTTGCGGTGATAAAGAAACAGCATGCCGCGAAGACCGTGAGTTGAAAAGCGATCGAGCGCATAGCGTTTACAAAGCCCGTCAAAGGGCCGCGTTGGGGTCCGTGGGATGCATGAAGTTCATCCAGGATACCGCATTGAGCCGCAGTTGTCGCATCCCTTTTACCGCCAAAGAATCCTCACTCTCCCTCATATTTCGCTACCGTGTATAGTGGGGCAACCGCGTACCGTTGCTACGAAGGCTTCTGCTACGAGGGCTTCGGTTACCGTGCTGATCCTCCGGGGAGCGAGATGATGCGGATCACGAATGTTGAGTCGATCGTGCTGCAATACGACATGGACGAACCACTCGGGTACGCGCAGGGGTATTACCACCAGCGAACCGCGCACCTGGTCCGGATCGATACGGATGAAGGGTTGTCCGGGATTGGAGAGATCTTTGGGGCGGGCAATGTCGCGTTCGCCAACCAGGCCATTGTCCGCCACGTCCTGGCGCCGTTACTGACAGGACGTAACCCGCTCGACGTCAATGCGATCTGGCATGACCTCTACAATCACCTGCGAGATCACGGCCAAAAAGGAATGCCGATTGCATCGATCTCCGGGTTGGACATCGCGCTCTGGGACATCCTCGGTAAAAGCACAGGTCTGCCGCTTTATCAACTCCTGGGGGGCAAATGCCGTGATGATTACGTAGCGTATGGCTACGGAATGATGTTTCAGAAACGTGACGACCTGGAGGAATCCTACGCCGCAGAGGCGAGGCGTATCGTGGAAATGGGATTTAGGGCGTTAAAGATGAAAATTGGTATGGGTGTCGCCCGCGACACCTCCCTTGCCACCGCGGTGCAACTGGCGGCTGGCAGCGGCATCAAACTAATGGCGGACGCCAATCACGCGTATAGCCCTGGTGAAGCGATTTCAATCGGAAACGCCTTGCGGGACCTGGGGTTCTATTGGTTTGAAGAACCAATCATGCCCGAGGATTATCAAGGGTACCGTACGGTACGTCGGGCGCTCGCGGGCCTGCAGATTGCGGCCGGGGAAGCCGAGTGGACCCGTTTTGGGCATCGGGAGTTGCTGACACGGGAATGCGTCGACATCCTGCAGCCCGAAGTGGCCGCCACGGGCGGTATTAGTGAATTCATGAAAATTCTCTCCATGGCTCATGCCTTCGGCACACCCGTGATTCCCCATGTCTGGGGATCAGATGTGCTGATTGCGGTAGACATGCATTTGTTGGCAGTCATACCTGACCTGCCGGGAGGTTTGCACCAATTCGAACCTATGCTCGAGTACGACACCACGCCCAATCTCTTCCACTCACAACTGCTGGTGGAACCTCTCAACATTATTGAACAGGTGAACGCGAACGGTGGACGGGTGCGCCCTCCCGAGAGGCCCGGGATTGGTATTGAACTCGATGAGGACTTCGTCGCCCATCACCGCGTCGCCTAGCCGACCTCCCGCTGGACGCGCGCTAACATGCGCGCCCGTGTGGCACCAGCCTCGGAACTCTTGCCTCAGGAAAGAATCTCATATATGGGGCTCCCAGTCACCAGGGAATGGGGCCGCCCCAGTGTGTCATAGATCCGCGTATCTGGATCGACACCCAAGAGGTGATAGAGGGTCGCCGCCATGTCGGCCGGATCGCGCGGCTGCGATGCGGGATAAGCTGCAGACGGATCCGAGGCGCCGTAGACCGTTCCCGGACGAATCCCTGCACCAGCTAAAACGAGCGAATAGACCCAGGGCCAATGATCTCGGCCCGCGTTACCGTTGATTTTTGGCGTCCGGCCAAATTCCGCATTGACCATCACCAAGGTCTCGTCAAACATACCCCGTTCTTCGAGATCGGACAGCAACGCGGTGAGCGCGGTGTCCAGATCAGGCGCTAACTGCCGTTTCATTTTTGAAAAATTCTTACTATGCGTGTCCCACGAACCCGCAGGCGTGTGACAGTAGCTCACGTTAATCATCGGAACACCTGCCTCGGCGAGTCGCCGCGCAAGTAAGCAACGCTGCCCAAACTCGGTCGCCCCGTAGCGTGCCCGTAATGCCTCGGGTTCCCGTCGCAAATCGAACGCCGCTTTTGTATTCGGGGCGCTCAAAAGATTAACAGCTCGCCGATAGAATACGTCTAAATCCCTTTGAGCTGTGACCCGACGGCTGTCGTTACGGAGCTGGTTCAATTCCGCGCGCAACGCCGCCCGGTCGCCAAAACGCATCTGATCCAGGCCCGTTCTGGGTTGCAGCACGCGAATTTTTGCGTCTCTGGGTAGCAGTGGTTGGTCCACGACGAAGCTTGTATTTCGCTTACCCAGCAGGCCGGGGTGCTGGCCGTGCAACGTCGTACCATTGCTGCGCCGCATCAGTGGCCCCACTCGGACCCAGGCCGGCAACTCGTACTGCTGCGATCGCAGATGATTGAGGACGGCCCCAACAGGCGGGAAATCCGTGTCCGAGGGCGGAAAATCACCTCTCGAGGCGAATTGGGGCGGATGTTTGTGTCCCGTTTGCGCAGGCAGGCACGCCTGCACGTGATTCGGATTGTCGTGTGTCATCGACCGGACAACCGCCATCCGATGCATGATGGTTGCCGTTCGGGGCAGCAATTCCGAGAAATGCACTCCGGGGACACTCGTCGCGATGGCCCCGAATTCACCTCGGACAGCGGCTGGACCGTCTGGTTTGGGATCAAACGTCTCCTGCTGCGGGTGCCCACCATGCAAGAATAACATGATGACCTGTTTCGCGCGCCCAAACGCGCGGCCCACTGGTGCCTCCCGAGTTTCGCGCGCCGCCAGCAAACTCGGCAGTGTTAGGCCAACACCGGCGAGACAGCCCGTGCGCAAGATTTCCCGGCGTTCCGGTGATGGGCCCGGTTGGTCGTATTGCGGCATGCGGATCGGCTCCTTCTCTTGCTCCCATAATAACCCTATCGGCCGACAAAGGAAAAGATTGACAGTGGACAAGCAGCAAAAAATGCAGGGTCAGTCGCTTGGTCCGACCGGACTTGCCAGCCAGGTGGTGATTGCCTTCTCATCGACATCCGGGTGTCCGTCAAGTTGATTGGACGCACCCGCCAATTCGTAAACCCGCCGTGGGTAGGCCGTCAACGCTTCCTGGGCAGCCGGCGGGAGAGAGGTGCCCGCGCCCGATCGGCCACCCGCGATGAGGATTCTCCGTGGGCTGCAGAGCGCGATCAGCTGCGGAACGTCCCCAATCTTACCCAGCATTCCTGGAACCAGTATGCCGATTCGGCCCTCGTGCCGCGGCTTGTCGGTAACCAGCGTCAACGGGCTGTCCAGTAACGCCACTTCACCGATCCGCCCATCCGCCACAGCACTACAAAGCGCGACCATCCCGGCGGAGCCAACGCCCGCCACAGCAAGCGTCAGCTGGTCTTGCGGGAGGACGCTCAAAACAGCCCGCACATCGCGCACCCACTGCGCCAGCAGCGGCCTGCCTACCCACAACCCCCACTGCGCGCTGTTATGATCCACCGCCCCGGCAATGTGATCATCCTCCGGCGCGCTGCGCAAAGTGGCCCTTAACTCGACAGTGACGACTTCAATTTGTTCCGCCAAGACCGATTCTGTAAGCGTGCTCTTCCTGGCCACCGAAGTGCGATCCAGGTCCAGCACCAACAGCCGTTTTTGTGGAATACCGGGAGGCAGCCGACGCTCAAATGTCACCACCATACCGGGCTCGGAGACGACCTGATGTATCCCCGCCTCAGCCGCGCCACCGGCGACGGTCGTCTGCGGCCAGGGTGCCACCTCGCGAAACGCGCGGCCGAACCCCTCGCTGCGCCAAAGACGTTCCGTCTCCCAGTGCGTGGTGTCGACAGGCAGCCGATTCCTTCCAGTGATAGATCGAGCCAGCCGACCCGCGAATTGGGGCAATGTGACAAAGGACCGCGGCCGTGCCCTGTCCGTCCAACAACACAGCGTCTGTGGGTCTTCGGTCTGTAGTGGAGGCTCCGGGATCGGCGTTCCATCGCCTTCACCCTTAAGATGCCGAGTCATCCAACCGTACATCGCCTCGCGCATCGGTTGATTGTAATCGTGATCCGAATCAATTGGCAGCTGTTTGATCAAGTCGCCTCCGCCGTATAGTTGAAAGACCGAACTCGCTTTCTTGACGGTTTGCTGCGCTTCACGCACCGAAAATTGAACGGCGTCGCGTGTCGCGTTGATGACTAGCAAAGGACGCGGCGCGATCAGTCCCAGGACACCCCACTCCTCGGTATAGGTGATCGCTGAGGGGACTACTTCACACATGCAGCAAGCCGCTCCCAGATAGGCCTGGTAGGATCCCACGGAACATACCGGAACGACGCAGCGAAATCGCTCATCCCACGCGCCTGCATACATGGTCTGATTGCCGCCACCGCTGGTACCAGTTATGCCAATACGATCGGCCACGACTTCGGACCTCGTCTGGAGATAGTCAACCGCGCGCATATTTTCATACACCTGAACACCGGACAGCGACCGTCCAGTCGGCCATAAGGTCGACGCCACCGTGGCTCCGTGATATTCCCCCAAGGCGGGCTCATTCCCCCGTTCACCCGCGCCAAACGCATCCACCGCCAGCACGAAAAAACCAAGTTTCGCTAACCCAATACTGCGTGCCTGGACGCGAGGCTCCTGCTTCGCCAACGGCCAATGCCCATGCACACAGAGCACTGCCGGAAACGGTCCCTGCCCCTTGGGTACGTAAGCATGTGCAGCCATGGTGACGCCCGGCCACGTTTGGAAGAAAAGTTTTTCTAGGTGGTACCCATCTCGGGGCAGACGTTCCACGACGCGCGCTTGCAGAGGGCCGGGTTGTCGGGGGAATTTGCCACCCCAGGATTGTTGCAACGCCCGGCGGATCACCTGACGCTGCCGCTCCCAGGCGTCGGTGGTCCGTGGTACCTGTCTCCCGTTCTCCAAGCGTTGGGCGTATTGTCGAATATGTCGCAGGTACATCGATCTATCCGGGACAGGTGGCATGGCGGGCCTCCTCAGCGTGAAGTTGTTAACTCAGTGTGAAGTAATTCGCAGCGAGCGGGGCAGTTGCCTAACCGGCGTTACCCCGGAACCGTGAACGGGCAGGGAAAGGGACATCAATAAATCTCGCAGTCAGGCATACTCGCACGGAGGGATTGCAGACCGGCCGGCGTCAGGCGTGTTCCACCAACCGCAAGTTTTCGGAGGGACTTAAGTTTTTTCAGGGGTGGCAGCGCCCGATCGGTCACCTGCCCACAGGACGCGAGTTGCAGCTCTTCAAGCCCACTCAAGGCAGCCAAATGCGTCAACCCATGCCCGGTGACGCGTGTCCCACGCAGAGCTAATTCACGTAAACGTGTGAGTCGTTTGAGGTGCTCGAGTCCAGCATCCGTGATCGGAGTGCGATCGAGGTCAAGGGTAGTGAGATACTGCAACGCCGCCACGTGGCGCAACGCGTCGTCATCGACCATCGCCTTGACGCGAAAACGCAACGCGACAATCCGTCCAAGTTCGTCGCGATCTATCGTCGCCCCCAATTCCTCAAGGTTTGCGGCAGGATCAGCGGGAGCGTGGGCCTGGCATCCCGCCAGCGTAACCCAGCAGACAAGCCCGACCCAAAGTTTCCAGCAGCGACGTATCATGACAAAGCCACTCAGCTCCCTAATTGAAGGAGGCCGCTCGGCCAACTCGAGCTGGCGCACACCTCCTTCGCGTGATTCGATTTTCCGGTATTATGTGACTCGGCGTCCAGCCGAGTTTTGATTTCTACGCCATCACCCCCGTTTGGCCACTACACCGCTGCAGCGTGATCTGCGTCGGCTCGCCCGGGCGTGTCCTTGACCGTTGCCCGGAGCCGGGTTGCGCCGCCCGTCAGGACTGTGATGGCGGATATCGCACTGCAAGTCCCGGAGTAGCGCAACAACGACGCTATGCACACGATCCCACGCCGCACCCTCGGCCGTACCGGCTTGTTGATTTCCGAACTAGGTTTTGGAGGTGTTGAGATAGGGCAGGAATACGGGATCCGCGTCCAAGGCCAGGCCAATCTTCCGCCGCGGGACGTGGCCGTGGAAATTGTACGCAGGGCGTTAAGCATGGGAGTTAACGTGATTGACACGGCGCGCGGCTACGGCGACAGCGAGCGTATTGTCGGTGCGGCCATCGCCGGACGACGCGACGATATCATCCTGATGACAAAAGTCTCCTGTGGGCCGCAGCACCAACACGCGACAGACCTCCGGTCCGCCGTCAAGCATTCTTTGGAAACCAGCCTGGAGATGTTGGACAGTCCCTGGGTCGACGTCCTTTCGGTCCACTCCGCTTCGGCTGAGGTGCTGGAGAGGGGAGAGTTTGTCGATGCGCTGGAACATGCCCGCGCCGCCGGCTACGCGCGCTATCTCGGGGCCACCGTGTACAGCGAAGCAGAAGCATTAGCCGCTTTACATGACCCCCGCATTGATGTTTTACAGATCGCTTACAGTTTACTCGACCCTTCGATGGCCGATCGTGTAATCCCGTTGGCCGCAGAACACGGTGTCGGAATCGTCGCCAGATCCGTTCTCCACCGTGGCGTTCTCACACCGAAGGGCGCCGGCGGGTCGACCGAGGAACAACGACTCCACGCGCACGCCTCAACGTATCGTTATCTTTTCGATGAGGAGACAACGACGCTCCCCCAGGTGGCCGTCCGTTTCGTCCTCTCCGAGCCACGCGTTAGCTGCGCCTTGTTGGGCATGGATACGCTATCCCAAGTGGAAGCGAACCTGGCGAGTCGGCCACGGGCGCCATACCGTGACGAACAACTCGCCAGGGCGTCCAGCGCTCGCCCCTCGGACCCCTGGGCAATCCTGCCGAGCGCTGCCCCCCGGTGAAATGCCAGCCACCACTGGTGCGCCGAACAGATTTGCATACACCCATCGGCAGGTGGGCCGCACCTCGCTCGGCATCGGTGCCCGTCGCGGGTTTCGAAGGCGCGAGGTTAAAAATGGTGCGTCGTATCGAGGTCGATCCCTGCCAGCTCCATATTGGCAGTTAACTTCCACTGCAAACGGCTGGCACTGCGTACCCAGCTTCTCCGCCCACGTACTTCACCGCTGGAGCGGGAACGCCGCGCCCTGGACCCCTCTGCCTGGGGGAGCGTCGCAGGAAGCGGTAACTCGAATGGCACCTCCTGCTCTTGGCCCGCCACAAGTTGCATCGCCTCAGTAATCGTGAGTGTCTGGGAGTGACACTCGCGCGATTGGCTGCGTGTCTCCTCGTATCCCTCGGAATCGTACCTGACCTCATCCCACGTTTCTCGGCACACGAGTACAAGGGTGATACGTTCTGCGGTAAGGTCCTGACGCGGATCGATCCTTACGACACCGGCAATTGTTCCCCCGGCCCGAATCTCAGACTGGTGCAGTGAGATCGTCAGGCTTCCCTTGCGCGTTTTAAGGAGATGTGTGACGCCGAGCGTCAACCCCAAAAGCAACAGCCCAACGATCCCCACGACACCGCCAATTTGGCGAGATCTATACGAGCGCCAATGCATGGTTGTCTCCTGTGGCACGGCCTTATGACGTGTGTTGGCGGCCAGTATAGCTGCGGGGAAGCTGTCGCGCGCTGTGTAAATCTTGACGAAATTTACACACCTCACTTCGGGCCCTCAGCGCTCCGCACAGCGCACCCACACTTCGCATTTGAGCGCACCCCCACCAGCCGGTCCTGAGGGTAAAGGTCCAGGGCGCAAAACGACCTTTACGCCCACCAGTCGATGCGGTATTGTCCGCCGCCACTGGCAGTTTTCCGCCCCGCGCGCACTGGTGCCCTATGCCTCGCCTCGCCTTATTGGCTCTCGTCCTCATCTGCAGTATGGGGACCAGCGGATGTTCCGTCATGATGGCGGCTCGCGCCCCCGACAAGAAGGACCTGTCCGTACTATCGCTGGGAGTCTCTCGGGCGCAGGTAATCGCAGAATTGGGGCCACCCGTGCATCAGTCCAGCGACGAACTGGGGGATCGAGACGTGTTTTCATTTCAGCAGGGCTATTCGCTACCAGCACGTGTAGGGCGCGCCACCGTACATGCGGTGGGAGATGTCGTGACGCTCGGCCTCTGGGAGGTCGTCAGTACCCCTCTGGAAAGCTCTCTAACTGGGGAAGGCGTGCAGGCCGAGGTGCGTTACGATCGGGATCAATATGTGCGGCGTGTCGAATATTTCTCCGGCGCCCACCTCGCTCAAGGCGGACTGACGCTAGCGCCCTGGATGCGTGGCGCAGACACCCAACAAACCGGAGTATTGGAACGCGGCGATACGGAACCGGAACCTAGTTACTACGACGAAGTCATCAGCGAGCTACCCAGCGATTCCTAAAATCGATGGTACACCCATCATGCGGGTACGCCCCTCTCAGGCGGATCCGTCCAGTTGATTGCGCGGTAGTCCACCTCGGCGCATTGCAGCGGGACGCGTCTTGCAGTTAACTGGGGGCACGCTTCCACTCGGTTCAACCTCAAGCAGAAGGAACGTGTTGCCCATGCGCTATTCACGCCGTCAGATCATGTCGCTAGTACCAGGAGCGGTCGTCTTGGGCAGCCAGGCCTATGGAGCCGCACCTCGCCGACCGCGGCTGGCCGCATTGACGACGATCTATTTCAAATATTCACATTCCCAACACATCGTAGACCGTTTCCTCGAGGGTTACGGTTGGGAAGGCAAACACCACCAGCCTAATTTCGATGTCGTATCCTTGTATGTGGAACAGGTCGGCAAGAACGACTTGAGCCGTGAACGCGTGAAACGCTACCCGCAAATGAAACTGTATCCCACGATCGCGGACGCGTTAACACAAGGAGGTTCTGAATTAGCGGTTGATGGCGTCCTGCTAATCGGGGAACACGGTGATTATCCCATCAATGAGAAGGGCCAGAAACTCTATCCGCGTTATGAATATTTCGAACAGGTTGTCGACGTGTTTCGCAAAAGCGGGCGCACCGCGCCGGTGTTTAGCGACAAACATCTCTCCTGGAACTGGGACTGGGCGAAGAAGATGGTAGCGACGTCACGTGAGCTTGGGTTTGGCTTCATGGCGGGCTCGTCACTACCTGTCTCACGGCGCCTCCCCTCCCGCGAGCTCCCCCAGGATGCCGTGGTCACTGAGGCGGTGGCCGTGGCGGATGGGGGCATCGACGGTGGCGACATCCACATCATTGAGGCGATGCAGTCGATCCTGGAAAGAAGGCGCGGTGGAGAAACCGGCATTCGCGCCGTCGAAGCGATGCGCGGCGATCGGTTTTGGCGTGGGTTGAAAGCGGGCACTTGGAAAGACGGTGGCTGGGATCGGGAATTGATGCGATCTGCGTTATCGCGCTGTGACACCATCAATCCAGTTCGTTCGGGATATGGAGTCGTCTTTCCCAATCTTGATGACATGCGGCGACTGGCTCCCGAATCGTACGCCTATCGCTTCGAATATGCCGACGGTTTGAAAGCCACGGTGGTGCAGTTTCAGGGAAGGCGAGGAGAGAAAAACACCGGAATCGTGGGTGACCGGACCATTGCCGCCAGGCTGCAGGGTGGTGACATCTTTTCCCTGCTCTTTTATTTGCCGTACTATTCAATGCGGAACTTCTTCAACCCACAGGTGCACCATATAGAAACCCTCTTTAAGACCAATCAGTCACCGTACCCCGTCGAGCGAACGTTACTGACTACGGGCATGACCGCGGCCGGCATCGAATCGCTCTTTCAGGGGCAAAAACGGCTGGAAACTCCCCACTTGGCTGTGCGATATCAACCCACCCGTGAATCAACCTTTTGGCGCAGCTGACGGATTTCCCGGCCCGGCCGGGCACAGGCATCCGATGACGATTGGTTTCGCAGCGGAATTTCGCGACATTTTCACGGTGTGGCATTAACCCAAGCGGTCAGCACCTGGGTCCAGAGGGCATAGCCGTCTGGGCTGAGGTGCAATCCGTCGCGCACGAACAAGTGTTCTTGCGGCCGCCCGTCGTCGCCCAACATGGCCGACGCGATGTCCAAAAAATCGAGCCTCGCATGCGCTGCGGCGTGTTGCTGGATTTGTTGATTCACGATCTTCATCTGCGGCCACATATTCCAACGCGCCAGGCTCGGCTTGATCGCGATAAATCCGATCGTCGCCTCGGGCAACACCGCATGGATGGTCGCTACAAAGAGCTTGTAGTCTGCGAACACCCGCTCGGGCGTTTTGCCGCGGGCAATGTCATTATCCCCGGCGTAGAGTGCGACGCGCCGCGGTCGGTACGGTGTGACGATCCGATGCGCATAAGCAACACTATCAATAATGTCCGATCCACCGAAGCCACGGCGTGTTGTGGTTGCCTGCGGGAAATCATCCGCTAGTGTTTTCCAACCGACGATGCTCGAACTGCCCACAAACACCACTCCGTTGAAGGGAGGCGGCGTATCAAGATCGGCGTTTTCAAATACCTCGATCGCGGATTCCCACACATTGTAGGCCGACGTATGGACGTGAGACACTTTCCATTGCCCCAGCTCTTTTGCCCAGACGATCGTGCGCCGCCGCGGCGCGATCCTCACCCCGGGAACGATCGCGGCGGTCGCCCCCATCAGCTCCGTGACTACGGCGACGTCGCCGCGCAGTGTCAATCGGCGACTGATGATCCGAACGGGCTCCAGTCGCTCCCGTCCCGCAGCGGCCCGTTGGCGCGCGATGACCGCCAGGTGATAGAGCAACGACCGATCGTCCCGGCCGGCAACGTCGTAGTACGTGGCGCCGTCGGCGATCAACTTCCGCGCCGCCACCAAGTCACCACGATTGCGAGCCAATTCGAACCGCGCACTCAAATCTCGGACAACCGCGCGTTCATCGCCGGTCGCCAGGTTGTCGAGCCAGGCGAGGCCACCGAGCGTTATTAACAACGTTACTCGCAGCATGGCAACACCGCCGAGTTGCGCTGACGGATGTTCCGGGCCGAACAGATACGGCCGACTGGTACGGCGCACTGGGGGCGCTGTCGCAGATCGTAATCGGAGCGTGAGGTTGTCTAGAAATCCGACTCGGCGCCTGGTCCCTCGCTACCGCATGGCTGCTGCCCCACAGTGCGCGGGGCCATTACAGGCAGCCGCGAGAACGCGCCGACCAAACTTGATCTAGACGGGCCGTACGTTCTCGGCTCGAGGACCTTTGGGGCCGGTACCTTCTTCGTACTCGACCGCCTGCCCTTCTTGCAATTCCTCAAATGTAGCTTCGACGACCGCGGAAAAGTGGAAGAAGATATCCCCACCATCCCGTGTAATGAACCCGAAACCTCTGTCGGCGACGATTTTCTTGATCGTTCCCTGTGGCATAGATACGCATCCCGAGAAAAGAAAACAGAACAGACCTCTCAGCAGTTCGTTGAGGATAAGCGACTTTCGCTTATCACGCCCCCGACCTCATTACGACGCGTTACCGCACCGCAGATCAACGCCAGGCCAACGAGTCAGGCGGGTAGTATAGCACAGGTCTCCACGTTTGTTGCACCCCTGGACACGTTTCGGAGGCCCCGCCTGGGCCTCGCGCCCATTTCTAGGCAAGGCAGCGAACGCTGGGAACCCCTCTAGGGGCCCAGGGAGCGGATCCCTTGCGGAAGTTTCACGATCGTGTCAATCTCACCAGGCGTTAAGTTCCTGTCGAAGATGGCCAGGTCGTCGAGGTGGCCCACGTAGTTGATACCCAACATGATCGCTAGGCGTTCTGTCCCCCAAGTAAATTGTTGTGGTCGACGCAGCGTGCCCACCGTTATTCCGTTGAGAAATAGCGTAGCCACACCAGTTTTCCCCTGCTTGTTAAAGTCTGCGAAGGTCACCGCCACGTGGGTCCACGTATCCTGCCGAAAGGGAGGGTTTGGGACCCCAATCAGCGGTCGTTCGGTCTTCGGAATTTGCTCCCATTTACGGTCTTGTGGGTTCCAGAATGGGTAATCCGAAAACACGCCAAGGCGGAACTGACGCGGTTTTTCCTTGGTGAAATCGACGAAGAAAGAAGAGCTGTTCCACTTCTTATCAGTAATTTGTAGAGGATCAACGAAACCATCCGGTAGCTGCGTATTGGGAGCCACCCGTAGCCACAGACAGAAGGTGCCACTGAACCCACCTTCTCGTTGAGGAAGGTTGCCGGCACCTCGGTAGAAAAGCAGCTCCGTGGTCTTCCCTGTAAAATCAAGGCCGCCACCATAACGTCCACCCTGTGGGTCCAAACGCAACGCCGCACGCCCCAGCCCAGGACGAACCTTTTCGCGTTGTAGCGTCTGGGCAGTATACGCCCGCTTATCACCACCCGCTGTATCCGCGTCAGCGGTTTTGTCAAAGGAGACGTGGAATTGCAGCGCCCGCCGGATGCGCGGGTGAGATTCGCCAATCGAGGTGGCGGAAATGGAGCACAAGACACAGAACAGTGCGCAACGCATAACAGGCCTTTCCTTCAAATCCTAGATGAGAGAAACCCAGTCGTCATGCATGCTTCTAACAGCGGATCGTGCCCCTCGCAAGAGCTGGCCGCCAGAGCTGGCGGCCACGCCCAATTACCCCACTGAGGGCAAGGCGAGCGCCTCTGTACCGTACGCATCGGTTGCGCTTTGTCTCCACCCTGCTTTCGCTAAACTTCCCTCATCTCTCGAAGCCGTCTGTGTATTCCAGGGATCTTGCCCCAATGCGTCTGCGGCCCCGCCTTCCGCTTGCCCACGTTAGTTACGTACGCGTTACCAACGAGTGCATCCGAGCAAATTAGGTGGAACCCCACCCAGGGTAACCGCGGAGGGACAAACCCGGTGAATTTGCTTCCCGCCGGTGTCCTTTCAGCCGTGACGCGGGCGTCGAACTAGCGTTTTTGACCGGTCCCTTTGTCCTGGGAACTGGCGCCGTTGTGAAGAATTTGGTGAAGATCGTAGCACGGCCTGATGCAAACCAGATGCTTGGCGCCGCGGGTTGTTTACACGAGCGTGTGGCCGTTACTCCGGGTCTCACCAACCGCCTGACGAGGACCACCGTTCTACAACCGCCCAGCCAGTTGCAGGATTACGAGGTGTATTGCGGAGATGCCGGATCCCCCTCTGGCGGGAAGGACCGCCTAATGCTGGAGGCTGGAACGCTCCAAGGCATCCATTTTTCGACCACGCGCGAACCCGTTTTGCGATCAGAGCCAAAGATGGTCTCCGATGACGGTGTTATCGATAGCTGGGAGTTCTTGTGGCAGCGTGATTTGCTTGTTCACCCACACGTTGATCAGCGCAAAGCCTCCGCCATTCACCGCCACAACGATGTCGTTCGGAGCCCAGTTTGGGTCGCTACGGAATAGATTGTGGATTGTCGTGAGAACTGTGATGTTGAGTTCGTCTGTGCCCCTCCGCTCGCATCCCAACTGTCCCGCGATCTCGACCACGCCGCTAGCTGAACTACGCCTAGCCCCGTGAAAGAGGACTCTACCACCCGTGTGTCGGACCGCAGCACAGTCTCTTCTTGGCGTTTCCGCCTGTTTCACCATCGCCGCGCCTTGACACTCGGCCGCGGGAATGAAATCTTGGGAGGTGGCTTGCGCCCGTTCGCTTACTTCTCGAAAGCATCGCGCCCGTGCAGTTCACATCTCGATCTCACCCACTTTTCTGGTTCGCGCTCAGCCTGGCCATTAGTGTGGGGACTGCTATTGCCGCCACCACCTACAATTTTCAGCGCAGATTCCGACAGGCGGTTCGCGAAGACTACCCCACGTGGAACAATGAACCAGGTTTTGAACGTGATGTCTTCACTTTTGCGCGCGTGCGATACAATTCCGGAGGCTTCCGCGGACGCGGTGGGTGGAATAACGATTTTCCGGACTGCGATTGGAATTTCTCGGCGCGTCTCCAGGAACTGACGACATTCCGCGTCGACCCCAATGGTGTTGTTGTACGTCTCGACGACCCGGAGCTTTTCAAACACCCCTTAGTCTACATGTCAAACCCCGGCGATCTAGTTCTCACGGAGTCTGAGGTGTTGGGCCTGCGTCGCTATTTGTTGAACGGGGGGTTCCTGCTCGCTGATGATTTTTGGACCCGCAAAGCATGGCAGCAAGTCCGCTCGCAGATTAAACGCGTCTTCCCAGACCGAGAGCCTGTAGAGTTGACCCGGGATCATGAGATCTTCCACATCGTCTACGAGCTCAAAGGAAGGCTGCAGGTTCCCAGCATCTTTGCCTGGCAGCAAGGTGACAGTTTTGAATATTGGCACGGCGACCCCGAAGGTGACGAAGATCCGCACTTCTGGGGCTTACAGACCGATGACGGCCGCTTGATGGCACTCTTCTGCCACAACAACGACATCGGTGACGGGTGGGAACGCGAGGGAGAGAACAGCGACTACTTCAAACAATACTCCGAACGTGTCTCCTATCCCTTAGGAATCAATATCGTCACCTACGTGATGACCCATTGATGTTCTCGCGGCGTGGCAGTCCCGCCAACGCAGCGGTGTGTCAGGCAAACGCAACACGCGACTCTAATGCTGATAGATGAATTCTTGCGAATTTAGCAGGGTCCACAAAATGTCCTCCCAAGCCGCCCGTGCATTGTCGCTCGTGGTGACATAATCGATCAACCGCTCCGCCGTTTCTGGCGTTGGGTCCCGCGATAACGCCCTGCGATAAAGCGTCTCGAGCATCTCACGTGGCTGCATCTTACCATCCAAGAGTTCCGTTAGAATATTCGTTTTCGCAGTCAGTTTTTCTGAGACAAGTGGCCCGCTGATCAACTCGAGGGCCTTTTTCCGGCTGAAGGTCTGCTCTCGATCGCATTCGCACGTCTGTGTCCGGTTCGGCTGACCAAAGACACGCAAGAATGGATGTGACTCATACCGCACATATTTCCCGGAAGTATTAATCAACGTGACAATGTCATTCACCGGGAGTTGAACGGCCCGTGTACCCCGAGGCAAATGCAATGTTTCGGTGGGAATGCCGATCGTGTAATCCTTCATAATCGCGAACGTTTCCGGCACACCGGTGACATCACAGATGGCGTCAAGCAAGACCTCGGCCGGCAGTGGCCGGGGTGTCATGTGGGAAAAATACTTACCATCGTTTCTGTTGAAGTGATTAGGTTGCGTTGCCAACTGATAGGTTTCGGAGAGTACGATTGAGCGAATGAGTGGCGTCAACTGGTAGTTGTTACGCACGAGGTCATGCGCCAACCACTCCAGCAACCGGTCGTTGACAGACGGATTGGTGTCTCGCATGTCGTCGACAGGCTCCACGATCCCACGGCCGTGCAGGTGGTACCAAATCCGATTGGCAACGGCTTTCGCGAAAAATCGATTCTCGGGTGAGACAAGCCAGGTGGCCAGTGCCTGACGGCGGTCGCTCTCAGGCGGCAATTGTAATCGCCGCTCGCCAGGAAAATGTGGAATCACGCCCGAGTTCCGGCCCGGCGGCACCAATTCCGCCGCCTGCGGATCAAGCGCAATGGCCATCTGGCGGCGATCCGGCCGCCCCGATGGCCCCGCCTTTCCCAGCCGGGTCCGTTTGACCTGGGTAAAAAAGGCAGCTAACGACAAATAGTCGTCTTGAGTCCAGCGTTCGAACGGATGGTTGTGGCACTGAGCACACTGCAGACGCACCCCAAGAAAAAGTTGCGCCGTTGACTCGGCCAGATCCTTCTGCAAATACAACGGGTCCGTGATGGTCTTGGGGGTGGGTGGTACGCAGTAGAAATTCACTTCCGGATCGCCGTAGGACTCCCCTTCCGCGGTCAACAGCGCATGCACCAGACCCGCAAACGACATGTCTCCGGCGATCCTTTCGCGCAACCATTTCTGATACGCCTGGGCTCCGGCAAGTTGAATTGAGTCACGACTCACGCGCAACACATCCATCCACTTCTTTGTCCAATATTCCGCGAACTCCGGCCGCTGCAGCAATCGATCTACCGCCCGTGCCCTCCTGTCGGGTGTGCGATCCGCGAGGAACTGCCGGAGATCCGTGACCGTGGGCAACCGCCCACATAAATCCAAAGTGGCGCGCCGCAAGAACGCGGCATCCTGGCTGGGATTGGACGGTGGTAAATTGAGCATCCGGAGTTTGGCGAACACATGTTCGTCAACTGGGTTCCGCGGTGCGGGTGCTTTCCAGGCGTAGTTCGAGGGGGGCGGGGCAATGTGGGTTAGCCGCGCTGAAACCATAGCGCCTTGATACCTGCAAAGAATCGCCACCTCCCCCTGTGCGTGAAACCGGACCAGACCGGACTCCTCCACGCCCGCGATACCCAAGTCGCTCGATGTGAACTGAGTGAGTTGGGTAACATCAACCGAAATCCCATCACGAAACGTTGCGTAGACCGCCAGCTGCTGCCCGTCCGCGGGCGCATGCAAGACCCGGACGTCGGGTGTCACCTCGATGGATTCGAGATTGCCATGCTGCGGGTCATCTCGCAGCCCCTCTCCCTGCCAATTGCGCAGGATCGTCGCCCACGTACTGTCGCTACTGAAACGACGACCACCGACGTGGGGTAGGGCTGCAAGTGGCTTCAAGAGGATCAGGCTATTGGCCGGTTCAAGGGCGTTCGTACGACGGCCGAACGCGTCCCGCGTGAGTTGCCGAAAATCAAACTCAGGGTCAAACCCCCAGAGGCTGAGCAAAAAACCATTCTTCCCGCTGGGGGCTCCATGACAGCGAATATCACTACACCCCGCGGCACTGAGAACCGGCATCACTTCCCGGCGGAAACTTACGGGCACTTCGTCGGTCATGCCCGTCACCGACAACGGAACGATGGCCTCCAGGCCTCCAACACGTATCTCTAACTGACCGGAGCCGTCTCGCTTCCCGGTCACGCGACCGAGGACATCCACTGCTACGCTTGTTGGCGGGGTCGCCTGCCAGACAACCCGGCGAGTCAAATCGCGTGACGTCCCATCCGCGTAAAACCCGGTCACGAGAACCTGTTGCGCGCCGCGCGGGCCTGCCAGCGTGATCCGATCAGGGTTGACCTCCAAACGCACCGGCGAATCGCCAGCGACAGGCGGTTGGGATTGCGCCCAGCTCCATCGCAAAACGCTGCCCACGACAACTAAACCGATCGCCAAACGCATCAACGCGATATGCTTCATTGAATGCCCCGCCTGACTGGATGCTGAATTTCGGCAAGTCGCCGCCTGTTATCCGACGATGTCCTCAATGACCTGGCCATCCAAAGCCAATCTCACAGGTTGCCCGGCGGAATCCGGTACCCGCTGATCGGGGTCGATGCCGAGGATTGAATAGATGGTTGCGCATACGTCGGCCGGACTCACAGGCTTATCCTTGACGTAAGCCGCCTGGGCATCGGACGAGCCGAAAACCGTACCCCCTTGAACGCCGGCACCAGCAAACAGGACCGAGTAGCAAAACGTCCAGTGGTCACGCCCCGCATTCTTGTTGATTTTCGGAGTCCGCCCCATATCACTCATCACGACGACCAGGGTGTCATCCAATAATCCGCGCGCGGCAAGATCTCCCATTAGACCGCCAAAGGTGTGGTCATAATTTGGCAACAAGGTATCTTTGAGGATCCCGAAATTGCGGCTATGGGTGTCCCACCCCGCCCCATCGAGTTTGGCCGGGCGGGTCCAAAAAATATCCCATGTGACATTGACAAACTGGACTCCCTGCTCGACCAATTGCCTGGCCATGAGCGCGCTGTTCCCAAACAAAGTGCGGCCGTAACTGTCCCGCACTTCCGGGCGGACATTCTCCACGTTGAAAGCATTGCGAACACGTTGCGACGTCAGCAGGGTAAGCGCGCCGTCCTGAGCCCGATCGAATTCTCCGCGGGCTTCGAGTTGGCGCAGACCGTCGTCAAATTGTTCCGTCAGCCGCCGTCGACGATTGAGCCGGTCGAGGGTCAAACCTGGCGGCAGCTGCGCCGCGGGGAGTTGCGGAGTTCCCTGGACGACTTGTGGATGATATTCGCTCGGCGAAAGTTTCTCAGCGGTTGGTAAACACTCCGTAAACAGTGGATCGTATTGCCGCCCCAGGTAACCGCCGTACGGCCCCGCCCGCCTGATATGCTGCCCCCAGCCCAGCATGCAGGGCATGTGCACATAGGTGGGAATCTCGCCTCGTTCTTCGCGGAGATAATCACAGACAGACCCCATACTGGGAGGCAGACTATCTTGTACCACCCCGATCGAGGGAAGCGGTTCTGGATATCCCGTCAAACTGGGCATCGGATTGTGGCAACCGCCCTTATGATTGACCGTCCGCACGATGGCGGATTGATGCATCCAATGAGCAGACCGGGGAAGCAACTCACAGACATCCATTCCCGGCACATTTGAAGCGATCGGTCGAAATTCGCCCCCTACACCACTCGGTGCGTTGGGTTTCATGTCGAACATGTCCTGCGTCGGAGCGCCCCCCAGCAAATAAAGGACAATCACGCTGCGTGCTTTGGCTGGGTGGCTGGCAACCGAGTTCGCCAAAGCCGACGTGTTCCGGGGCATCCCAAACATCCCGCCGAGCATGGAGAGCGCACCAGCCTGAAGCGACTCCCTGCGCGTAAGCCCGTCACAGCATTTACGGCGACTTCCCAGAGTGGTGATCATGGTCTGCTCCATGGGCTGATGTTGACTACGGTACGGGCGGTCCCGTCATTCCCCGCCTATACTATACCGCAAACGATACGCTGCATGGCGTCGCTTCCGCAAGACAGAAGTCATTTGTCACTCGTTACCAGGCAGGCGCGATGCGAGTAACCGACTCCGATCGGTCACTCGCTCCCCGATTCGCACTGGTTAGTGGCAAGTTCCCACCCTTCCTCAATAACGTAAACCGTCACATGAATGTAGATTTCCAGCCATGGACGTTTCTCCATGTCAACGACAGCCACATGGGAACGCCGAGATCCTATCGTTTCCGTCCCGCTATTAATCAACGCTGGGCCGCCATCAAGCGGCAGATGAGTGCGATCGGCGCCGAGTTTCTCTTGCATGGCGGTGATCTCACCCGCGATGGACAGACGCATGAGTACGAATTCCAGCAGGCGCTGGCCGACCTTAAGACCATGCCTTTCCCGACTTACGTGATTCCTGGCAACATGGATGTGGGTAACAAACATGCGCGCGTCAATGGCAGTAAACCGCGTTGGGATCCCCAGGGGCTTGGTTGGCATGACCCCGACCTCAATATGACGGCGGAGCGGCTTGACTTATTTGCCAGCTATTTCGGGCCTTTACAATGGACATTTCTGCATCGTCACGTGCGGTTTACCGGTTTTTTCGCAGCGCTCGCCGGCACGGGTTTGCCCCAGGAACAAGCATTCTGGGACCTTCTGGAAAGCCTTCCGCAACTGCCGACCGCTGACCACCACGTCGCGGTGATGCATTATTGGCCATTCATGGAATCTCCCGACGAGCCGGACTGGGACCTCCGAAAGGGTACCGAGTGGGATAACTGGTATTTCTCGATCAACCCACCGCACCGCCAGCGGGTCTGGCGTCTGCTCCAGGAAGCGCGTGTGGAGGTTCTCTTTTGCGGCCATGTCCATACGGGACGTCCGCCGCAATTGGTGGATGGCATTCGGCTTTACCGAACTCCGGCGGCGGGCAATACGGCTCAGCTTCAAGAGCGTTGGCCGGACGCCGACACCCGCTTCGGGTTCCATCGCTGTGAGGTCACGTCGAGCGGCATTCACATCGAGTTTGTACCCGGCTCAGACCAATGCGCTGAATTCGGTACCTACGGACCAATGGGTCACCCACCGGTAGGTGACCGCGACTATGGTGTGGCACGGGAGCACCCTCCCTTGACGCCGGACGCGGGAGCGTAACGGCGGACCCACATTCAAGGCGCTGGGCCAAGGCGCTGGGCGCGGTTGGGAACGTCACGACGCCGTGTACAAGGCACGCATTGGAATTCCACGACTCAAAGGAAATCGGCGGTTCCTCTCCTGGTCGACGACTTCGTGTGTGGGGTCTATCCCGAACGCATGGTAAATGGTCGCACCCATATCGTACGGGGTGAATGGATTCGAATCGGGATACGCGCCCAATCGATTCGATGCGCCGATCACCTGACCACCCTGAACTCCCCCGCCAAAATAGATCGCGGAGTAGACGTGCGGCCAATGGTCACGGCCGGCAACTTTGTAACCTGGTTCCACCTTGATCTTCGGAGTACGTCCGAACTCGCCCGTAACGACAACCAGCGTTTGTTCCAGCAGGTTATGGTCCTGCATGTCATCAAGAAACGCCGCCAGGGCTCGGTCGAACGGGGGAAGCAATGTATTGGACAGCGTATTGAATCCATTCACGTGGGTATCCCAACCCATCAGATTCGCCTGCACGACGGGCACTTCGGCACCCACCAAACGCCGTGCCAGCAGTAGGCTCTGACCAAACGCGTGTTTCCCATAACGTTCCCGCAGGGTGTCCGATTCCCGATCGAGATCGAACGCATCCGCCAAGCGGGGGTTATCCAGTGTCGCGTAAGCGCGGTCTTGATAATCCGAGTACGCCCGCGTGACACGATGTTGTTCCCACGTCCGACGCTCCTGGTCAAACTGTGTCAACAGAGTTCGCCGCTGTGCCAGTCGGTCGACCGATACCTGGGGTCGTAGACGAAAATCTTCCTGCCGGTAGTCGAAATTGTCACCAGCATTGTAAAGTTGCAGCGGGTCGTGACGCGGGCCCAGGAACCCCCCATTCTGTCCCGGCCAGTTAAATGCGCCCCGAATGTACGCAGGTAGATGAACCCCTCCCAGTGTAGTGGCGGACAAATCGGGTCGAAACCGACTAACTGCCGCCGCATAGCAAGGAAAATCATCGCGCCCGGCGTGTTTGTCGATGCCGACGTTTTCCGGCAAATTGGGAAGCGTTGTACCGGTGATAACTTTGTGTGTCGCGCTGGGATGCCCTGGATCACCGTGCGACATAGAGCGGACCAAGGCATACTTCCCGGCGCGCTGCGCGAGGAGCGGGACGTGTTCGGAATACTGTACGCCCGGTACCGCGGTGTCAATCGCCGCAAAAGCGCTCCGCACCGACTCCGGCGCGCCAGGTTTGACATCAAATGAATCGATATGGCTAAGGCCACCATTGAGAAACACGAGGACGAATGACATAATCTGCGGAATCGAAGTGCGCAACGCCCCAGATTCGCCCGAAGATGACCGTGGCATCCCCGGAACCGTTAATCCGACCAGCGCGGCCCCACCCATTTTCAGCGCCACTCGCCGGTTTCCAAACTTTCGATTCGTCATGCGCTCAGCTCGTTGGTGCCAGGGACTCCGACGGTTCTCACTCTGTCCGGCCGTTCTCAGTACTGTAACACACTCGCCGCAGCTGCCACCGTCCAAGGCCTCCTCGCAGGCCAATCCACCCACCTTTTTATCCGTCTGGCGCAGCTCCTCCCATTTCATCTGCTGGGGTATTCGCCCAGCGGATCAGTTGCCCCGTGTTAAACCGCGCCGCCCGAAACATCTCGATTTCCGGTGGCGACACACCGAGATCCATCCAGGCCGCCATCCGTTTCGCGATCCAGGGCGCACTCGAGAATCCTCCGCCACTAAAACCCAATGCGAAATAGAGGCCCTCTGTTCCACAGAAACGGTCCAGGATCGGCATTTCATCCGGTGTCACGTCATATGTGCAGGCGTACGTTCGATGAACAAATCCGGCGTGCATTGGTGGCAACGCCGTACCCAAGCGCACGTGCATCTCTTTAATCGCGGAATGGGTCGCGGTCTGCCGGTAACAGTCCGGATCGACCAGATCCTTGTCCGTCCCGTAGTAGTCGGATTCACGGCGGCCCACAAAAAGCAGCCGCTGCTCTTCCGGTCGCATGTAAAGGCCAACACGGGAATCGAAGAGCACGCAATTCAAACGGAAATCCGAACTCGCTGGCACGTGGAAAAAGGCCATTTCCGCAACGTGGGGACGGACGGGAAGCTCCCAACCCATTGTTGCCAGTAACGGCTGGGCCCACACCGAGGTCGCCAGAAATACAACCGGCGCTGAATAACGTTCCGATTCGGTATCCACACCGCGAATCTTCCCCTTTTCGGTTCGCAGTGTGCGTACGGGGCAATCGTCGATGACCCGTACGCCAGCTTGCCGCGCCGCCAGCAGAATCGCATGCGTCGCCGGCATTGGATCGACGTAAACGCCGCCCGGCTCGTGAAGGTAGATCGCACTGGGCGAATCCGCCAGCCCCGGTTGCAGCGTTAAGGCCGTAGCCTCATCGATCTCACGAACGTTACATCCCGCGCGCGATGCCACAGCCCGCGTAGCTTGAACATAGGACCGATGTTCTCGCGACGCGACCAACAGATAACCCACCCGATGAACATCAAGGGGAATCCCATACTTCTCGGTGAAGTTGCCCAAAAACTCCTGGCCCTCCAGTTGCATTTGAGACACGACGTCATGGCGGACCGTCCCACGCACCACCCCCGCTGCACGACCCGACTGGCCCGCTCCCACGGTGTGTCGTTCCAGGACCAGTACCTCGCGCACCCCACGCTCCCGCAGTTGCAAGGCGGCCGTTAGCCCCGTAACTCCGCCGCCCACGACAATGACATCCGCGGTACTGGCCATTTCCTACACGCCTGGTGGGTTGCCTAGCGTGTTACACGTCACAACGCTAGGCGGATACTGTCCACGGAATCTGGCGCTCTGAACTTGTCACGTCACAGCAACGCCGCAATAGGATGCCCTTCGGCAAGCAGCGGGACAGGGCGCCCCTTAAAGTCAGGCACCGTTGCGGTCGCAGGGATGCCCAGATGACGATAAATGGTTGCCAATAAATCCTGCGGCGTCACCGGATCGTGAGTCGGGTATTCGCTACGAGAGTTCGTCTGTCCGACTACCTCACCCATGCGCAACCCGCCACCCGCGATC
Organism: Planctomycetaceae bacterium; assembly: GCA_002709225.1. GTDB lineage: Bacteria > Planctomycetota > Planctomycetia > Pirellulales > Pirellulaceae > UBA9264. The sequence continues at coordinate 34,449 of PAQH01000156.1, forward strand.
AGGGCGCTAAACGCGCTGGGCCAATGATCACGGCCCAGCCAGGGACCTCCCGGCTTGCCGGGAAACGACGCGCGCCGCGTGAGTCGCGGCGTCCGACCAAATTCGCCAACCGCGACCACCAGAATGCGGCGATCCAGCCCTCGTTCTCTAAGGTCTTCGATCAACGTGGCAATCGCCTGATCGTACTGTGGAAATCTTTCCAAGTTTGCGTGCACCAGGTGAAAAGGCCCCGCATGGTCGTCCCAGCTGAAGTAGGCGCTTTCATCAGAAGGCGCAGTGGCGTCGATGTTGACAACCGCCGCACCGCGTTCCGCGAGTCGACGTGCGAGCAAGCAATTTTGTCCCCAGCGATGGCGGCCATACCGATCTCGCAACTTCTCATCTTCACGACTCAAATCGAACGCGGACGCCATTTCTGGACTGGCCAACAAATGAAAAGCGTCCCGCCGAAACGCGTCTAGCCCTTCCATCGACCCAGCCAGGTCAAGACCACGACGCATTTGGTCAAGTTGACTCAGCAGCGTTCTGCGGCACTCCAAGCGAGGCTCGTCGATTCCCGCGGTCAGTTTCAGATTCTTCGGAGCGAAGCCCTTTTCCGAAGGATCGCCCGTCTCATACGCTCGATATCCAAGGCCCAGGTAGGAGGGTGAAATCATAAAGGGTGCGCGATGTACGGCGATGTATTGCGGTAGACCATCCTGCCGGCGACCACGCATCCGCGCGGCCAACATGCCAAAATCCGGATGTTCGCTGCGTGCAGTTGAGGTGGGGTCTGGTTTGGCGGGTGTTTTTCCGGTCAACACTTCAATACTGCCATCGTTATGCGCTGACATCGTGTGATGTAAGGAACGCACTAACGACAAGTGGGAGGCGATTTTGGCCTGACGGGGAAAATGTTCCACCATCTCCATGCCCGGCACCGCAGTCGCAATCGGGTCGAATGGGCCCCGGTACTCGCTCGGAGCGCTGGGCTTCATGTCGTACGTTTCCAATTGACTGGGACCACCCCACATCCAAAACAAAATCACCGATGTCTCGGGAGCTGGCTTTTGGCCCGTTGCAGAGCGGGCGGCCAGAATGTCTGCGAGGGTCACACCCCCTAGCGCGAGTGCACCCGCTCGCAACAATGTCCGCCGCGAGATTGGTCCTGAGCAGCGTGATCCTGGCGCCATAGCTCACTTCAATTCTGCAAGTATGTTTCGAACGAATTAGCTGACAGGCCCTGACGCCTCAGCGGCAGCTCCACCACCTGCGACCACACAACGTAGTCTAGTTTCCGTGAAAGAACAGCGGAAGGCAACCTCGATCGCCAGCCGCTCACTCCTCTCGTCGCTGTCACTCGGAAGTGTCCATGATGAAACTGGCCTGGCAACTTGCCACCGTCTTCCCATTCTCGGCACGCACCGCCCTGCCCTCCATCACCACCAACTTCTGCTTCCGACGTAGCACGCGGCTCTCCAGTAATACTAGACTGCCAATCGGCAACGCTTCGCTGAAGCGTATTTCACACTTCGCGGTGTAGCACCGCAGCCCCTGCAGAAACATCCAATTTGCCATCACATCATCGAGCAGGCTGAACACAATCCCCCCATGGGTAATCCCGTCGTACCCCGAGTGTTCGACCCGCGGCGTGAATTCACCCCGACAAACATCGCCATCTAGCCGAAAACACACCTTCAGCCCTAGAGAATTTTCGCCGCCACAAACAAAACAATGGTTGGCATCGTCACGGGCGGGCCTAGTCTCTCTCATCTCCATCCGAATCCTCCACGGAGCTCCCACAGACAGAGCTCGGTCCACTCGTGACACGGCGATTGCCAACAGCTAAACTCTGCCACGCACACTTTGAATGTCTATTGACACGCGTTTTCGCGCGGTCAATGCGGTTCCGCCCAACACCGTGAGGCTTTCGCTCGGCGCCTCGCGGCAGCCCAGACGAACTCACTATAAAGGTATTTGTTGGTATTTTACGCTCAAGACACGCGGCGTGGTCGATCGCCGATGCCGGAGAAAGCCAATGACCGAAGAACAGCAACCCTCTATTGACGACCCTGCAGCTTTGCGGGCGTTATACGATGCTCCCTCGGAACTGTCGCAGCAGAAATTTCTTACCGAATTAGATTCCCACTGCATCGCCGTCATTCAGCATAGCAGTTTTTATTGCCTGGCAACCTCGCATGCCGACGGCTCCTTGGACGTGTCGCCGCGCGGCGACCCACCGGGATCCGTGGTCGTTATCGACCCCAAGACACTGCTGCTCCCGGATCGTCGTGGCAACAATCGTCTGGACAGCCTGACGAATGCGACACAACGTCCCCAGGTGGCATTGCTGTTCCTGGTGCCTGGTGTGCTGGAAACGCTGCGTGTCAGCGGCACGGCGGAGATTGTGCAGGACAATACTCACCTTGCGGCAACCGCCATCGCGGGACAGACACCCACCACAGGCATGTTGGTGCGAATCACCAAGACCTGTCTGCAGTGTGGAAAAGCTGTGAAGCGGTCCGCGCTCTGGGAGGACACCTATCGAATCGATCGTGACCGGCTCGCTTCCTTTGGGACAATGCTCGCAGATCAGACGCAAACCGAACAAACGGCGGCCGAGCTCGATCAGGCGATCGACGACGCTTATCAAAACCGCCTCTATTGAACTTCTAACGCGCCGCGCTGACTTCGACTCGCTCGATTAACAACCCCGCAAACTCTGGTGCCTGGGCCGTCATCCACGTGCGCAAATAACACAACCCGCGTGCGCGTGACAATTGGTCGAGGACCGCCAACTCCTTGTCATCTAGGAGGAGCCGGCAGCGCCGCGCGCCGCAATCCCATCGCAATTGGATGTCATGCCACTGGTCGAGCAGCAACGTTCCCCCGGTCCGCCGATACTCATCCTGGAAAAGCCCCCGCGCCGAACTGATACTGATGTCACCATCCGGGGCAATCCGAAATTTAAAACGCCCACCTTCTGGAAACGTTCCCCAGCCCCCCGCCGCTCCCCCGGGGACGAAGGGCGGCAAGCGTGGCAGCGAGAAAAAGTCCGTCAGGCAGAAATAGCAGTGCTGACGATTTTGCCGACGCTCTTCCGAAAGCAGCTTCACACGCATCGTGAGCTGACCACGGGTAGCAAAAGGAAAATTGAACGATGCGCCAGCCGGAACGTCAGCCTGCGGTTTCCGCACCCGTAGTACCTGGTCTTGCGGACGGTCTGGGTGCGCAATCAGGTCGACTCCTGCGCACCCCCTGGTCACCCACTGTTCAAGACCGGACTCGAAACGTTCCACCACCGCCGTTTCTTTAAGCCAATTTATGGGCACGCGAATCTTCTCACCAGCGGTCAAGCAGTAGAAGCTTTCGCCCTTGTTCTGCTTGCCATTCCCCCTGGCCTCCGTCAGGAAAGGATACGACACAGCGCGCAACTTATCGGTGATACGAGCGATCTCTCGATAGCCCGTCCAGGTCCTCCCGTCGTCTTCACTCACGGCAGCCGCCAAGACCTGCCGATCGTAACTCGTCAACACCTGCCCCTCATGGGTGGGACTCAGGCAATTACTCCACACCAGAACTAAATCTCCGCTTTGCATGCGCAACAGCGCACCCGGGGAATTCGACGACACAAAACGAGAAGGCTTGGGCGGCGTCCAGCGATCGCCACCGTCAGAGGAAAAGGCTTCATGCTGGTAGCCGGTTTGCGTCCGCATCAGCATCCAAATTCTGCCATCGGACAATTCAATACAAATCGGTTCACAAGCACCGCTCTCCAAAAGGTGGCCACCACTGTCGACCACGCATTCACCTTGCGAAGGACGCCAGGTCACTCCGAGGTCATCCGAAATCGACAATTTGCTGACGAACTTTCCCGTTTTGCGGCGGGAATAGTAGCTTAAGGGAACGAGCAATCTACCGGACCGTGTTTGGATCGCCGCATTGACCGCCCCGGTATAGAGGAAGCCAAAATTGCAACGCTGGACGCGCGACCAGGTCGCACCCGTGTCGCGGCTGACCACGTGGTAAATAAAACTCTTCGAATTCTCCCAATCGTCGAAGCCGGCCTCGCCTGTGCCCACATAATCAAGCCCGAACAGGTGGATGCCGCCACTGCGGTCAAGGATACTGACATATCCGGTGCCACAGTTCCCTCGATCTGCGGGAAACGAAAAGAGCGCGCGTTCCGCCGTCCAACTGGCCCCTTCGTCGTCCGAATACCGGCCGTGGGCCCGCTGTGCCCCCTGCTTGCCGGCCGACCACCAATTCAACAACCGGCCATCCCCCAACCGCGCCAACGCCCCCTGAAAGGGTTCCGAATGCAAGGCTGGATTCGCCACCAGCTGAGGGCCTGCCGTGTGGGCCACTGTCACCTGCCACGCCCAGAGGAGGACCGTCAAACAGCGGGTAACTATTGGCACCGCTTGCCCTCTCGACTCGCCAGCGCGCCCGATCAGATCCATTGTCCCACCACTCCTAGTTCTCGGTGCCGCTCGGCTGTGTCTCGGTGCCGCTCGGCTGTGTCTCGGTGCCGCTCGGCTGTGTCTCGGTG